>NZ_JBEOVU010000014.1:0-177220 GCF_040295685.1 Streptomyces sp. NPDC002734
GTGGATCCGTCCGGGCTCGCGGTGTCCATGTCCATGTGCTGGATGCCGGTGCCGTCCTCGGTGAGGTCGAGGCGGGCCACGTGCGGGCCCGGGGGCTTCGCTCCCGGG
Source organism: Streptomyces sp. NPDC002734 (assembly GCF_040295685.1). Classification (NCBI taxonomy): domain Bacteria; kingdom Bacillati; phylum Actinomycetota; class Actinomycetes; order Kitasatosporales; family Streptomycetaceae; genus Streptomyces; species Streptomyces sp. NPDC002734. The sequence goes on from NZ_JBEOVU010000014.1 coordinate 109, forward strand.
TCACCGCGCGTTCGTGTGGCAGCCCTTCACCGTCCGACGGTGGGGGGCTGCGGCCATGTACGGTCGTCCACATCAAGCTGACACGCCCGGAGTGACGGGGAGAGACGGGGGCAGAGGACGACCATGGCGCGACTTCCTGACTGGGCGGGCCGGCTCGGCGCCGGACTCAACGCCGCGGGCAAGCGGTGGGAGGAGCGGCGGGCCGAGGTCCGCCGCGACGAGGGCAACGAGTCCGAGCACGAGCCGATCGTCGTGCAGCAGGTCGTGGTGCGGCCCGACCCGGCCCAGGTGGTGCCGTGGGGCCTGCGCGTGGCCGCCGAGGCCGGCTGGCGGCTGCTCGTCCTGGCCGGCACCGTCTGGGTGCTGATGCGGGTGATCAGCTCCGTCCGGCTGATCGTGCTCTCCTTCGCCGGCGCCCTGCTGGTCACCGCACTGCTCCAGCCGCTCGCCGCCCGCCTGATACGCCACGGGCTGCCGCGCGGCGCAGCCACCGCGCTCACCGCCGTGTTCGGCTTCGCGGTGCTGGGCCTGATGGGCTGGTTCGTCACCTGGCAGATCATGGAGAACGCCGACAACCTCTCCGAGCAGGTCCAGGGCGGCATCGACGACCTGCGGCGGTGGCTGCTCAACTCCCCGTTCCACGTGACGGAGGACCAGATCAACGGCATCGCGGAGAACCTCCGCGAGGCGGTCGGCTCCAACACCGAGTCCCTCACCTCGGCCGGGCTCGAGGGCGTCACGGTGGTCGTCGAGGCGCTCACCATGCTGCTGCTGATGATCTTCTGCACGCTGTTCCTGCTGCACGACGGCAAGAAGATCTGGGGCTGGACGCTGAAGCTGGTCCCGGCGGCGGCCCGTTCGGGCGTCGCGGGCGCCGGCCCGATGGCCTGGCGGACGCTCACCGCCTACGTGCGGGGCACGGTGGTGGTGGCGCTGATCGACGCCGTCTTCATCGGCCTGGGCATCTACTTCCTCGACGTGCCGATGGCGGTGCCGCTGGCCGTCGTCATCTTCCTCTTCGCCTTCATCCCGCTGGTCGGCGCCTTCGTCTCCGGGGCGCTGGCGGTGCTGGTCGCGCTGGTCACCCAGGGTGTGTTCGTCGCGGTGATGACGCTGCTGGTGGTGCTGGCGGTCCAGCAGATCGAGGGCCACATCCTTCAGCCGTTCATCCTCGGCCGCGCGGTGCGGGTGCATCCGCTGGCCGTGGTGCTCTCCGTGTCCGCCGGCGGCATGATCGCCGGCATCGGCGGCGCGGTGGTGGCCGTCCCGCTGGTCGCCGTGCTGAACACGGTCGTCTCGTACCTGCACCGGCACGCCCACCGGGCGAGCGGACCGTCCGCCGGGTCGACGGTGGCTCCCTGACCGGGACGGCGGGCGGCGGAAGGACCTGACGGTCTCCTGGCGGGGACCGCTGAGGATTCCGAACGAGTGAGGGGCGGGCGCCGTGTGGCGCCCGCCCCTCCGCGCGCGGGGGACGCGTCAGGAGGACGACATCACGGCCTCGGCCTCGAGGGTGACGGCCACCGCCTGGAGGACCGCCGCGATCTTGGTCGCCTCCTGCACCACCTCGCGGGAGACCCCCGCCTCGCGGAGCTTGTGCTCGTGCGCGTCCAGGCACGCGCCGCAGGCGTTCACCGCGGACACCGCGAACGCCCACAGCTCGAAGTCCGCCCGGTCCACGCCGGGGTCGCCCAGGACGTTCATCCGCAGCCCGGCGCGCAGCGAGCCGTACTCCGGGTCGGAGAGCAGGTGCCGGGTGCGGTAGAAGACGTTGTTCATGGCCATGATGGCCGCGGCCGTCTTCGCCGCCCGGTAGGCCTCCGGCTTCAGGTTCTCCCGCGCCTCCGGCTCGAGTTCGCGCAGCACGAGCGGTGAGCGCGAGGCGATGGCGCAGGCCAGCACCGTCCCCCACAACGCCTGGGCGGGCAGCAGGGAGTTGCCGATCACCGTGCCCAGGTTGAGCCGCAGGTCCTTGGCGTAGTCCGGTATGGCCGACTTCAGTTCCGCGAGCGCCATCGGTCACTCACCCGCCAGCAGGGTGGCCGCGTCCAGGGTGGCCTCGCCCTTGTTCCAGTTGCAGGGGCAGAGCTCGTCGGTCTGGAGGGCGTCCAGCACGCGGAGCACCTCCTGCGGATTCCGGCCCACGGAGCCGGCGGTCACCATCGTGAACTGGATGTCGTTGTTGGGGTCGACGACGAAGACCGCCCGCTGCGCGTACCCGTCCTCGTCCTCGATGCCGAGCGCCCGCATCAGCTCGTGCCGGGGGTCCGCGAGCAGCGGGAAGGGCAGTTCACGCAGGTCGGGGTGGTCCTTGCGCCAGGCGTGGTGGACGAACTCCGAGTCGCCGGAGAAGCCGAGCACCACGGCGTCGCGGTCGGTGAACTCCTCGTTCAGCCGGGCGAAGGCGGCGATCTCGGTCGGGCAGACGAAGGTGAAGTCCTTCGGGTAGGAGAAGACGACCTTCCACTGACCCTCGTAGGTCTTGTGGTCGATCCGCTGGAACTCCCTGCCCTTCTCCAGCGAGACGCAGGCGGTGAGTTCGAATTCAGGGAACTTGTCACCGACAGTGAGCACGGACTCTCCCTTGCGCGGGGGTGGACGTTCCCCGTGATCGTGGCACAGACGGGGGCGTTTCAGGAAATAGGCCAACTCGCGGATTTTGGGGCGTCGGTGTGCCGTGGGGGCGGTGTGAAGATTCCGGTCCCCGATCGGTCGGATGAGCGAAGCATGACGGGTCTCGACTGGCGCGAGCGGTCATCTCGCGTCACCTGACGACAGCTTCGGTCGCATGCGGCCGGTATGCGCCGGGCGGCTGTAGACATTGCCCCCTCAGGGCGACGTGTCAGGCAGATGTGCGACGGCGTATCGGGTCGGGGGTGTGATGACGGGCGTTCTGGACGGGGTGATGGGCGGGGTCCTGGAAGGCGGTGCGCGCGGATCGCTCGACCGGGCCGGCTACGAGCGGCTCTCCCGGTCCCTCGCGGGGTGCGGACGCGAGGAGTTCACCGGGGAGCTGCGCGTGCAGGGCAGACCCGGCGGCAGCTTCCATCTGCGCGGCGGACTGGTCGTCGGGGTGGAGAGCCCCGGCGCGCCCGGCCCGGAGGCGCTGCTGCTGCGGTCCGGCCGGGTCACCGGCGAGCGCTGGACGGAGCTGGTGCGCAGCTCCGGCGGACGGCGCTGGCCGGAGGACGAGCTCGTCGCGGACGGATGCGTGGGGGCGGCCCAGCTGCGGGTGGTCTGCATGCTGGCGCTGCAGGACGCGGCGTTCGCGATGGTGGCGGGGCGGGTGGAGGAGTGCGAGCGGTACGCCCGTGGGGAGGGCGCGGCGGAGCCGGTGGCTCCGGTGGGGGTGGGGGAGACGGCAGGCCGGCTGCTCCAGGAGGCGGTGCGCAAGCTGACCGCCCTGGACGGCATGGCCTGTCCGGTCCGCCCCGAACGCGAGACCCCGGCGGTGACGGCCGGGGCCGAGGCGGCCCTGCGCGAGAGGCTCCTCACCCCGCTGCGTCGTGAGGTCCTGGCCGCCGCCGACGGCCGCAGCACCGCGCGGGACCTGGCCTTCCGGCTGGGCCGCGGGGTCTTCGTCGTCACCGTGGAGGTGGCCCGGCTCCTCGAGGAGCGCCTCCTGCACTGTCCCGGCGGCCCGGCCCCGGTCCGCGTCGGGCCCCTCCCCGGCCTGGGGGTCCTGCCCCGCGTCCAGCTGCCGCCCGCGGGTGTCGCCCCGGTCCCGCCCGCGGACGTCGCCCCGGTTCCGTCCGTGGGCGTTGTCCCGGTCGCGGCTCCGGACCCGGGCCCCGGCGGGTCCCCCACGGCCGCCGGTGCGACGGGTGACGCGAAGCCGCCCGGCCCCGGCGGCGAGGGCACGGCCGGACCACCGTGGGCCCCGGGACCGGTGGGCGGCGGCGACGGGACCCCGGAGGAGGGCGACGGGGACGGCGGCGGGCCCGGGTGGGAGGGCGTGGTGACGCTGGCGCCGGTCACCGAGCCGTCGGGGGTGCGCGCCCGGGCGGACCCCGCGGCCCCGTCCCAGGGGCTGCCGCGGCGCAGGCCCGGGGCCAGCGGGATCACCGAGGCCCTGGGCCGCGGCGGCCGCGGGACGGGCTGGAAAGGGTTCTTCCGCATGGGTGACGAACCCCCGCGATGACGAGACGCGAGACGACGACCACCGGCAACGGGGACAAGGGGAGCGGGCATGGACCACGAGGCGTTGGCCAGGGAGATGCAGGACCTGCGTCGGCAGGTGACCGGCATCACCGACACGGCGGTGGCCGCCGCCGACGGGCTGCTGATCGCGGCGGACACCGCCGCGTCGATCGAGCCGGAGGGCCTCGCCGCCCTAGCGGCCGCGGGCCTCGGCCTCGCCCGCCGCACCACCGACGCCACCGACCGCGGCGTGCTCCGCCGCACGGTGACCTACGGCAGCCACGGCTGCGCGGCCTTCTACGCCGTGGGGGACACGGCCCTGATGGTCGTGCTCGGGGACGAGGGGGTGGACGTCGACCGCCTGAACGCGGCGGTGCTGCCCGCCCTCGACAGGATCGAGTCGATCCTCACCGGCACCACCCGTACCAGCCATTCCACCAGCGCGAGGATGTGACGGAAGAGCATGACCACCAGAACGACGGCAGGCTTCTCGGACCAGGTGATGGGCCTGGTCAAGACCCTGCGCAACGAGGCACCCGAATGCGTCGCGTCCGGCGTCGTCGACATGGCGACCGGCATGTTGCTGGCCTACGAGACCATCGACAACCACCCGCCGGAGGTGCTGGACCTGCTGGCCGGCGCCACCCTGGACCTCTTCCAGGGCCGCACCGTGGTGATGATCGAGGACATCTTCAAGGAGCGCCGCGGGGTCCAGAGCGACAACCACTTCTTCCAGGAGATCCTGGTCAACAGCGACAACCTCACCCACCTGTTCGTGAGGATGACCGAGCAGCAGGACGTGGTCGCCGTCGTCGTCTGCCGCAAGGCGGTCAACGTCGGCATGCTCTTCGCCCAGACCCGCCGCGTCGTGCGCGAGCACGGCCTCTGACCGCCGCCCCGGAGGGCGGCGGCCGCGGTCACTCCCCGCGCGGCCGCCCCCGCCGGGGCATCGGCCCGGCGCCCTTCGGCAGCCGGCCCGCCTCCGCCAGCGCGCGGCGCAGCAGGAACTCGATCTGCGCGTTGGCGGACCGCAGTTCCTCGCCCGCCCACCGCGCCAGCGCGTCGTGCACCAGCGGGTCGAGCCGCAGCAGGACCTGCTTGCGCTCGGCGGTCCGCCGGCGCCGTGCCGGTGGCCGGTCCCCGGAGCCGGACTCCCCGGAGCCGGACTCCTCGGAGCCGGACTCCTCGGAGCCGGACTCCTCGGGGGCGGCTCCGGGCGGCTCCGGCGGACGTTCGTCGTCGCCTTCGCTCACTGGTACAGGGTCCCCGTGTTGAGCACCGGCTGCACGGAGCCGTGGCCGCACAGGACGACCATCAGGTTGGAGACCATCGCGGCCTTGCGCTCCTCGTCGAGCTCCACGATGTCCTGCTCGGCGATCCGGGCGAGCGCCGACTCGACCATGCCGACCGCGCCGTCGACGATCTGCCGCCGGGCCGCGACCACCGCGCCGGCCTGCTGCCGCTGGAGCATCGCGGAGGCGATCTCCGGCGCGTAGGCGAGGTGCGTGAAGCGGGACTCGATGATCTGGACGCCCGCCGCCTCGACCCGCGCGTGCAGCTCCAGGGCCAGCTTCTCGGTGATCTCCTCGGCGTTGCCGCGCAGCGAGAGCTCGCTCTCGCCGTGCGCGTCGTAGGGGTACTCGATCGCGATGTGCCGGACGGCGGCCTCGGTCTGCGTGGAGACGAACTCCAGGAAGTCGTCCACCTCGAACCGGGCCTGCGCGGTGTCCTCGACCCGCCAGACGACCACGGCGGCGAGCTCGATCGGGTTGCCGTAGGCGTCGTTGACCTTGAGGACGGCGGTCTCGTGGTTGCGCACCCGGGTGGAGATCCGGGAGCGGGTGGTGAGCGGGTTCACCCAGCGCAGGCCGTCCTCACGGACCGTGCCGCGGTAGCGGCCGAAGAGCTGGACGACCCGCGCCTCGCCGGGGGCGACCATGTTCAGTCCGGCCATCGCGGCCAGCGAGAGCAGGGCCAGCAGCAGCGCGACCACGATCAGCGCGGCCTGGGCGCCGCCGGAGGCGTTCTCGGCGCCCAGGTAGCCCAGGCCGACCGCGACCAGCACGCCGAGCAGGCCCAGCAGCAGCGCCAGGCCGCCGCCGAGGGAGCGGGCCGGGAACTCCCGGACGCTGGGCCGGGGCATCTCGGGTACGTCGACCGCGCCGAGCGGCGACGGGGCGGGAGGAGGAGTGCCGGGACCGGCGGAATCGGACATGGGAGCCCCCGTTTCGTGTGTGCGTCGCCGAGCGGCGACGATTGATGTTCTATCTAAGTGATATCACTTTTTGCGCGTGACGAAACCCTCCCCGGACCGTCCCGGGCAACCGTTCGGCCGCGTGGGACGTCAGAAACGGTGGAAGTTGAAAGATTCGGGTGCTGATTCTCACGTCCCCAAAAGACCGGATCGACACCCCTTTGTCATGGGGTGCGGGGTACCTTTCGGGACTGGCCGTGCCACCGGCGACCGCCGGGGCCAGGACGACGAACGACGCGAAGCGGGGCGAAAGAGGACCATGGGGCGAGCTGATCTACGACGTGCGCGCCGACCACGGGGCATACGCAGGTTCTTCACCTGGCGGAAGCTGCTCGGCACGTTCCTCGGCGTCTGCCTGCTCGGCATCGGCTCCCTGATAGCCCTGTACCTGCTGGTGGACGTCCCGGACGAGGGCAACGCCCTGGCGGAGAGCCAGAGCAACGTCTACCGCTACAGCAACGGCAAGGTCCTCGCCCAGCGCGGCGAGGTCAACCGGGACGTCGTCGACATCGACGTGGTGCCCGAGCCGGTCCAGCACGCCTTCGTCGCCGCCGAGAACAAGACCTTCTACAAGGACCCCGGCGTCGACATCAAGGGCACCCTCCGCGGCCTGCTGAACACCGCGCAGGGCAAGGGCAAGCAGGGCGGCTCGACGATCACCCAGCAGTACGTGAAGAACTACTACCTCACGCAGGACCAGACCGTCACCCGCAAGATGCGGGAGGTCGTCATCGCGCTGAAGGTGGACCGGCAGATGACCAAGGACGAGATCCTCGCCGGGTACCTCAACACCAGCTACTACGGCCGCGGCGCCTACGGCATCCAGGCCGCCGCCCAGGCCTACTACCGCGTCGACGCCAAGGACCTCACTGTCCGGCAGGGCGCCTACCTGGCCGCGCTGCTGCAGGCGCCCAACCAGTACGACTGGGCGATCGCCTCCAAGACCGGCAAGCGGCTCGCCGAGGACCGCTGGAACTACACGCTCGACAACATGGTCGAGATGAAGTGGCTCGGCGCCTCCGACCGCGCGGGCATGAAGTTCCCGGTGCCCAAGGAGCCGCGCCCCGCGGCCGGCCTCCAGGGCCAGTCCGGCTACCTGGTGCAGCTGGCCAACAAGGAGCTCCAGCGGCAACTGATGGAGACCGAGGGCATCTCCGCCGCCGAGGCCGAGGCCAAGGTCGAGGGCCAGGGCTGGGACGTCACGCTCAACGTCGATCCGAAGAAGCAGCAGGCGCTGGAGAAGGCCGTCAAGCGGCAGCTCACCGGCAAGCTGGACCCCAAGGAGCGCAAGGTCGACGCCGCCGTCCAGGCCGGCGCGGTCTCCGTGGACCCGAAGACCGGACGGATCGTGGCGCTCTACGGCGGCCAGGACTACCTGGAGCACTACTTCAGCAACGCCACCCGCACCGACTACCAGCCCGCGTCGACCTTCAAGCCGATGATCTTCGCGGCGGCGCTGGAGCGGGGCGCGACCACCCAGGACGCCCGGCAGATCACCGCGAACACGATCTACGACGGCACCAGCAAGCGACCTGTCGTCGGCAGCAACATCGCCTTCGCGCCGCCGAACGAGGACGGCGTGAACTACGGCGACATCCCCGTGCAGACCGCGATGAACAAGTCGGTCAACTCCGTGTTCGCCCAGATGGGCGTGGACGTCGGCATGGAAGAGGTGCTGGAGACCGCCGGCCGGGTGGGCATGAACACCGAGAAGCTCAAGCCGCTGCCCGCATACACGCTGGGCTCCATGGGCGCGAGCCCGCTGGAGATGGCCGGGGCCTACGCGACGCTCGCCCGCCACGGCCTGGAGGTCACCCCGACCCTGGTCAAGAAGGCGGAGCAGGGCGGCACCACGGTGGAGATGCCCGACGCCGTCGGTGAGCGGGTCCTCACCCGCAACACCGCCGACACCGTCACCTCGGTCCTGACCGGCGTGGTCGACGACGGCACCGCCCGCACCTCGGTGCGCGACAACCCGGCACGCGCCGGCCAGCAGGTGGCGGGCAAGACGGGCACCTCCGACGGCAACCGGTCGGCCTGGTTCGTCGGCTACACCCCGGACCTGGTCACCTCGGTCGGCCTGTTCGGCGAGGACCCGAAGACCAACGAGCACACGTCGCTCAGCGGGGCCACCGGACTCATCCCCGGCAAGGGACGGATCAACGGCGGCGGCTACCCGGCGCAGATCTGGGCCGACTACACCTTCGGCGTGACCGACGGCTCCGCGCGGTTCGACCTGCGGACCGACCAGGGCGCGGCGGTCGCCCCCACGCCGACCGCGACGCCCTCGCCCACCCCGAGCGAGACGCCGACCGAGACCCCGTCCCCGACCCCGAGCGAGACGGTCACCGAGACGCCGACCGAGACGCCCACCACGGAGCAGCCCTCCGAGCCGGGCCGGCCGACCGACGACGAGACGACGGCCGATCCGCGCCCGGGCCGTCCGACGGACGACGCGGAGGGCCCGGCCGCGGAGGGCGACCTCGGGTTCCTGAGGTAGTGCTCCACAAGCTCCGGCACGACGAGAAGGGCCCCGCCGCGGACAGCGGCGGGGCCCTTCTCGTCGTGCCGCGCAGCCGTCCCGTCAGGGCGGCCGAGCCGGTCAGGGGTGGTTGAGCCGGTCAGGGGTGGTTGAGCTCGAACCAGACCGCCTTGCCCGCGGACAGCCGGGTGGCGCCCCACCGGCGGGCCAGCCGACTCACCAGGTACAGGCCGCGGCCGCCCTCGTCGGTGGCCCGCGCCTGCCGCAGCCGCGGCAGCTGCGGGACGTCGTCGACCACCTCGCAGCGCAGCACGTCGGTGCGCAGCAGCCGCAGCGTGATCGGCCGGTTCGAGTACCGGACGGCGTTGGTCACCACCTCGCTGACGAGCAGCTGGACCGAGTCGGTCAGCGCCTCCAGCCCCCAGTTCTCCAGGGCCGTCCGGGCCAGCCGCCGCGCCTGGCCCGGCGCCGCGTTCTCCGGGTACAGCTCCCAGGACGCCACGTCGCTGGGAGCGATCCCCTCGAACCGCGCGGCGAGCAGCGCGATGTCGTCGTCGCGGTCCCCGGGACCCAGCATGTCCAGCACCTCGTCGCACAGCGCCTCCAGCGGCGGTGCGTGGTCCTGGCCGGTGAGCCGGGCGGTGGCCTCCAGCTTGTCCCGCAGCTGCTCTATGCCGGTCCACACGTCGCGCAGCCGCGACTCGACCAGGCCGTCGGTGTACAGCAGCAGCGTCGCCCCGGCCGGGGCGTCCAGCTCGACGGCCTCGAAGTCGACCCCGCCCACGCCGATCGGCGCACCGGCCGGCACCTCCAGCACCTCGGCCCGGCCGTCCATGTGCAGCAGGACCGGCGGCGGGTGGCCGGCGTTGGCGATGGTGATGCGGTGCGCGACCGGGTCGTAGACCGTGTACAGGCAGGTCGCCATCCGGTCGGTGCCCAGCCGCTGCGCCTGCTCGTCCAGGTGGTGCAGGACCTCCTGCGGCGGCAGGTCGAGCCCGGCCAGGGTCTGCGCCGTGGTCCGCAGCTGGCCCATGATCGCCGCGGAGGTCATCGAGTGGCCCATCACGTCGCCGACCACCAGGGCGACCCGGCTGCCGGGCAGCGGGATCGCGTCGTACCAGTCGCCGCCCACCCGGGCGGTCTGGGCGGCCGGCAGGTAGCGGGAGGCCAGGCGCACCCCGGTCGGGCGGGGCAGGGTCTCCGGGAGCATGGTGCGCTGGAGCTCGTCGGCGATGTACGCCTCACGGCCGTAGAGCACCGCCTTGTCGATGCCCAGCGCGCTGTGCGTGGCCAGCTGGGCGGCGACCAGCAGGTCGTCGCCCTCGAACGGGATGCGCTCGGGGCCGCGCAGGAACACCGCCGCGCCGATCACCCGGCGGCGGCCGCGCAGCGGGGCCAGGATGGCGTGCTGGCCGGTGGCCACCGCGTCGGCGCCCTCGCCGAGCAGCCCGGACAGCGCCTCACGGGCGGACGGCGAGTCGGCGAACACGGGGCGGACCCCGCGCAGCACCTCGTCCAGCGGGCTGCCCGGCGGCACCTCCGCGTCCGGCGCCTCGCCGGTGGCCAGCGCGGGAAGCGCGGGCAGCGGGTCGGGGGCGCCGGACACCCGGTCGGGCGGGATGCGGTCGGTGCGGCGCAGCCGCAGCACCACCGGACCGGCGGGCCGCTCGTCGCCCACCGGCAGCGGCTCGCGCAGGTGGACCAGGATGGCGTCGGCGAAGGCGGGCACGGTCGCCCGGCACAGGCCCATCACGATCTCGTCGAGGTCCATGCCGCGCGCGATGCGCCTCGTGGCCGCGCCGACGAACCGCAGGCGCTCGCCGTCACGCCGCATGGGGACCGGGCCCGAGCCCGGCCCGGCCGCGCGGCCGCTGCGGCGGTCCTTCCCGGCGGGCGCGCCGGAGCCGCCCGGGCCGCCGGACGGGTCGGGCGCGCCGGACGGGGACGACGCGGGCGGAGCCGCCTTCGCCGCCGTGGTCTTCACCGGCGGGACGCCGCGGCCGCTGCCCCGGCCGCCGCCCTTGCCCTTGCCGCCGGAGGCCTGCTTGGCGGACCGGCGGCGGGACGGCTTGGGCTGCGCGGGGATGGAGTCGGGTGCGGGGCGTGGACGCGGAGCGTCGGCGGGGTCGGCGCCCGTCTCCGGCTGACTGTGCTCGGACCGGGCGTCGGCGGCGCCCTGGCGCCGGTCGCGCGGCGCCGTGGACCGGGCCGGGCCTGCGCCGGGGCGCACGGAGGCCGGGGTGTCGGGTGTGGAGTGCTCCGTCACGCTTGTCGAATCCATCCGTCCGGGGCCGCCAAAGGCCAATCCCGTGCTCGCCGGCCCTCACCGGCGCCGCCCTCGCGAACCTTCTCCCTCGTCCCTGCCACCTGGGCCTGACCTGACGTCAACCCCCGGGAAAACACTTGCCGTTGCCCGCCGGGCGCGTACCGGAGGACGATCCTACGGTTCGGCCCCCACGATGCATCAAGGGTCTCACGAGGAGACGTGCGCGGGCGTGCGGTCCCAGTCATCCGGCAAGGACGGAACCGTCCAGGCCGGGTCGGGCCGCCAGTTCTCCCACCCGTCGCAGAACGGCGAGCCCCAGGCGCGCACCACCTCCACCGCCTGCCGCCCCGCCTCCCGGACGCGCACCGCGGTGCCCGCGTCCATCAGCCCGGCGCGCTGCGCCTCGGCGAACTCGTCCTCGTCCTGCCACGCCCAGGCGCGGTCCGGGCCGACGACGACGTCCAGGAAGTGGTCCTCGGAGTCCACACCGCCCGCCCAGCGGGCCAGCGGCTCCTCCAGGTTGACGTACCAGTTCTTGAACCGCCAGCCCGATTCCCAGAACAACCACACCGACCAGGGACGCCCGGGCTGCGCCAGCTTCAGCACCCCGGTGCCGAACCAGTGGGCGCGGCGGGTGGCACGGGGCTTGGTGTAGCGCGACTCCAGCGGCTCCCGGTGGACCGGGGTGCCGTCGGCCAGCACCGGTCTGACGCACTCGGTGTCCGGGGCCAGCCAGACCGCCAGCAGTTCGGCGTCGTCACGGACCACGGTGACGGGCCGGCAGATGTGGAAGCCGCTCCCGGCGTTCTCCCGGTACCGCCACAGGATGTGACTGCCGGGGGACCAGTACTCCGTCGCCCCGCTCCCGTCCCGCCGTGCCGCTCCGCAGTCTGCTGTCATGGGCCGATCCTAGGCGTCGTCCCGGCCCGCCCGCTGCGGTGCGGATCACGCGCGTTCACGCGGCGCGCCGGGGAGCGGCACCCCGGGACGCGCCGCAGGGACGGTGCCTGCGGCGCCGTCGGAGGGGCGGTGCCGGCGGCCCGGGGACGGTCCCTGCCGTCCGGCGGGACCGTCCCCGGGCCGCCGGGAGGTCAGGGACGGGTCATCCGCAGCACGTCCAGGGCCTCGTCCAGCTGCTCCAGCGTGAGGTCGCCGCGGTCCACGTAACCGCCCTCCAGCACCACCTGACGGATGGTGCGCCGCTCCGCGAGCGCCCGCTTGGCCACCTTCGCCGCCTCCTCGTAGCCGATGTACCGGTTGAGCGGCGTGACCACCGACGGCGAGGACTCGGCGTACTCCAGGGCGCGTTCGCGGTGCGCGACGATCCCGTCCACCGTCCGGTCGGCCAGCAGCCGGGAGGCGTTGGCGAGCAGCCGCACCGACTCCAGCACGTTCTTGGCGATCACCGGCAGCATCACGTTCAGCTCGAAGTTGCCCGCGGCGCCCGCCCAGGCGACGGTGGCGTCGTTGCCGACCACCTGCGCGGCCACCATCAGGACCGCCTCCGGCACCACGGGGTTGACCTTGCCCGGCATGATCGACGAGCCGGGCTGGAGGTCGGGCAGGCTGATCTCCGCGAGGCCGGTGCGGGGTCCCGAGGACATCCAGCGCAGGTCGTTGCAGATCTTGGTCAGGCTCACCGCCACGGTCCGCAGCTGCCCGCTGGTCTCCACGACGCCGTCCCGGGCGCTCTGCGCCTCGAAGTGGTCGCGGGCCTCGGTGAGCGGCAGCCCGGTGTCCCGGGCGATCTCGGCGATCACCGCCGCCGAGAAGCCGGGCGGGATGTTGATGCCGGTGCCGACCGCCGTGCCGCCCAGCGGGAGCTCCGCCAGGCGCGGCAGCGAGGCGCGCAGCCGCTCCACGCCGTACCGGACCTGCGCCGCGTAGCCGCCGAACTCCTGCCCGAGGGTCACCGGGGTGGCGTCCATCAGGTGGGTCCGGCCGGCCTTCACCGCGTCGGCGAACTCCTCCGCCTTGCGCTCCAGCGCGCCCGCCAGGTGCTCCAGCGCGGGGATCAGGTCCCGGGTGACCGCGGCCGTGGCCGCGATGTGGAGGGAGGAGGGGAAGACGTCGTTCGAGGACTGGGAGGCGTTCACATGGTCGTTGGGGTGGACGTCCCGGCCGAGCCGCTCGGACGCCAGGGACGCGATCACCTCGTTCATGTTCATGTTGGAGGAGGTCCCCGAGCCGGTCTGGAAGACGTCCACCGGGAAGTGGTCGTCCCACGCGCCCCCGGCGACCTCGGCGGCCACCGCGCGGATCGCCTCGGCCACCGTGCCGTCCAGCACGCCCAGTTCGGCGTTGACCTTCGCGGCGGCGCCCTTGATCCGGGCCAGCGCCTCGATGTGGGCGCGCTCCAGCCGCTGCCCCGAGACGGGGAAGTTCTCCACCGCGCGCTGCGTCTGCGCCCGCCACCTGGCCGTGGCGGGGACCCGCACCTCGCCCATGGAGTCGTGCTCGACGCGCCACTGCCCGGCCTGCCCCTCGGCGCCGGGCCCGTCGAACCCGTCCGCCGCGGCTTCCCGTTCGGTCCCGCTCGTCATCGTCGTCCCTTTCCTCACCCGGGATTCCACCGGCCGGGGCGCCGGCCGGTCCGCCGCACGCCTCCCCCTTCAACCGGTTGACCGGTTCGTCCTCTTCCCAACCGCCCCTACCCGCCAGTACACACCCAAGGGGACATCCGAACGGGACATCGGACCATTCAGGAGGCGTCGTGCACCGCACAGCACCCAGGAACGGCCCCGGCACCGGACACGGCACACGAAGCGGTGGCGGCCACCGCCCAAGACTCGCCGCCCGGCGCGGTGTCGGCCGTGCGGCGGCGGCCTTCGCGGTGGCGGCCACCGCCCTGCTGGGGCTGCCGGCGCCCGGAGCCTCCGCCGCTCCGGCCGCGGCTGCCTCCACACCGCTGCCGTCCGCGCTCGAGGCGATCCGCGCGGCCGAGGCGGTCACCCTCTACGGCGACCCCGCCGAACGCCCCCTCGACCAGCGCAGGACCTCACTGATCTCGCTGGGCGACAGCGAGATCTCCGGCGAGGGCGTCGGCAACTACGAGTCGCCCACCGACGGCCCGGACAACTGGTGCCACCGCTCCAAGGACGCGGCGATCCACCGCACCGGCATCCCCGCCGACGTCACCTACAACGTGTCCTGCTCCGGGGCGAGCACCGTCAACCTGCGCCTCGGCGGCTCCGCGCAGTACGCCGACGAACTCCCGCAGAGCGACAACCTGGCCGTCAAGGCGCGCAACACCAAGGTCAAGATGATCGTGGTCGTGGTCGGCGCCAACGACGACCTGCGGTTCGGCCCGGTGGTCACCGACTGCACGCTGGACTGGCTGCTGCTCCAGGGGCCCTGCTCGCCCGAGCTCCGGGCCGGCTGGCAGGCCCGGGTGGACGGCCTGGTGCCCAAGGTGACCTCGACGGTGAACGACCTGCGCACCGTGATGCGCGACGCGGGCTACGCCGACAGCGCCTACAAACTGGTCCTGATGGGCTACCCCAGCCCGGGAGGCCCCGACATCCGCGACAACCCCGACTTCCCCGGGAAGCTGGCCGGGGGCTGCACCCTGGCCGACGAGGACCTCGCCTGGGCGCGGAACGAGGCGGTCCCCTCGTTCGAACGCGGCATCCGGCAGGCGGCCCGGGCGAGCGGGGCGTACTACCTGGACAACTCGCGGCTCTTCCACGGCCACGAGATCTGCATGGAGGAGACCTGGGTGCGCGGCCTGACGGTCGCCTCCAACCCGTTCCCGCCGGACGAGAACGCGGTGCGCCAGTCCTTCCACCCGAACCACCGCGGCCACACGGCCTTCGCCGCGTGCTTCCGGCAGTTCTACGACTCGGCCTCCCGTGAGGGCAGTTGCGCCGACCCGGCGGGCCCGGCCGGGGTCCAGGTGATCGACGGGGCCTGGGACGACAAGTTCCGTCCGCTGCGCAACGAGGCGACCGGCACCTGCCTGGACGCCGCGAACGTCTCCAGCCGCAACGACACCGCCGTCACCGGATACGGCTGCCACGGGCAGCGCAACCAGGACTGGTGGTACGACGGCACGCGCGGGACGGTCCACACCGCGCTCTCCCACGACCGCTGCCTGGACGTCCGCGGCGGCAGTGTCACGGCCGGGACCCGGCTGGTCCTGTGGGACTGCCACGGGGACGCCAACCAGCGGTTCGTGCGGCAGAGCGGCACGCTGCGGCCCGCCTCGGCCACCGGGCTGTGCCTGACGCTGCCCTCGGCCACGGCCGACCTGGTGCTGCGGAGCTGCACGGGGGCGGCGAACCAGCGGTTCGCCTGAGCCGCGCCCCGACGCGCGCGTGCGGCGTGCACCCCGCTGTTCGGGGCGCACGCCGCACGGCGTGGATGCCGGATCCGGTTCAGAGACCGGGGCCGCGGACCGGGATGGAGGTGAAGGTGGGGGCGGGCGCCGGGTTCTGGAAGAAGTCGTTGCCCTTGTCGTCGACCACGACGAAGGCCGGGAAGTCCTCGACCTCGATCCGCCAGACCGCCTCCATGCCGAGCTCCTCGTACTCCAGGACCTCGACCTTCTTGATGCAGTCCTGCGCCAGGCGCGCCGCGGGGCCGCCGATGGAGCCCAGGTAGAAGCCGCCGTGCGCGGCGCAGGCGTCGGTGACCTGCTGCGAGCGGTTGCCCTTGGCCAGCATGACCTTGGAGCCGCCCGCGGCCTGGAACTGCTCGACGTACGAGTCCATCCGGCCGGCCGTGGTGGGGCCGAAGGAGCCGGAGGCGAAGCCCTCGGGGGTCTTCGCGGGGCCCGCGTAGTAGACCGGGTGGTCCTTCAGGTACTGCGGCATGCCCTCGCCGGCGTCCAGGCGCTCCTTGATCTTGGCGTGCGCGATGTCGCGGGCGACGACCAGCGGGCCGGTGAGCGACAGGCGGGTCTTGACCGGGTGCCTGGTCAGCTCGGCGAGGATCTCGTCCATCGGCCGGTTGAGGTCGATCTTCACGACGTCGCCGGACTGGATGAGGTCCGCCTCGGTGGTGTCCGGGAGGAAGCGCGCCGGGTCCTTCTCCAGCTGCTCCAGGAAGACGCCCTCGGCGGTGATCTTCGCGACGGCCTGACGGTCCGCGGAGCAGGAGACCGCGAGCGCGACCGGGCAGGAGGCGCCGTGGCGGGGGAGGCGGATGACGCGGACGTCGTGGCAGAAGTACTTGCCGCCGAACTGGGCGCCGATGCCGAGCTCGCGGGTGAGCTCGAAGACCTTCTCCTCCAGCTCGGTGTCCCGGAAGCCGTGCCCCAGCTCGGAGCCCTCGGTGGGGATGTTGTCCAGGTAGTGCGCCGAGGCGTACTTGGCGGTCTTGAGCGCGAACTCGGCCGAGGTGCCGCCGACGACGATCGCCAGGTGGTACGGCGGGCAGGCCGCGGTGCCCAGCGAGCGGATCTTCTCCTCCAGGAACTTCATCATGGAGGCCTCGTTGAGGACCGCCTTGGTCTCCTGGTAGAGGAACGACTTGTTGGCCGAGCCGCCGCCCTTGGCCATGAAGAGGAACTTGTAGGCGCCGCCGTCGGTCGCGTACAGCTCGATCTGCGCGGGCAGGTTGGAACCGGTGTTCTTCTCCTCCCACATGGTGATCGGGGCCATCTGGGAGTAGCGCAGGTTGAGGTTGCGGTAGGCGTCGTAGATGCCGCGGGACAGGGCCTCCTCGTCACCGCCCTCGGTCAGCACGTTCTGGCCGCGCTTGCCCATCACGATCGCGGTGCCGGTGTCCTGGCACATGGGCAGCACGCCGGCCGCCGCGATGTTCGCGTTCTTCAGCAGGTCCAGGGCGACGAACTTGTCGTTGGCGGACGCCTCGGGGTCCTCGATGATCTTGCGGAGCTGGGCGAGGTGCTCGGGGCGCAGGTAGTGCTGGATGTCGTGCACCGCCTCCTCGGCGAGCTTGCGCAGCGCCTCCGGCTCCACCTTGAGGAACGTGCGGCCGTCGGCCTCGAAGGTCGACACGCCCTCGGAGGTCACCAGCCGGTAAGGGGTGGTGTCCTCTCCCGCGGGGAGCAGATCGGTGTACGCGAACTCAGGCATCTTCGCCCATTTCCTCACTCGAAAGACGGCCGGTGCCCACCAGCCTAAGACGTGGGCGGGAGGCCGCCGCTGTGAGGTAGGGCTCGTCCGCCGCCTCGGGGTCCCGGGGTCCCGGGGCCCCGGCCCGTCGGCGCTCCCGGCCCGCGGGGTCTTCGGTCGGGCGGGCCGGTCGTGCGAGCCGGTCGCGCGAACATCCCCCTTCCGGAGGATGTTCGCGATACATCGCGACTGCTAGCCTCGGGATGTGGACCTTCACAAGAACCTTGAGCTGCGGGCGTCGGACGCCGAGCGGGACCGTGTCGTGGATCAGCTGCGCGAGGCCGTCGCCGAAGGCCGCCTCACGCCCGAGGAGCACGCCGAGCGGGTGGAGGGGGCGCTCGCCGCCCGGACCCTCGGCGAGCTGGAGGAGTACGTGCGCGACCTGCCCGCCGGGCGGGCCGCGCCGGCCCCGGCGCCGGCCTTCTCCCTCGAGTCCCTCCCCGTGGCGGAGGAGAACGTGACGGCGGTGTTCAGCGCCGCCTCCCGTACCGGCCGCTGGCGGGCCGGCCGCCAGATCAACGCCTACGCGATATTCGGCAGCGTCGAGATCGACCTCAGCGAGGCCGTGTTCGAGCACCAGCAGGTCACCGTCAAGGCCGTCTCCGTCTTCGGCAGCGTCGAGGTCTACGTGCCGGAGAACGTCACCCTGCGCGGCACCGGCGGCGGCGTGCTCGGCAACTTCGAGGTGGACACGGCCGACGCCGCGGACCCCAACGCTCCGGTGATCTACGTGGACGGCTGGGCGGTGCTGGGGAACGTCGAGGCGAGGCCGCGCCGGGGGAGCCTGGTGGCCGACATCCGCGACCGGGTGCAGCGGCACCTGGACCGCTCCCGGCACAAGCACCCCGGCGGCGGTCACGGCTCCGGAGCGCGTCGGCATCTGGGCGGCGGCGCACGGGAGTTGTGACGGCGCCGCTGCGTCGCGAGGCGTGTACGGGGTGCATACGGCACGTGCGCGAGGGGTAGTGCTTGACGCATCGCCGCTCGCTCGCGAAACCTTCGTCAGGAGTAGACCGTGCCGCAGCACACGCGTTCGTCCCTGCAGGTCACCAAGGTCGCACAGGTCCCGGTCCAGCGGAGCGCCCGCAGGGAGCGCGACCAGGAGGCCCCCTGGCACACCGAGGCCGTCTGCCGCAGGGACGAGGCGGGACTCTTCTTCGCCCCGTCCAAGGAGCCCACGGCCGCCCGGCTGTCCCGCGAGGAGGCGGCCAAGCGGGTCTGCGCGCAGTGTCCGGTGATGGTGGAGTGCCGTGAGCACGCCCTGCTGCAGCCGGAGCCCTACGGCGTCTGGGGCGGGCTGACGGCTGCCGAGCGTCGCCTGGTGCTGGCGCGCCGGCGGCGGCGGGACATGGACCTCGGCAAGGCCCGTTCCTCGGCGGGCGGGCGGATAGCGGCCGCGGGCTGAGTACGCCCATGGCCCGGCGCCGGCCCGGAACCCCGAAGGGCGCCCCCGCCGCACCAGGAGCGCCCCTCGTCCGCCGCTGATCGTCGGCCTGGTGGACCGGTTTACTTGGCCCGGTCGAAGTCGATCTTGCTGTACGCCCGGAGCTTGCTCAGCCGGTGCTCGGAGTGGATCTCCCGCACCGTGCCCGACTTCGAGCGCATGACGATCGAGGAGGTCGTCGCCGTCTCGGAGCGGTAGCGCACCCCGCGCAGCAGTTCGCCGTCGGTGATGCCGGTGGCGACGAAGAACACGTTCTCGCCGGAGACCAGGTCGTCGGTGGTCAGCACCCGGTCCAGGTCGTGACCGGCCGCGAGTGCCCGCTCCCGCTCCTCCTCGTCCTTCGGCCAGAGCTTGCCCTGGATGGTGCCGCCCAGGCACTTCACCGCGCAGGCCGAGATGATGCCCTCCGGCGTGCCGCCGACGCCCAGCAGCAGGTCGATGCCGGTCCCCTCGCGCAGGGCGAGGATGGAGCCCGCCACGTCGCCGTCGGAGATCAGCTTTATCCGCGCGCCGGTCTCCCGGACGTCCTGGATCAGCTGCTGGTGGCGGGGCCGGTCCAGGATGACCACGGTGACGCTCTCGGGCGTGGAGCGCTTCGCCTTGGCGATCCGGCGGATGTTCACCGACACCGGGGCGTTGATGTCGACGAAGTCGGCCGCCTCCGGGCCGGTGACCAGCTTGTCCATGTAGAAGACCGCCGACGGGTCGAACATCGAGCCCCGGTCGGCGGCGGCCAGCACGGCGATCGCGTTGGTCATGCCCTTGGCGGTGAGGGTGGTGCCGTCGATCGGGTCGACGGCGATGTCGCACTCGGGGCCGGTGCCGTCACCCACCCGCTCGCCGTTGAACAGCATGGGCGCCTCGTCCTTCTCGCCCTCGCCGATGACGACGACACCGTTCATCGAGACGGTCGAGACGAGGGTGCGCATGGCGCGCACCGCGGCGCCGTCGGCGCCGTTCTTGTCACCGCGGCCCACCCAGCGGCCCGCCGCCAGGGCGGCCGCCTCGGTGACCCGGACCAGTTCCAGGGCCAGGTTGCGGTCGGGGGCCTCGGAGGGGACCTCGAGTTCGGACGGGAGCAGATTGTGCTCGGTCATCGGCACCTTCCCTGTATGACGACGGCCGGATGAGGGTCGTTCGCCCCTGACTCTAGCCTCCGAGTGAAATTATGAGCAGAGGACCCCACGGATGAGCGCGTGGCGCACCTGCGACGATAGGGGCGTGGCAGGTATGAAAGGCAAGCAGTCGGTCCGGGACATGGTTCTCTCCCTGGGCCTCATTCTTCTCGCGGCGGGCGTGGTCTACCTCTTCGTCCCGCACGACGACACCGTGCCGGAGCCGAAGCGGGTGGACTACCGGGTGGAGCTCCTGACGGCGCGCCGTGCCGCGCCGTACCCGGTGGCCGCTCCCGAGGCCCTGTCGGACGGCTGGACGGCGACGTCGGTGCGCTACACGGCCGACCACGCGCACTGGCACCTCGGCTTCGCCGACCCGGACGGCGGCTACGCGGCGGTGGAGCAGTCCACGCGGAAGCCGTCGGAGTTCGTGGAGTCCGCCACCCAGGGCGCCTCGAAGGCCGGCACCGAGAGGGTCGCGGGCCAGGACTGGGACCGCTACGAGGGCGACCGGTACGACGCCCTGGTGCTCAAGGAGCAGGGCGTGACCACGGTGGTGACCGGCAGCGCGGGCATGGAGGACCTCACCGTCCTGGCCGAGGCGCTGCGCACCGAGGAGAAGCCCGCGGAGTAGGCGGGACCCCGGCGGCGCGCCTCCCGCGCCGCTGCGTGCCCTGCCGCGCGTCCGCTGCGAGCGTCCTCTGCGTGCACGGGAAAGGCCCCCCACGATGTGCGGGGGGCCTTTCCTGGCGTTCCTGGCGTTCCTGGCGTTCCTGGCGTCCGGCTCAGACGGTGGTGAAGACCTGCTCGTAGGACAGGCGCGGGGCGCGCGGGTAGTGGGCGCCCTCCTCGGTGGTGGGGTGGCCGATGTTGACGACCATCAGCGGCAGGTGGTCGTCGCCGAGGAACTCCTTGCGGATGCCCTCCATGTCGGCGCCGGTCATCGGGCCCGCCGCCAGGCCGGCCGCGCGGAGGCCGATGATGAAGTAGGCGGCCTGCAGCTGCGCGTTGGCGAGTGCGGAACGCTCACGGACCGGGCGCTCGCTGAAGAACATGTCCTTGGCGTTCGGGATCGCCGGGAGCAGCGTGTCGAGCTCCTCGTGGAACTCGGCGTCGGCGGACAGGATCGCCACCACCGGGGCGGTGGCGGTCTTGGCCTTGTTGCCGTCCATCAGCAGCTCGACCAGGCGGGTGCGGGCCTCGGGGGACTGGACCAGCGTCACCCGCAGCGGCGACTGGTTGAAGGCCGTCGGGCCGAACTTGACCAGGTCGTGGACCGCCTTGAGCTGCTCCTCGGTCACCGGCTCGGAGGAGAACTTCTGGGCGGTGTGCGCCTCGCGGAACAGCAGGTCCTGGGCGGCGGGGTCAAGAACGAGAGACATGCGTCAGCCTTTTCGGGGGTCCGGTGGAACGACTCCACTGTAGGACCGAAGAGGTTGAAATTTCAAATAAGACGCAGGGGAGACGCGGGGGAGACGCGGTGGCGCGCCTCGCTGCGTCTCACTGCGCGGTGTCCTCGCCGGACTCCTCGTCCTCCTCGGCCAGCGCCGCGTCCAGGCGCTTGCGGGCGCCCTCCAGCCAGCGGCGGCACACCTTCGCGAGCTCCTCGCCGCGCTCCCACAGCGCCAGCGACTCCTCCAGCGAGGTGCCGCCGGCCTCCAGCCGCCGGACCACCTCGATCAGCTCGTCACGCGCCTGCTCGTAGCCGAGCATCGCCCGGCCGGCCTCGGTCGCCCCGGCGGACTGCTCGTCGGCCCTGCTGCTCATTGCGTCCGTCCTCATGCTTCGGTGTCGTTGGGGTCGGTGTCGGTGTCGGTGGGGGTGTCGCTGGGGTGCGTGTCGGTGCGGACGGCGGCGGGCCCTTCGTCACCGTCTCCCTCCGCCGGAGCGGACGGCAGGACCGTGAACGCGCCGCCGGCGACCCTGGCGCGCAGTGGTTCGCCCGGCGTCACCTCGGCGGGATCGCGGACGACCTGCCCGTCGGGGCGCTGGAGCACCGCGTACCCCCGGCGCAGCGTCTGCGCGGGGGAGAGGGCCACCACCCGGGCGTGGGTGTGGGTCAGCTCGGACTCCGCCCGGTCCAGCAGGTGCCCCAGGGTGCGCCGGGCCCGGTCGGCGAGCGCCGTGACCTGCTCGGCGCGGTCGTCGATCATCCGGTGCGGGTCCTGCATGACTGGTCTGGCCAGCGCGTTCTGCAGACCGCGCTCCTCCCGCGAGACCGCCGCGTCCACGCACCGGCGCGCCCGGTCCCGCAGTTGCCGCACCCGCTCCGCCTCCTCGCCCACGTCCGGCACCACCTTCTTGGCGGCGTCGGTCGGCGTCGAGGCGCGCAGGTCGGCGACGTAGTCCAGCAGCGGGGTGTCCGGCTCGTGGCCGATCGCGGACACCACCGGAGTGCGACAGCCGGCGACCGTGCGGACCAGCTCCTCGTCGGAGAACGGCAGCAGGTCCTCCACGCTGCCGCCGCCGCGCGCCACCACGATGACGTCGACCTCGTCCATGGCGTCCAGCTCCCGCACCGCCCGCACCACCTGCGGCACGGCGTGCACGCCCTGCACGGCGACGTTGCGCACCTCGAAGCGGACGGCGGGCCAGCGGCGGCGGGCGTTCTCCAGGACGTCGCGCTCGGCCGCCGACGCCCGGCCGCAGACCAGGCCGATCAGCTGCGGCAGGAACGGCAGCGGCTTCTTCCGGTCCGCCGCGAACAGCCCCTCCGCCGCCAGGCTCTTCTTCAGCTGCTCCAGCCGCGCCAGCAGTTCTCCCATGCCCACCGGACGGATCTCCGCCGCCCGCAGCGACAGCTCGCCGCGCGGGGCGTACCACTCCGGCTTGGCGTGCACCAGCACCCGGGCGCCCTCGCCGACGATGTCGGCGACCGCGTCGAAGACCTGCCGGAAGCAGGTGACCTTCACCGAGATGTCGTGCGAGGGGTCGCGCAGCGTCATGAACACCACGCCCGCGCCGGGGCGGCGGGAGAGCTGGGTGATCTGCCCCTCCACCCAGACCGCGCCGAGCCGGTCGATCCAGCTCCCGATCAACCGCGAGACCTGGCCGACGGGCAGCGGGGCCTCGGGGGTCGTGTTCACAGCCATGCGCCCGAGCGTAACCGTCGACTCCGACACGAACGGGGCGATGCTCGGGTCCGCCGGCCGGGGGGTGCCGGGGGAGGTGAGCCCAGGATTCGTCGCTCCAGCGCGAATCCTGGGCTCACCTCCCCCGCCCCGGCCCGGCCGCCGGGGCGGGGCGGCGCCGGGCCGGGGCTCGGGGCGGCCCGTACGATGGGCGCATGACCGAGACTCCTGGCCGCCGCCGTGTCCTGCTCGCCTCTCCCCGCGGCTACTGCGCCGGCGTCGACCGCGCAGTGATCGCCGTGGAGAAGGCCCTGGAACAGTACGGGGCCCCGATCTACGTCCGTCACGAGATCGTCCACAACAAGTACGTGGTGCAGACCCTCGAGAAGAAGGGCGCGATCTTCGTCGAGCAGACGGAGGAGGTGCCGCCCGGCAACATCGTGATGTTCTCCGCCCACGGCGTCGCCCCGACCGTGCACGACGAGGCGAAGGCCGGCCGGCTCGCCACCATCGACGCGACCTGCCCCCTGGTGACCAAGGTCCACAAGGAGGCCGTCCGGTTCGCCGACGAGGACTACGACATCCTGCTGATCGGCCACGAGGGCCACGAGGAGGTCATCGGCACCTCCGGCGAGGCCCCCGACCACATCCAGCTCGTCGACGGCCCCGAGGACGTCGCCAAGGTCGAGGTCCGCGACCCGTCGAAGGTCGTCTGGCTCTCCCAGACCACGCTCTCGGTGGACGAGACGATGGAGACGGTCGGCGCGCTCAAGGAGAAGTTCCCGCAGCTGATCTCCCCGCCCAGCGACGACATCTGCTACGCGACGCAGAACCGTCAGCTGGCCGTGAAGGAGATGGGCGCCGCGTCCGAGCTGGTGATCGTGGTCGGCTCGCGCAACTCCTCCAACTCCGTGCGCCTGGTCGAGGTCGCCAAGCTGGCCGGCGCCTCCGCCGCCTACCTGGTCGACTTCGCCGACGAGATCGACGAGAGCTGGCTGGAGGGAGTCACCACGGTGGGTGTCACCTCGGGCGCCTCGGTGCCGGACGTGCTGGTCGAGCAGGTCCTCGAGTACCTGTCCCAGCGGGGCTTCGAGGACGTGGAGATCGTGAAGGCGGCCGAGGAGTCGATCACCTTCTCGCTGCCCAAGGAACTGCGGCGCGACCTCCGCGAGGAGGCGACGGCGCTGGTCGCCGAGCGCACGGGCGGCACGCAGGGCTGACCCCCGCCTGCCGCCGTTTCCCACCCGTCGGAGGGCCCGCGCCTGCGGAAGGCGCGGGCCTTTCGCGTGTCCGCCGCATGTCCGCCCGCACGTCCGCCCGCGTGTCCGCGGGCGCGCTGCGCGTCCCGCCGCCCTTCTGCCCGCCGGGGCCTCGGCGTGTCCGCAGGCCGGTCGCGTCCGCCTCGTGCGGCGCCGCCCCGGTCACCATCACCCGCCGCCGCCGCCGCCGCCGCCGCCATCGCCACCACCGCCGCCTCCGGCGCCACCGCCGTCACTGCCAGCACGGCCGTCACCACCGCCCCCCGGTGGCACCGGAGTCCGCGCCGAGGGCGCCCCGCACGCCGCCCGCGTGTCTTCAGTGCTCCCTCCCGGTACACCCTTCCGGCGGTGACGGCTTGCCGCGCGTCGTAGCGTGGTGCCATGCAGATCTTCGGTGTGGACATCGGCGGCTCCGGAATCAAGGGCGCGCCCGTGGACCTGACGAGGGGCGACCTGGCGGCGGAGCGGCACAAGGTGCTGACCCCGCAGCCCTCGACCCCTGACGACGTGGCGGAGTGCGTCCGGGAGGTCGTCGACCACTTCAACTGGCACGGGCCGGTGGGCGTGACGTTCCCCGGCGTGGTCACCGGCGGTTCCACCGTCCGCACCGCGGCCAACGTCGACACCGCCTGGGTGGACACGGACGCCGCCGCGCTGCTCGGCGGGCGGCTGGGTGGCATCCCGGTCACCGTGGTCAACGACGCGGACGCGGCGGGGGTCGCCGAGATGAACTTCGGCGCCGGTCAGGGCCGCAAGGGCACGGTGATCGTGCTGACCTTCGGCACCGGCATCGGCAGCGCGGTCTTCACCGACGGCGCGCTGGTTCCCAACACGGAGCTGGGGCACCTCGAGCTGAACGGCCACGACGCGGAGAAGCGGGCGTCCCACAAGGCGCGCGAGGACGGCGATCTCACGTGGGAGCACTGGGCGCGGCGGGTCGAGAAGTACCTGCGGCACGTCGAGATGCTGTTCTCGCCCGAGCTGTTCATCGTGGGCGGTGGCGTGAGCCGCAAGGCGGACAAGTTCCTCCCGCTGATCACCAAGGTGCGGGCGGAGATCGTTCCGGCGCGGCTCCAGAACAACGCGGGGATCGTGGGGGCGGCCATGTACGCCGCCCAGCAGCGCGGCTGACCCGGCGGCCGCGTCTCGGTCCGTTCCCGGCGCGGCCCCGCTGATCCTGTTCCTCTGCTCCTGCGGAACCGACCTCGACGACCGGCCGCCGCCACCCGCACGTCTCCGTTGTGCGCGTGGCGGCCCGTCCTGTTCCGGGTCCGGGTTCCCGCCGGGGGCCCCTCCCCACGGACCCCCAAGGTCCTGCGGGTGAGGGCGGCGGTTCAGCCCTCGCGGTAGGCGGCTGCGGCACCGCTGCCGCCGCCGGCACCGCCCGCGGACGTGAACCGGATCCACCGCCCCGTCGCCACCAGCCCGGTGACCAGTACGCCCCCGTACAGCCACCCGGCCCCCGTGGCCAGCGCCGTGAAGAAGCCCATCGCCTGCCCGCCGACCCCGCTCCCGTCGGCGACGAACAGCAGCCCCAGCGCGTACGCGATCGGCCCGACGATCGGCGCCGTCAGCAGGTCACCCGGCCGCACCCACATCGCCGTGAGCAGGCTGACCGGCAGGAACAGCAGCCCGTAGACCGTGACCGACGCGCCCAGCAGCATGCTCAGCAGCCCCAGCGTCACCATCGCGGCCGTGCAGAACAGTCCGCATCCGAGCCCGGTGAGCCGCGGGTTGGGGAAGCGCCGCAGCCCGTCCGCGGCCGCCGTGCCCCGGTTCGCCGCCGCGGCGATCCACGGGACCCGCGAGCCCCGCGCCGACTCCGCCGCCCGCCCGGTCCACCGGGCCAGCTCGTCCATCGCCCGCCCGGCCCGGTCGACCGCGCCGCCGCGCCCCGCCGTGCCGCGTCCGGACCCGGCGGCCGCCGCACCCGCGGACATGGCGGCCACACCCGCCCCCGCGGCGGCCGGCTGCACACCCTGTGGGTGCCGGGGCCGTGGGGCCCGCCGCTCGCCGCCTCCGGAACCGCCCCCGCGAGCCTGCCCGGGCAGCCCCGTGCGGGCGTCGCGTCGCGACGCCCGCACGGGCCGGGCGGCCGACCGTGATGTTCCCGTCGTCCTGTGATGCTCCACTCGCACAACCTAGGTCTGTTTATGTGCTGAATAGCCCTAATGACACGCCCAGGGGCCGCACTGGTCTGATGTTCGACAGTTACGGGTGCCCCGTCCGGCACGCCGTAGACTGGGGGATCGGTCCGCCTCAGGCCCGCCCGCCCTCTTCACCTCACGTAACGGGAAGTCGCAACGTGTCGCTCACGATCGGAATCGTCGGTCTGCCGAATGTCGGCAAGTCGACCCTGTTCAACGCCCTGACCAAGAACGACGTGCTTGCGGCCAACTACCCGTTCGCCACGATCGAGCCCAACGTGGGCGTCGTCGGCGTCCCCGACCCGCGCCTGGCGAAGCTCGCCGAGATCTTCGGCTCCGCGCGGGTGCTCCCCGCCACGGTCGACTTCGTCGACATCGCCGGCATCGTCCGCGGCGCCAGCGAGGGCGAGGGCCTGGGCAACAAGTTCCTCGCGAACATCCGCGAGTCCGACGCGATCTGCCAGGTCATCCGCGCCTTCAAGGACGAGAACGTCGTCCACGTCGACGGCAAGGTCTCGCCGAAGGACGACATCGAGACCATCAACACCGAGCTGATCCTGGCCGACCTCCAGACCATCGAGAAGGTCCTCCCGCGCCTCCAGAAGGAGTCCCGGATCAAGAAGGACATCGCCCCGAAGGTCAAGGCCGTCGAGGAGGCCAAGGAGATCCTGGAGCGCGGCGACACGCTCTTCTCCCAGGGCATCGTCCAGGGCACCGAGCGCAGCGAGCTGCTGCACGACCTGCACCTGCTCACCACCAAGCCCTTCCTCTACGTCTTCAATGTCGACGAGGACGAGCTGACCGACGACACCTTCAAGAACGAGCAGCGCGCGCTGGTCGCCCCGGCCGAGGCGATCTTCCTCAACGCCAAGCTCGAGGCGGACCTCGCCGAGCTCGATGAGGAGGACGCCATGGAGCTCCTCCAGTCCGTCGGCGCCGAGGAGCCCGGCCTCGCCACCCTCGCCCACGTCGGCTTCAACACCCTGGGCCTGCAGACCTACCTCACCGCCGGTCCCAAGGAGACCCGCGCCTGGACCATCAAGAAGGGCGCCACCGCGCCCGAGGCGGCCGGCGTGATCCACACGGACTTCCAGAAGGGCTTCATCAAGGCCGAGGTCATCTCCTTCGACGACCTCGTCGAGGCCGGCTCCGTCGCCGAGGCCCGCGCCAAGGGCCGCGCCCGCATGGAGGGCAAGGAGTACGTCATGCAGGACGGCGACGTGGTGGAGTTCCGCTTCAACGTCTAGCCGCCGCCAGACGTGCAGCTCAGCGGGGTCGGTCCGGTTTCGGGCCGGCCCCGTCGGCGTTGTGACTCGGCGCGCTTGGCGGCGGCCTTGGCCGCGCCGTGGGTACCGCTCAGATCTTGATGACGGTGATGCCTTCGGTGCAGAGCATCTGGAGGTCCTCGGGTTCGGAGGTGAGGACGGTCGTGGGGCGAGGTGAGGCGCCTGCTGTCGCGGCGACGATGGCGTCCAGCGCGTACTTGTGCCCGTGCAGGCCGGCCGCAGCGAGCAACTTGCTCGCCTGTCGTGCGATGGCCTCGCCGGGCGGGACGACAGTGACGCGCGAGACGGCGTAGTCGAACTGCGCCTGATGGACTCGTGGGTCCCGGGCCTCGACGAGGGTGACCGAGCTGGCCACGACCCGTATGTCCTCCGCGTCGGCAGCCGCGAGCCATTCGGTCAGCTCGGGGTCGCGGCGTACGAGTCTGGAGAGACCTTCGCAGTCCAGAACGAGGGTGCCGCTCATGCGGCGGTGTCCGCCGAGCCTGTCGCGTCCCCACGCAGCAGCGCCCGCTTGGCGTCGACCGCTCGCTGGTCCACCGGGCCGTGCTCGGCCTCCGCGGCGGCGATCAGCTCGCGCAGGCGTTCCCGCTCCAGTTCTCGCTGGATGAGGCCCTCGACGTAGGCGGACATGCCGCGTCGGCCTGTGCGCTGCTTCAGGGCGGCGATGGTGCCCTCGTGCAGCGAAACGGACATGGGGCGGACGGGCCCTTCGCCGGGGGCGGGTGCGCTGTCATCAGCCATGCCGTCAGTTTAACAAAAGTGTTGTTATTCGGCGGGGGCGTCTGCCTCTCCCTGTCACCGATACCCGTTGGTTGCTTCTGTGGTCACCCTGCATTCCTGCTCCTCCTGGGGCGTGTATCGAAGGTGCTGCCAGGTGTCCGAGCTGTATGCGCGATGAACGAGCGCAACTCGATGGCGTCTGGAGGGGAAATCAGGGAGGCTCGCGCGCATGGTCTCGGTATTGCAGAACGTGGCGATCGACTGCGTGGATGCCTACGAGCTGGCCCGGTTCTGGAGCAGGGCGACCGGCCGTCCGCTGCATCCGGAGGACAAACCGGGTGATCCTGAGGTTCAGGTGCTGCTGGCGGAGGGCCCGGTGCTGTACTTCAACCAGGTGCCCGAGTCCAAGACGATCAAGAACCGGATCCATCTGTGTCTGCGCCCAGAAACCTCGCGCGAGCAGGAGGTGGAACGACTGTTGGGCCTCGGTGCCAGCCTCGTCACCGATCACCGGAATCCCGATGGCTCTGGCTGGGCGGTCCTTGCTGATCCCGAAGGCAACGAGTTCTGCGTTCTGCGCAGCGAGTCCGACCGAGCCGTCGTGAGTTCCTGACGCTTCTGCGACCAGCCTGGCCGACCGTGGAGTCGACGTTGAGGTCCCACGTGATCAAACCCTTGGCGTCGGCCCGGGTCATGGAGCGCGGTGAAGATCCACTTTCGATCACCCTCCAGTGGACCGCTCCGAAGGGAGCCCCGACCTGCCGTCGGAGAGCTCTCCCGCCGATTGTCGCTCCGGCAGTGCTGCTACCCGTCCCCTCCGGTCAGAGGTGACAACCTCTGCAGCCCGCACCGGCAGTGCCGGCGCAGGGAAGGCCGACGGAGCCGGTCCGCGTTCGGTCGGTCAAGTCGGGCCGGGTCGGGTCGGGTCGGGTCGGCGGTAGCCTGCTCGGCGTGCCGCAGAAGTACGTCGAGTTCCGCCTCGCTTCGGAGGACATCTCCACCGTCCGGTTCGGCGTGTCGCCGGGGCACGAGATCGTCCACGCCGTACGAACCCTCAGCCGGCCGCAGGAGCAGCCGCTGCAGTGGGGATGGGTCCGGGCCGTGCGCGCCGACGTCCCGCGGGAGACCCTCGACTTGCTGCGCCTCGTCGTGGGCGAGGACGGGTACGCGCCCGATCTGTTCACCTCGGCCGCGTCGTGGGACCTCACGCCCGCGGACGAGATCGAGCGGCTGCGGCAGGCGCCGCTCGAGCCGATCTCGGTGGACCTGCGCAAGCGCGCCGTCCGCAGCGCCGGCGTCGCGCGGGCCGCGCTCGAGAGGATGGCGGACGATCCCGAGAGGATCCGCGCCGTGCTCGTGCGCCACGTCGAGGTGCTCTGGGAGACCGCACTCGCGCCGTACTGGGCGCAGATCGAACGCATCCTGCATGCGGACATCGGCTCCCGGGTGCGACGGATGACCGCGGACGGCCTGGCCGGGATGGCGGCCGACCTCGGCGAAGCGGTCGAGTGGAGCGCCGACACCGGCTTCGACACCGTGCGCGTGCGGATGGAGCGGCACGAGGAGGTCGTCGACTGCCAGGGGCGGGGCCTCGTGCTGGTGCCGTCGTTCTTCGCGCGCCACTGCGCGGTGCTCACGGAGCCGCCCGCTCAGCCGACGCTGTTCCACCCCGCGCTCGGTGTGTCCGAGGTGTGGCACCGTGCCGATTCGACGGACGCGCTGGCGGGGCTGCTCGGGGAGAGCCGTGCCGCGGTGCTCCTCGCGCTCGGCGCGCCGCTGTCGACGACGGAGACCGCGGGAGAGGCCGGGATAGCGGCTTCCACCGCGTCCCATCACCTCGACGCCCTGCGCGCCGCCGGACTCATCGCGTCCCGGCGGGCCGGGCGGCGCGTGCTGCACGCGCGCACGCCGCTCGGCGACGCGCTCGTCCACCGCGTCTGACGCGGCGGACGAGCGCGGCCGGGCCGCGGCGGTGGCCGCAGAGGGTCACCGCCCGGGAACGGGGTCCGGGCCCGTGCCGTGCTCGGCGACGTACGCCTCCGGACCCTGCGAGGCGGCCTGGGGCTCCATGTAGAGGAACTCGAGGATGTTGCCGTCCGGGTCCTCGAGGGAGCGCCCGTACATGAACCCGTGGTCCTGCGCGGGGCGCGGCTCACGGCCGCCGGCGGTGACGCCGGCGTCGACGGTCGTGTCGACGTGCTCCCGCGAGTCGCGCGAGAACGACACCAGCGCCTGGGCGACCTTGTGCGGGTCGGCGATCTCCTTGTCCGTGAACTGGGAGAAGTGTCCGTGGGTGAGCACCATGAAGTTCGTGTTCTCGTCCCAGACGACGCAGGCGGCGTTCTCGTCGGTGAACATGGGGTTGATGTCGCAGCCGAGCGCCGTGTAGAAGGCCTTGCTGCGCTCGAGGTCGGTCGTGGTGAGGTTGACGAAGATCATGACGTCTCCTGATGTCGGACTGGCCGTTCCTGCCGTTGCCTTACGGAGATCAGGCTGGCACCAGAGGCGTGGACGTCCCATCGATTCGACCGACGTCGAAAGGTCACGCGGTTCCGTGCGGCGACTGGTCATGGCCCCAGAGCCGACAGGGGCGTCCGGCGAAGGGCTGGGGCGTCCCTCGGCAGGCGGTCCGGTTGAATGGCACGTCGGAGTGGTGGTCGGGCCGGAGGGGGCGGACGGGGTGCGGCGGGTCTCGGTGGTGGGGTGCTCGGGGTCGGGCAAGTCGACGGTGGCGGGGCGCCTCTCCGACATACTCGACGTGCCGCACGTCGAGCTGGACGCGTTGCACTGGGGGCCCGGCTGGACCGAGGCCTCGGCCGAGGAGCTGAGTGAACGGGTCCGGCGGGCCACGGCCGCCGACGCCTGGATCGTGGACGGCAACTACCAGAGCAAGATCGGCACCCTGGTGTGGGAGCGGGCGGACACCGTCGTGTGGGTCAACCCCTCCCGGTGGCGGGTGCTGTGGCGCGCCCTGAGCCGGACCGTGCGGCGGGCGGCGACCGGCCAGGAGTTGTGGAACGGCAACCGTGAGACGTGGCGCGGTCTGATGTTCTGGCGCGGCGAGGACTCGATCCTGTGGTGGGCATGGACCTCGTATCCGGGCGTCCAGAAGCGTTACGAGGCGGCGATGCGCGATCCGCGGGCCGCGCACCTGGTCTTCCACCGGTTGAGGACGGCGAAGGAGGTCGAGGACTTCCTGGCCGGCCTCGCGAGGGACGGGTCGGAGCGGTAACGCGCCCCGACGGTCCGGTGCCGGGGATGACTCCACGCGACCTCGGCCGGTCAGGGGGCGGCCCGGCCGGCCGGGCCGCTCAGCGGTCCTCGCCGGGCCGCGGGAGTTCCAGTTCCAGCGGGCCGCAGCCGAGGCGGGCGGCCTCGGCCTCGACGTAACGGGGGGAAGAGGTCGCGCACGTCCGCGCTCGCCCCGCTCTCCGAGGCACGGACGACGAAGGCCGTCTCGCCCGTCGGGCAAGGGGCCACGAAGACCAGGTGTCCGCCGCCCAGGTGTCGAGGCCGGTGCCGGCCAGTTCCGTCCCGTGCCTACCCGTGCTCCCCCGGCTCGGGTGACTGCCTCCGGCGGCCGGCCCCGGCTGGTTGGGGTGAGGAGCGGCAGGGCGGGGAGATCGGCGCCGCCTGCGGGGAGCGGCCGGTCCGGGTCGCGTGTGCGGGGCGTCGCCCGGAACGGCGGGTCCCGTCGCCGGGGAGCGGCGCGTGGCGTCGCCCGGGAGGGGTTGGTCCGGCGACCGATCCGGTGAATTACGGCGACACGCCGCGTCTAATCACGCTGTGTGGCTATATCACCACTATCCGCAATCTCTTCGGATCGTCTGATCAAGTCGCGGCGGATCGTCACCCCGGAGGCCGTAGTGGGGGCGTTGAACAAAATAGAACGCAGTTTCGAGACCATGGTGAACGGGGCGTTCGCCAAAGTGTTCAAGTCCCCGGTGCAGCCCGTTGAGTACATCGGCGCGCTCAAACGCGAGTGCGACATCAATGCCAGGATCTGGGACCGCGACTGCGTCATCGTGCCCAACTGCTTCGTCATCGAGCTGAACCCGGGCGATCACGAGGTGCAGAGCTCGTGCCTGGTCATGCTCGGTGAGGAACTGGTGCACAAGCTGCGTGAGTACGCCGAGCAGCAGCACTACTCGTTCGCGGGCCCGCTCAAGGTGCAGCTGCAGCGGACCCAGCGGCTGAAGGCCGGACGGTTCCGCGTGCGCAGCCGCATCGAGGTCCCGCCCGACGTGCAGCGCGCCCTTCAGGCCAACGAGCGGTACCACACCACGTACTCCCTGTCGGCCGGGATGGGCAAGGAGCCGGCCCGCCAGCCGCCCCCGCACGTCGTGCGGGAGGAGAAGCGGGTGATGAGCGTCGAGCAGTTCATATCCCTCGGGCTGACGTTCACCCAGGACGGCATGCTCGCCCGTGTCTACCCCACGAGCGCTCCCACCGGCTCGGTGAAGCCGCCGCCACGCCTGCTGGAGGCCGGTGCGGACCACACGGGGGTGGCCGTGGTGGCGCGAGGGGGTCCGGAACCGCGCGCCCTCCCTCCCGCGTACGGGGTGCGTCCCGCGCTCGCCCCCGCGGATGTCGGCGGTACGCCCTACCGGGGGCGGGAGGCCGGCCTTCCGGGCCTCGCCGACTCGTCCGGGCCGTGGGGCGGGCGCCTGACCGCGGGGAGGCCGCCCGCCCCTCACGTGGCCCTCGACGGTCCGCCCCGCACGGACACCGCACGCCCCCGGTCCGGCCGCCGGACGCTGCCGCCGGCCGGGGAACAGGGCCGTCGTCATGCCGCCGACCCTGCTCCCGGTCGTCATGCCGCCGGCCCTGCCCCCGGTCGTCATACCGCCGACCCTGCGCCCGACGGATCTCCCACCCATGTGAAAGGACCCACCGTGACCAACGATCGCGACGCCTCCGGCGGCAGCCCCACGCCCGACGCGAGGCCGGAGGGGTCCGACGGAGCCGACCTCGTGCCCACCCCCGCGCAGGCCCCGGCCGAGGAGCACCCGAACACCGTGGGGCAGGCGCCCCCGCCACCCGGCGGGGCCCAGCAGCACCACGCCGCGCCGGCCGCGCACGGCGGCGACCCCCGCAGCGGCCCGGGCGTCGGCCCCGGCGTGGAGCACCTGCCGCCGCCACCGCACGCCCCGCAGGCGGGCTGGGGCGGGTACGCGCAGTCGCCGCACGGGGCTCCGGGCGTGCCGCAGTCCTACGGGCCGCCGGCCCACTACGGTCAGGCGCACTGGCCGGCGCCGGACCCGGCCGCCCGTGCCGGGGGTCTGGGGCTCAGTGCCGCGCTCGAGCTCTCCGCCGACCGTCTGCTGCGCAAGCGGGCCGGTGAGCGCCGCGGCCTGAAGGGCCTGCGCCTCGGCGGCAGGAAGACGGAGCGGGAGCGGGAGCAGAAGCTGGCCGTCCTGCGCACCCCGGTGACCCAGTGCCACAAGATCGCTGTCATCAGCCTCAAGGGCGGGGTCGGCAAGACGACCACCACGACCGCCCTCGGAGCCACCCTCGCCACCGAGCGGCAGGACCGGGTCGTCGCCATCGACGCCAACCCGGACGCCGGAACCCTCAGCCGGCGGGTGCGCTGCGGGACCAGCGCCACCATCCGGGACCTGGTGGCCGAGATCCCGAACATCGACAACTACATGGCCGTCCGGCGCTTCACCTCCCAGGCGCCGAGCGGGCTGGAGATCCTCGCCAACGAGGCGGACCCGGCGCTGTCCACGGCGTTCAGCGAGGAGGACTACCGCCAGGTGATCGGCTGCCTCGGCCAGCACTATCCGATCGTGCTCACCGACTCGGGCACCGGCCTGCTGCACAGCGCGATGCGGGGCATCCTGGACCACGCGGACCAGCTGATCCTGGTCGCCACGCCAGTGTGGACGGCGCCACCAGCGCCAGCACCACCCTGGACTGGCTCAACGCGCACGGCTACGAGGACCTCGTCCACCGGAGCATCACGGTGATCTCCGAGGCCCGCCGCAAGAGCAGGAACGTGCGGGTGGACGACGTCGTGCACCACTTCCACGCCCGCTGCCGTGGCGTCGTGACCGTCCCGTTCGACGAGCACCTCGCCGCGGGGTCCGAGGTCGACCTGGAACAGCTGAAGTCCCGGACCCGCGAGGCCTACTTCGATCTGGCGACGCTGGTGGCCGCGGACTTCCCCCGCACCCAGCCGGAGCCCGTCGGCTGGGGGGCCTCCTACCCGCACGCGGGGTACAGCGCGGCCAGCATGTTCACCGCCCCCGCCTGGGGCTGACCCGACGGCCCGTCACCGACGACGGCCCCCGGACCCGCGCTCACGGCGCGCTCCGGGGGCCGTCGTGTGCCGGCGGCGGGCCCGTTGTGGCGGCGCTGCCGCAGTGGAACAGTCGGGCCCGACGACGAGGGACGACGACCGACGACGAGGAACGGGGGAGTGGCGATGCGGGCAGGGGTGTACCTGGCTCATCCGCGGGCGGGGAGCTTCAACCACGCGGTGTTCGACGCGGTGGTGGGGGAACTGCGGGGCCGCGGCTGCGAGGTCGTCGCGCACGATCTGTGCGCCGAGGGGTTCCCGCCGGTGCTGTCGGCGAGGGAGACGGGGACGGTGGAGACCGGCGCCGCGGACGACGGCGACGGGCAGGTCGCGCTGCACCGCGCGGAGGTGGCCACGCTGGACGTCCTGGTCCTCGTCCACCCGAACTGGTGGGGCATGCCGCCGGCCGTGCTGGCCGGGTGGGTGCAGCGGGTGTTCGTGCCGGGCGTCGCGTACAAGCTGGGTACCGCGGAGGGCGAGCCGGACGGCATGCTGCGGGCCCGCCGGGCGCTGGTGCTGAACACCTCCGACACCCCCGCCGAGAGGGAGGACGCCGTGTTCGGCGATCCGCTGGAGCGGATCTGGGCGGCGTGCGTCCTGCCGTACGTGGGGGTCGAGGACGTCCGCCGGGTCGTGTTCCGGACGGTCACCGGCTCCGACGACGCGACCCGTGAGGCCTGGCTCGGGGAGGCACGCCGGCACGCGGCCGCCCTGCTGGAGTGACGCGGCCCCGCGGGCGGGTCCGGTGCGGCCGGGTCGCCCGGCGGGCGTCACGCGCCCTCCGCCCGACGCGCACGTCGCGCGCGTCGGGCGGAGGGCTGGGATGCTGGACGGGTGGCCGGGCGGCCCATGCCCTGCGGACAGTGGTGGTGAGCGCTGTGGCAGCGAAGCGGAGCGGGACCGGGGGCGGAAGCGAGTACGGGGCAGGCGCCGGCGGTGAGCCCGGTGCCGGGGGCGGTGCCGCGGGCGGTGCCGGGACCGGGGCCGGCGGCGAAGGCGGGTACGGGACCGGCAGCGATGCGGGCCTCGTGCCGGACCTCTCGGCCGAGCCCGAGCCCGAATCGGAGCCCGAGCCCGAACCGGAGCCCGAGCCCGAGCCCGCGCCGGCGGATCCCTCCGTGGAGTCCCGGGCGGAGCCGACCGGGCGGACCGGGCCCGCCGGGTCCACCGGGCCGACCGGGCCCACCCGGCCGGCCGGGGAACCGCCGGCGGACCCGTTCCTGCGGACCCGGATCGTGCCGCCGGTGCGGCCCGCGACCTACCTGCCGCGCCCGCGGCTGCTGCGGCACCTGGACCGGGCGCTGCGGACCCCGCTCACCCTGGTCGACGGGCCGGCCGGCGCGGGCAAGACCCTGCTGACGGCCGACTGGGTCGCCGGCCTCCGGGAGCCGGTCGCCTGGCTCACCGTCGAGGCGGGCGACGAGCGGCCGGGCGTGTTCTGGGCGTACCTGCTCAGGGCGCTCCGCGGCTGCGGCGCGCTCGGCCCCGGGCCGCTCCCGGCGGACGCCGCCCAGATGGACGGCAGGCTGCTGGCGGCGCTGGCCGCCGAGCTGGACGAGAGCGGGCGGCCCGTGGTCGTCGTGCTCGACGAGTTCGACCGGGTGGACGCCCCGGAGGTCGCCGAGCAGCTGGAGTTCGTCCTGCACCACGCCGGACCCTGCCTGCACCTGGTCCTGGTCACCCGCACCGAGCCGCTGCTCCCGCTGCACCGCTACCGGGCGGCGGGCGAACTGACCGAGATCCGGGCCGCCGACCTGGCGTTCACGCCCGAGGAGGCCGTCTCCCTGCTGGAGCTGCACGGACTGGGCCTCACGGTGCCGACCGCGCGCGCCCTGGTGGAGCGCACCCGCGGCTGGGCGGCCGGGCTCGGCCTGTCCGCCCTGGCGGCGCGGGAGAGCGCCGACCCGGAGGGCTACCTGAAGGAGTTCGAGGCGGGCCACAGCGCGATCGCGGACTTCCTGCTGGCCGAGGTGCTGGAGGGGCGGACGGAGCGGACGCAGGACCTGCTGCTGCGGGTCAGCGTCCTGGAACGGTTCTGCCCCGACCTGGCCAACGCGCTGACCGGCCGGGTCGACGCCGAGCCGCTGCTCGTCGACCTGCACCGGGCGAACGCCTTCGTCGAGGACCTCGGACACTCCTGGTACCGGCTCCACCCGCTGTTCGGCGAGATCCTGCGGGCCCACCTGCGGGTGCGCCTGCCCGGCCTCGAACCGGAGCTGCACCGGCGGGCCGCACGGTGGCTGCACCGGTCCGGGTTCCTCCCGGAGACCCTGGCCCACGGCGCCGCGGCGGGGGAGTGGGACTTCGCGGCCGGCGCGCTCGTCGGCGACCTCGCCATCGGCCGGCTCTTCACCGGGCTGCGCGCCGGCGACCTGACGGAACTGTTCTCCGGCATGACGCCCGAGGCCCGGACGCCCGCGACGGACCTGGTGCGGGCGGCCCGCGACCTGTCACGGTGCGACCCGCAGCGCGCGGTGGCCCGTCTGCGCCGCGTCGAGGCGGGCCTGCCCGAAGGGCGCTTCCCCGAGGAGTGCCTGGCCGACGGCACGCCCGACCCGGCCGCCGCACGGCTCAGCCGCGCGCTGCTGGAGGCGCTGGCCGCCCGGCTGTCCGGCAGCCCGGCGCGCGCCGAGGAGGCCGCCCGGGCCGCCGACGCGCTGCGGCGGGAGGTCCCGGAGCGTCTCCTGGAGGAGCACCCCGAGCTGACCGCCCTCCTGCTCACCCACGTGGGGTCGGCACGCCTGTGGGCCGGACGGTTCGAGGACGCGCGCGCCGCCCTGACCGCCGTGGTGCGCACCCCCGCCGGCCCCTCCACCGCGCTGCCCCGGGAGGACGCGCTGGCACACCTGGCGCTGCTCGACCACCTCACCGGCTGGACCGGCCGGGCGGAGCGCAGAGCCTTGGCCGCGCTGGCCGAGGAGGAGCGGGCGGGACTGGCCGGGCCCTCCGGCTCCGGCCTCGCCCGGCTGGTGCTGGCCGCCGTGGCCGTGGACCGTCACGAGCTGGACCGGGCCAGGGAGCTGCTCGGCACGGCCGACCCGGCGTCCGGCCACCTCGGCGCGGGCGCCCGCGACCCGGTGCCGGCCGCCGCCAAGGCCCTTGCCACCGCCCGTCTGCTGCTCGCCGAGGGCAAGGCCCGGGCCGCCGCCGAGGCCGTGGAGGCGCCGGTCGCCGCCGTCGAGGCCTCGCCGTGGGCGTCCGGGCACGCGACGGTCGTCACCGCCGCCGCCCACCTGGCCGAGGGGCGCCCGGACGCGGCGGCGGCCCTGCTCGACGGCGTGTCCGGCGACCAGCCGGCCTGCGTCGTGGAGGCGGCGGCGGTCCAGCTCGCCGCCGGGCGCGCCGGCGCGGCCACCGGCCTGCTCGACTCTCTGCGCACCCAGGGCGGGACGGGCCCGGCGGTGGCCGTGCGGGCCGCGCTGGTGCGCGCCCGGGCCGCGGACGCCGCGGGGGACGGGGCCACCGCGCGCAAGCTGGTCGAGCGGGCCCTCCTCGACGCCCGGCGGGAGCAGCTGCGGCGCCCCTTCCTCGACGCGGGGGCGTGGATCCGGCCCCTCCTCGCCTCCGGCGGGACCCGCGAGCTGGCGGCGGGCTGGCTCACGCCCGGCCCGTCGGCGGCCCGACGCGGGGAGCGGCCGTCGCCCTCGGCCTCCCCGTCCCCGGACCTCGTCGCGGCCGAGCTGAGCGGGCGGGAGCGGGACGTGCTGGTGCGGCTGGCCGGGATGATGTCGGCCGTGGAGATCGCCGCCGACCTCCACGTGTCGGTCAACACGGTGAAGTCGCACCTCAAGAGCGTCTACCGGAAGCTGGCGGTGAACCGGCGCGGCGACGCCGTGCGCCGCGCCCGCGAACTCGGGCTGCTCTGACCGCCGTCACCGGACCGCCGTCACCGGGCTGCCGCCGCCGGACCGCCGTCACCGCGCCGCCGCCACCGGACTGCCGTCACCGGGCCGCCCCCTCACAGCTGCCGTGCGGGGAGGCGGCCCGAGGCACAGGCGGCCCGGAGCGCCGCGTAGTCGCGTTCGTTCTGGTCGGCGTAGGCCTGGGCGAACTCCGCCAGGGCCCGGTCGAAGCGGTCCCCGCCGCCCAGGTAGGCGGCGACGGCGACGGGATCGCCGGAACGGGCGTGGGCCCGCGCCAGGCAGGCGCCGCACTGCCGGGCGAACAGCACGAGCAGCTCGGGATCCATGGTCTCCGGCCGCGCGATGCCCTTCCAGTCCCACAGCTGGCGGACGTAGAAGTCCCGCTCCTGCCCGTCGAGGCCCACGACGTGCGTCCAGCCGAGGAAGATGTCGCTGGTCGTCTGCATCAGGTGCTGGCCGGTCACCACCCGGCGGCCCTGGTTCTCGTGACGCTCGCCGTCCACGTGGTCGGCCAGGACGGACTCCTGCGCCTCCTTGGCCTGCAACAGCAGGGGATCGTCGTCGTCCCGGCCGAGGAGCAGCACCACCCAGCAGCGGGTGCCGACGCTGCCGACGCCGACCACCTTCCTGGCCATGTCGACCAGGTGGTAGTGCCGCAGCAGGTGCCGGCGCTCGGGCGGCAGGGACGCCGCGTACCCGTCCAGGACAGCCCGCATCTCCTGCGCCCGCGCGGCCTCCGAGGGGCGGTCGCGCAGCTCGTGCAGCGGGGTGAGCAGCGGGGGGTCCGAGGCGATGCGGCGGCCCTCGTCCGTCATTCGGGTCAGCTTCGCGAAGGCCTTCAGATGGGTCCGGGTGCGGGCCCGGTCGGCGGCCTCGGCGGTGCGGCGGCCGGCCTCCGCGTCCGCCGTCGAGGCCAGCTCCCGGATCCGGTCGGCGTCGTCCTGCGCGTACCAGACGTCCAGGGTGCGCATGCCGGCGAACTGCCGCATCCGCTCCCGGTAGGCGCGCACACAGGCCCGCACGACCTCGTCCTGCCGCCGGACGGACAGGCCGTTCGCCCGGGCCGCCGTCACGAACCCGGACGCCAGCCGCTTCACGTCCCACTCGAACGGGCCCTGATGGGTCTCGTCGAAGTCGTTGACGTCGAAGACCAGCCGCCGCTCGGGGGAGGCCAGCAGCCGGAAGTTGAGCGGGTGGGCGTCACCGCACAGCTGCACCCGCAGCCCGGTGTCGGGCAGGGGCCCGAGGTCCGCCGCCATGATCGCCGCGGCCCCGCGGTAGAAGCGGAACGGCGACTCGAGCATGCGGCCGTAGCGGATCGGCACCAGCTCGGCGACCCGGGACCGCGACTGCTCCTCCAGCAGGCGGATCGGGTCGAAACGCCCCTTCGCCGGCTCGTACCGGCCGTGGCCCGACCGTGGGGCCCGGGCGCGCGCGTCCCTTCCGCGGGCCGCGCGCTCGGCGGGGGACAGGGACGGGGTGAAAGCGCTGGACTCGGTCATCGTCCGGCCTCCTGGTGGTGCGGACCGTGCGAACCGTGCGGACCCCTTCGGACCTGCGCGGACCCGTGCGGACACGGCGACTGGCCCTTCCATGGCACCACCCGCGGGTCCCGCACGGCTCACCCCTGCCGGGTGAGGCCCGAGCGGGGTCCGCCGGTCCACGCTGACCTGGTACCCACCGGTCGCCGAGCGTCCGGACCACACGAAAGAGGTGCACGATGAGCGCGTCCCACACCACTCAGACCCGGTCGGCGCACACGGCCAAGCAGGGTTGGGCGAGCGGCCTGACCGCCTTCGCCGCCGTGATGCTGTTCCTCCTCGGCCTGCTCAACCTCTTCCGGGGGATCATGGCCATCGCGGAGGACGACGTCTTCGTCGCCACTCCGAACTACGTGTTCCAGTTCGACCTGACGGGCTGGGGCTGGATCCACCTGATCCTCGGCGCCATCGGGATCCTGCTCGCCCTCGGGCTGTTCAAGGACGCCACCTGGGCCCGGGTCGCGGGCGTGGCCATCGCCGCGCTGCTGATCATCGCCAACTTCCTGTCGCTGCCGTACTACCCGATCTGGTCGCTGGTGATGATCGCCATCGCGGGCTTCGTCATCTGGG
Source organism: Streptomyces sp. NPDC002734 (assembly GCF_040295685.1). Lineage (NCBI taxonomy): Bacteria > Bacillati > Actinomycetota > Actinomycetes > Kitasatosporales > Streptomycetaceae > Streptomyces > Streptomyces sp. NPDC002734. The sequence goes on from NZ_JBEOVU010000014.1 coordinate 40,651, forward strand.
CCCTGTGCGTCCATCGCGACGCCGGATTCGACCGCTGAGGGCCCGTGTCCTCCGCGGAGAAGGCGGGACGACCGGTGACACGTGACGGCGGGAACGGGGACCGGACCGAGGCCGGACGGGAACCCGCGGCGACGGGGGCGGCGACAGCCGCCCCCGCGTTCGTGGGCCCCGCGGCACGGGCGCGGCTCGCCGTGCTCGCCCTGCTGGCGAGCGCGGTGGTGCCGCTGGTCGCCGCGGGCCTGCGGAGCGTGCTGTGGGCGCTGCTCGGCCTCGCCGGCCTGGCGCTCGCCGCGGCCGGCCTGTGGTGGGTGCTGGCGCACACCGGCGTCCTGCGGGCCCTCGGGGCGCTCCTCGCGGTGGCCGCGCCGGTCGCCGTGCTGGTCCTGTTCGCCGTCGTCGGCATGCTCCTGCCCGCGCTGCTGTCCCTCGCCCTGTGGGCGCTGGCCTCCACGACGGCGCGCACCGCCCTGGGGCCCGGAGCGGCCGCCCCCGCCGCACGGCAGCGGGGGCGGGCCGCCACCGCGGCGCCCCGCGCGCCCTGGGTGCTGATGAACCCGCGCTCCGGCGGGGGCAAGGTGGGCCGCTTCCACCTCGTGGAGAGGGCCGAGGCGGCGGGCTGCCGGGTCGTCCTGCTCGACGGGAGCCAGGACGTCACCGCACTGGCCCGGCAGGCGGTCGCCGACGGGGCCGACCTCCTCGCGGTGGCGGGCGGCGACGGCACCCAGGCCCTGGTGGCGGAGGTCGCCGCGCGCCACGACGTGCCGTTCATGGTGATCCCGGCCGGCACCCGCAACCACTTCGCGCTCGACCTCGGCCTGGACCGCGAGGATCCGGCGGGCGCGCTCGACGCGCTGGCGCACGGGACCGAGATCAGGGTGGACCTGGGGTTCGCCGCGGACCGGGTCTTCGTCAACAACGCCTCCTTCGGCGTGTACGGGTTCGTCGTCACCGACCCCGCGTACCGCGACGCCAAGGCGGGCACCACCCTGCGCGCCCTGCCCGCGCTCCTCACCGGCGAGGACGCGCCCCGGCTGCGGATGCGGGCCGGCGACGTCGGCGTGGACGGGCTCCAGGCGCTGCTGGTCAGCAACAACCCGTACGGGCGCGCCGTCGACGCGGCCAGTCCCGGGCGCCGGGAACGGCTCGACACCGGGCTGCTCGGCGTGGTGTGCGTACGGGTCACCAACGCCGCCCAGGCCGCCGGCCTCGTCCGTGGCCCGCACGCGGAGGGCCTGGTCCGGCTTACCGCGGAACAGGTCGTCGTCACGTCCGCCACGGACACCGACCTGCCGGTCGGCATCGACGGCGAGCACGCCGTCCTGCCGTCGCCGGTGGTGTGCCGCGTCGAGCCCGGCGCGCTCCGGGTCCGCGTGCCGCGCCGGCGCCGGCTGCGCCCGTCCCGCGCCACGGTCACCGACTGGCGCGAGGTCGCCCGGCTGGCCCTGGGCCGCGGCCGGAAGACGGACGACGACGGTGACGGTGACGTACGGGGACGATCCTGAAGGGAGAGGCCCGTGTCCACGATCGCAGGCACCTCCGGAACACCGGACGGGGCGGGACGGACCCGGCAGGACTACACCGGCGGCATCCACGGATCCCTGCTCGCCGCCTCGGTGGTGATCGGCGCCGGCAGCCTGGGCCGGTTCCCCCGCCTGCACCTGGTGCTGCTCCTGCTGCTCACCGGCGTGGTGTTCTGGACCGCTCACGTGCACGCCCAGCTGTTCGGGGCGCGCCTGGCGCGGCACGCGCCGGACCGCCGGACGGTGCTGCACGTGTGCCGGGAGGAGTGGCCGATCGTCAAGGCCGCCGTCCCCCCGGCCGCGGCGGTGGCGGTCGGCGGGCTGCTGGGCCTGGACGTGCAGGGCTCCCTGTGGCTCGCGGTGTCGGTGGCCGTGGCCGGGCAGGTGGGCTGGTCGGTGGCCGCGGCGCGCAGCGCGGGCGCCCCCTGGCGTCTGGTCGCGGTCACCGCCTCGGTGAACCTGCTGCTCGGGCTGCTGATCATCTCCTTCAAGGTGATCCTCAAGTGACCGGCCCGCGGACCGGGCGACGGTCACCTTCGAGGGGTGAGGCACCCGGGGGAGCGGGGGAGGAGCATCGCGGAGAGAGGGAGGGCACCGTCGGACCTGCCGGAGACGCCCGATCCGGGGAAGGACACCTCGTGCGCTACGAGATCCGAGTCGAGGGACACCTGTCGGAGACGCTCGCCGGCACCTTCCAGGAGCTGGACCACGTGGTGATGGCCGGGCAGACGGTGCTGTACGGCCCCGTCGTCGACGAGGCCCACCTGTACGGCCTGCTGGCGCGCTGCCGGTCGCTGGGACTGCGGGTGGTGGAGATGCGGCAGCTCCCGGAGTGACGCGACGCGGCCGCAGTGACGTGGCGCGGCCGGGCGGCCGCCGAGTCACCCGTGCCGGGTGAGGCCGGACCGCCGCCGCCGCGCGCACCCTGAACACCGGTACACCTCCGCTGCCGGGAGAACCCCTTCCGGAGCGGCGAGGGACGGAGGACGGACATGAACACCCCCATCTATCTGGCCTACGACTATCCCCTGCTGGGCGCCCTGTGGACCATGTTCGTCTTCTTCGTCTGGGTGATGTGGTTCGCCCTGCTGTTCCGGGTGGTCCTCGACATCTTCCGGGACGACGCGATGAGCGGCTGGGCGAAGGCCGGCTGGCTCGTGGTGTGCACGTTCGTGCCCTTCCTGGGCGTCTTCCTCTACGTGCTGATCCGGGGCAAGGACATGGGCCGCCGGGAGCGCGACCGGGCGCGGGCCCAGCGGGAGGAACTGCGGGAGTACTTCGCGGACGGCGGGGACGGCGGGCGGCGCAGCAGCGTGGACGAGCTGGCCCGGCTGTCGGAGATCCGCGCCAAGGGCGACATCACGGACGAGGAGTTCCGGCGGGCGAAGGAACTGGTCCTGAGCGGCCACGGCCCGGCGGCCCCCGGCTCTTCCCCGTCCTCCGGGACCCCCGGTTCCTGAGCGTCCGGACACCGCGTCCCGACCGTCCGCCCCCCGCGCGAAACGAGGCACACCATGACCCGGAAGCACGACCGGCAGGCCCGCACGGCGGGAGCGGGAGCCCCCGACGGCCTGTGGTTCTTCGCCGCCGTGATGCTCCTGCTCGCCGCAGTCCTGGACCTGCTGCGCGGCGTGATGGGGATCGCCGGGGACGACGTCTTCGTCGCGGCGCCGCACTACGTGTTCGGGTTCACCCTGACCGCCTGGGGCTGGATCCACCTGGCCCTGGGCGTGCTGGGCCTGCTCGTCGCCCTCGGGCTGTTCCGCCGGGAGCGGTGGGGGCGGGCCGCCGGGGTGGCGGTCGCCGTCTTCCTGGTCGTCGCCTCCTTCCTCTCCCTGCCGTACTCGCCCCTGTGGTCGGTGGTGGTGATCGTGCTGGCGGTCTTCGTCGTCTGGGCCCTGTGCGGGGGCGGACGGCCCCGGGGGCACTGACCCGGCGGCCCCGGCCCCCGACGGCACCGCTTCCGGCACCGCCCGGGAGCGGTGCCGTCGTCCTGCCCCGTGCCCGGACGGCGGCAGCCACCGGACGGAACGGGGGAGGCGCCCGGCGTGTGGCGAAAGCGCCCCGCCCGCGGGCGGGGGCTGGAAGCATGGGCCCATGCCGCAGCCCGGAACTCCCGCCTCACTGGACGAGATTCGCGACCGCATCGACGCGCTCGACACCGAGATGGTCGAACTGCTGGCGCGGCGCGAGGAGTTGGTCCGTGCCGCGGCCCGCTTCAAGAAGGACGAGCAGGCGGTGCGGGCGCCCGACCGCGTCGAGCGCGTCGTCGCGGCCGCACGGGCGGAGGCGGAGCGGGCAGGGCTCAGCCCGCAGGTCGCCGAGGCGGTCTGGCGGGCCATGATCGCCGCCTTCGTCGACCTGGAACTGACCGCCCACGGCCGGCTCCGGTCCCACCGCTGACCGTCGGCCTGTTCCCTCCGAAGGCTCGGTGTCGGCGTTCCGGCCCTCGCGGGCACGGGGCTTGAGTCTCCCGTGGGGGGAGGCGCGAAGGTGGGGGACATGAACGGCCACACGCTCCACTCGATCGGCGAGCTGGCCCGGCGGACCGGCGCCACGGTCAAGACCGTCCGGTTCTACTCCGACCGCGGGCTGGTGCCGCCCACCGACCGCAGCCCGGCCGGCTACCGCCTCTACGACCACCGCGCCGTCGCCCGCCTGGACCTCGTCCTGACCCTGCGCGACCTGGGCCTGGACCTTGCCGCCATCCGGAAGGTCATGGACCGGGAACTCCCGCTGTCGGAGGTCGCCGCGACGCATGCCGAGGCGCTGGACGTGCAGATCCGCGTCCTGCGCCTGCGTCGCGCGGTGCTGAGCGTCGTGGCGCGGCGAGGAGCCACACCCGAGGAGACGCATCTGATGCACAGGCTCGCGACGCTCACCGAAGCCCAACGCCGACGGCTGATCGCCGACTTCCTCGACGCCGCCCTCGGCGGTGCGGGAATCGGTCCGGGCGTCGAGGGGATCATGCGCTCGATGACCCCGCAGCTGCCGGACGACCCCGACGCCGAACAGCTCCAGGCGTGGGTCGAGCTGGCCGAACTGGCCGAGGACCCGGGTTTCCGGGCCCATGTGCGACAGCTCGCGCGGGACGAGGCGGCGGGGCGCACCCCGGGCACTCCTCCCAGCCGGCACGACGATCTGGCCGCGATCGTGCGCGACCGGACCGCCCCGGCCGTGGCAGCCGGGATCGAACCGGCCTCACGCCGAGCCGACCCGGTCGTCGCGGCCCTGACGGCCGGCTGCGCGCACCTCTTCGAAGGCCGGGACGACGCCGAGTCCCGCAGGCGGCTCCTGACGCGGCTGGAAGCCATGAACGACCCCCGCAGGGAGCGGTACCTCGCGCTGCTCGCCGTGATCAACGGCTGGCCGGGTCCGGAGAGTCTCCACCCGGTGCTCGGCTGGTCCATCGACGCACTGCGGGCCCGGGGGTCGCGGAGGTGAACTGCGCAGGCCGGTCCTATTGACAGGAATTCGACAACGCTTACCGTTGGTAACTCCGGAGATCGACCGGCGGGCCGCCCGCCCAGGAGCTGCCTCATGAAGAAGCGCGACGAGCACGACGACCTGGTGCTGACGCCCCGCGACGTCCGGTTCGACTGGGACGGCCTCCCGCTGCACTGGATCCCGGGCGAACCCTTCGCCACCCACGTGGTCAACGTGCTGCACATGCTGCTCCCCGAGGGCGAGCGCTGGTTCGTGAAGGTCTTCCGGCAGACGATGCCGCTGATCACCGACGAGGAGCTGCGCTCCCGGGTCCTCGGCTTCACCGGGCAGGAGGCCGTGCACGCCGAGGCCCACCAGGGCGTGCTCGACCATCTGGCCGCCAAGAAGGTGCCCATCGGGCCCTACGTCGCCCAGATCGAGTACCTTTTCCGCAAGGTGCTGGGCGACCGGCCGGACCTCGCCCCCGACCGGGAGCGGCAGTACCTGATCGAACGGGTCGCGATCATCGCGGGCATCGAGCACTTCACCGCCTTCCTCGGCGACTGGATCCTCAACGCCGCAGCGCTGGACCGCGCGGGCGCCGACCCGGTCATGCTGGACCTGCTGCGCTGGCACGGCGCCGAGGAGGTCGAGCACCGGGCCGTCGCCTACGACCTGCTGCGCCACCTGGACCCCGGCTACCTGCGCCGGGTCCGCACGATGGCGATCGCCACCACGGTGCTGGTGCAGCTGTGGGTGCGCGGCGCCCGGTACCTGATGTCCGTCGACGCCCAACTCGCCCCCGGGACCAAGGCGCGCTGGCGGGACGTGCCGAGGACCACCCGCCGGGGACTCATGCCGAGCACGGCGAAGCTGTTCGTCTCCGTGGCGCGGTACTTCAGCCCCCGCTACCACCCCAGCCAGGAGGGCTCGACGCCGCAGGCCGTCGCGTACCTGGCCACCTCGCCCGCGGCCCGCGCCGCCGCCCACTGACACCCCTGCCCACGCCGCCGCCCACCGCGCCGCCGCCCACCGACATCGCCGCAGGAGAACGCAGCATGCCCACCCTGCCCCCGGGGACCCCGCCGCCCGGCCTGTACGGGAGCGGACGCCCCTCCCGGCTGATGGCCGGCCTGGAGCGCGTCACCTCCTGGTACGTTCCGCTGGCCGGCCGCCGCGGCACGTACCGCCCGCGCCCTGCGCGGGACGAGCGCCCCGGCGAACTGGAGGTCGTCGGGCGGCAGTTCGCCGCACCCGACGTCGTGGCGCTGCGGCTGGCCGCGCCGGACGGCGCCCCGTTGCCGCGGTGGCAGCCGGGAGCCCACATCGACCTGGACCTGCCCTCGGGGCGCCGGCGGCAGTACTCGCTGTGCGGCGACCCGGCCGACCCGTCCGCCTACCGGATCGCGGTCCGGCTGATCCCCGGCGGGCAGGGCGGTTCCGCCGAGGTGCACCGCGAGCTGACCGAAGGCGCCCGGGTCCGGGTCGCGGGGCCCCGCAACGCGTTCCCGTTCGCCCGCGAGGAGCGGGTCCTGCTCCTCGCGGGCGGCATCGGCATCACGCCCGTCCTGCCGATGGCCCACGAGGCGGCCCGCCGCGGACTCGACTGGACCCTGGTCCACACCGGCCGCAGCCGCGCCTCCCTGCCCTTCGCCGAGGAGACCGAGGCGCTGGCCCGCCGGCACCCCGGCCGGGTCGTGGTGCTGGCCGACGACGAGGACGGCCGCCCGGACGCCGCGGCGTTGCTCGCCCGCGCCTCCGAGGGCGCCGCCGTCTACTGCTGCGGGCCCGCGCCGATGCTCGACGCGGTGCGCCGGGCCTTCCCGGACAGCGGCGCCGCCGGGCTGCACTTCGAACGCTTCACCGCCGCGCCGATCGTCGACGGCAGGCCCTTCACCCTGCTCCTGCGCGACGGCAGACGGCTTCCGGTGCCCGCCGACCGCAGCGCGCTCGACGTGCTGCGGTCGGCGGAGCCGGCCACCGCGTACTCCTGCCACCAGGGGTTCTGCGGGGTCTGCAAGGTCCGGGTGCTCTCCGGCGCCGTCGACCACCGCGACCGCAGGCTCACCCCCGCCGAACGGGAGGCCGGCGACATGCTGGTCTGCGTCTCCCGCGCCGAGGAGGGAACCCTTCTCGCACTGGACGTGCCGGCCCCCGGCGTCGTCCCCGCTCCCGCCGTCATCCCTGCCGCTGCCACCGACGAAGGCGAGACCCCGCTGCCATGAGCACAGTCACCGCACGGCCCCTCCCGGCGCCGCCCGCGTTCCCCGCGTTCCCCGTGTCCTCAGCGTCCTCCGCGTTCCCCGCCGACGAGCCGGCCGCGGCGGGCCGCGGCCGGAGCGCGTATCCCTCGGCGGTGGCCCGGTGAGCGCCGCCGCCGAGGTGCGCCACAGCCGGGTCACCTCCGGCGATGTCTCGTTGGCCGTGTACGAGCAGGGGGACCCGGCCGCGCCGACCGTGCTGCTCGTCCACGGCTACCCGGACACCCACCGCGTCTGGGACGAGGTGGCCGAGGTGCTCGCCGCCGACCACCACGTGGTCCGCTACGACGTGCGCGGCGCGGGCGACTCCGGGGTCCCGGCCGACCGGGCGGGATACCGCCTGGAACTCCTCGCCCAGGACCTGTTCGCGGTCGCCGACGCCACCAGCCCCGGGCGGCCCGTGCACGTCGTCGCCCACGACTGGGGGTCCATCCAGTCCTGGGAGGCGGTGACCGAACCGAAGGCTCCCGCGCGCATCGCCTCGTACACCACGATGTCGGGCCCCTGCCTGGACCACATGGGGTTCTGGCTGCGCCGCAGGATGCGCCGGCCGACCGCGCGTCACCTGAGGCAGCTGGTCGTGCAGGGGGTGTCCTCCTGGTACATCTACCTGTTCCACCTGCCGGTGCTGGCGCCCGCCGCCTGGAGGTTCGGGCTGGCCCGCCGGTGGGGCACGGTGCTGCGGGTGTTCCAGGGGGTCAGCCCCCGTCCCGGCCACCCGGCCGCCACGATCGCCTCCGACGCGGTGCGGGGCATCGAGCTGTACCGGGCCAACATGCGGCAGCGGCTGCGCAGGCCCCGCCGGCGGCCCACCGAGGTGCCGGTCCAGCTCGTCACCCTCACCAAGGACGCCTTCGTCAGCTCCGCGCTGAGCGAAGGGCTGGAGGAGTGGGTCCCGCACCTCGAACGCCGGGAGCTGCCCGCCACTCACTGGTCGGCCCTGCTGAACCAGGCCCCCGAACTCGCGGACCTCGTGCGGAAGTTCGCCGCCGGAAAGTAGCCCGGTCGGCCCGCCAGGCGCGACTCGCCGGGCGTGACTCGCCGTACGCGGCCCGGCGGGCTAGTACCAGGGGCGGGTGTCGTGCGCCGGCAGGGGCCGCAGCCGTGGCCAGCGTTCCAGCAGGCGGCCGGCCAGGGCCGTGCAGAGGCGGCCCAGGGTGTGCAGGCGGTCGTGGTCGCGGGTCAGGCCCGCGACCACGCCCAGACGGTGGACGAGCCGCTCACGGGCCGAGACGTAGCCCCACTCGAAGTCCTCGACGGGCACCCGCGCGAGCTGGTCGGCCGTCCCCCGGTGGGCCCGCTCGACCAGCGCGTCGCCCTGGATCAGCCAGCCCGCGCACGCGTCGGCGAGGTCGCCCGGCACGTCCCTGCCGGTGAGGCCGCGCCAGGTGGCGCGGTAGACGTCCTCGACCTCCGTCAGCGGGGCCGCGGCGACCGACATCGCGCACCAGCAGGTCGGGAAACCGATGCGGAAGTAGGCGAGTTCGACCAGGCCGTTGCCGAGCGAGGCCCGTTCGAAGTCGACGAACCGGACGCCCTCGGCGGTGCGCAGGTCGTTGCCGGGGCAGGGATCGCCGTGCAGCAGCGCGTGGTGCGCGGCGGGCTCCAGCCGCTCCAGCAGGCCGGCGAGTTCGCCGGGGACCCCGGACGGCACGGCCACGTCCAGCGCCCCGGCCAGGGCGAGGAAGGACTCCGCGTCGGCCGCCGTGGGGCCCGGCCAGGGCGGCAGCGCGCCCGCGTCGGCGGGCCCGGTCAGGGCGTGCAGCCGCGCGAGCGCCTCGGCGTACCCCGGCATCCAGTCGTCCGTCCTGCCGAGGTCGTCGACGTGCTCCAGGACCATCAGCCGCGAGGACGGGTCCACGGCGAGCACCGCGGGGGCCACGGCGGGCCCGGCGGTGCGCCCGGCCAGGCGCAGGCCGGCGACCTCCCGCGCGAAGCGGGTGTCCGCGTCGGCGCCCGGGTCCCCGCCGTCGGTGATCTGCTTGACGACCACCGTCTCCGGGCCGGCCAGTCGCACCCGCCACACCCATGACCGCGGGCTGCTGTCCAGGAGCTCCACCGTCCGGGGAACGCCCACGGTGGACAGCAGCGCCTCGTCGAAGGGAACGCGCATCGCCATGCCGACGAGCGTAGCCCCGGCTCCCCGCCCGCGGGGGCGTGTGGCCGGGGAGCGACGTGACCCGTCCGGAAGCGGTATTGACGGGACACTGACAACTCGGTGAGCATCGGGGCCGCACAGGGCCCACCCGGCCCTGACCCCCCGTCCGGACACCCTCCGGATTCCTCGACGAGAAAGAGCGGCCCTCATGACGAGCTACCAGGCCGGCCCGCCCCGATCGTTCCGCAGACGCACCGCGACCGTCGCCGCCATGGCGGTGGGAGCGCTGCTCGCCGTCACCCCCTCCTCGTACGGCAGCACGGCGGGCGCCTCCACGGCCTCCGTCCCGAGCACGGCCTCCGCCCCGAGCACGGCCACGCAGGCGGCCGCTCTCGCCGCGCCGGACATCCCGCTGGCGAACGTCAAGGCGCACCTGACCCAGTTCCAGTCGATCGCCACCGCCAACGGCGGCAACCGCGCCCACGGCCGCACCGGCTACAAGGCCTCCGTCGACTACGTGAAGGCCAAGCTGGACGCCGCCGGGTTCACCACCACCGTCCAGCAGTTCACGTCCTCCGGCGCCACCGGGTACAACCTGATCGCCGACTGGCCCGGCGGCGACACCAGCCAGGTCCTGATGGCCGGGGCGCACCTCGACTCGGTCTCCAGCGGCGCGGGCATCAACGACAACGGTTCCGGCTCCGCGGGCGTGCTGGAGACCGCGCTCGCCGTGTCGCGGGCCCAGCTCCAGCCGACCAAGCACCTGCGGTTCGCCTGGTGGGGCGCCGAGGAACTCGGCATGGTGGGCTCCAAGTACTACGTCAACAGCCTCACCAGCACCGACCGTTCGCGCATCGCCGGGTACCTCAACCTGGACATGATCGCCTCCCCGAACCCGGGCTACTTCGTCTACGACGACGACGCGACGCTGGAGAAGGTCTTCAAGGACTGGTACGCGGGCATCGGCGTCCCCACGGAGATCGAGACCGAGGGCGACGGCCGCTCCGACCACGCCCCGTTCAAGTCCGCGGGGATACCCGTCGGCGGCCTCTTCACCGGCGCCAGCAGCGTGAAGAGTTCCGCGCAGGCCACCAAGTGGGGCGGGACGGCCGGCCAGGCCTTCGACCGCTGCTACCACTCGTCCTGCGACAGCACCTCGAACATCAACGACACCGCCCTGGACCGCAACACCGACGCCCTCGCGCACGCGATCTGGACCGTGGGCACGCAGGCCCCGCCGGCGCCCGGCACCACCTTCGAGAACACCACGGACGTCGCCATCCCGGACGGCGGCGCCGCGGTCACCTCGACCATCGCCGTCACCGGCCGCACCGGCAACGCGCCCTCCACGCTGAAGGTGGGCGTCGACATCAAGCACACCTGGCGCGGCGACCTGGTCGTCGACCTGCTCGCCCCGGACGGCACGGCCTACCGGCTGAAGAGCTCCAGCGGCTCCGACTCCGCGGACAACGTGATCGCCACCTACACGGTGAACGCCTCCACCGAGACGGCCGACGGCAGCTGGCGCCTGCGGGTCCAGGACGTCGCCTCCCAGGACACCGGCTACATCGACAGCTGGAAGCTGACCTTCTGAGTCCGTGGCCCCGCGTCTCCTGTCCTGGCGCCTGTACAGGCGAACGGCCCCGTCCGCGTGCAGCGGGCGGGGCCGTTCGGCGTGCGCGGTGCGGGTCAGCCGCGGTCGGCCGTGGCGGACCCGGTGGGCGCCGGCGCCTCGGGGGCGGCGGCCACGGCGGGGCGGCGGCGCTCCGGGGCGAGGAAGAGGGCCATCGCGGGGACCAGGTAGAGCAGCCAGACGACGAGCTGCAGGACGGTCGGGTCGGGCTGGAAGTTGAAGATGCCCTTGAGGAGGGTGCCGTACCAGGACTCGGGCGGGATCGTCGTGCTGATGTCGAAGGCGCGGTCGCCCAGGCCCGGCAGGAAGTCGGCCTCCTGGAGGTCGTGGACGCCGTAGGCGAGGACGCCCGCCGCCACCACGACCAGCATGGCGCCGGTCCAGCGGAAGAACTTCGACAGGTTGATCCGCAGCGTGCCCTTGTAGAACAGCCAGCCCAGCGCCACCGCGGTGGCCAGGCCCAGCAGGGCGCCCACCAGCGGGCGGACGCCGTCGCCGCTGGCCTGGACGGCCGTCCAGATGAACAGGGAGGTCTCCAGCCCCTCCCTGCCGACGGCGAGGAAGGAGGTGACCACCAGCGCGCCGGTGCCCAGGGCGAGCGCGGCGTCCAGCTTGCCGTGCAGCTCGCGGGCCAGGTGACGGGCGGTGCGCCGCATCCAGAAGACCATCCAGGTGACCAGGCCGACGGCCACGATGGACAGGGTGCCGCCGAGGGCCTCCTGCGCCTGGAAGGTGAGGGTGGAGGAGCCGAACTGGAGCGCCGCGCCGAAGGCGAGGGACAGCGCCACGGCGACGCCCACGCCCGCCCAGACCGGCCCGAGCCGGTCCCGGTTGCCGGTCTTGACCAGGTAGGCGATCAGGATGCAGACGACGAGGCTCGCCTCCAGCCCTTCACGCAGGCCGATCAGGTAGTTGGCGAACACGCCGGTTCCTTTCTTCCGAGCGGTGACGAACAGGGGTCGAGCGATGGAGCCGTGCGGCGCGTCAGGTGAACAGCGCCCGGCCCCACCAGTCGTCCTCGCCGCGGACGCCCGGGGGGACGGCGAACAGTGCCGAGCCCACGTGCTGGATGTACTCGTTGAGCGCGTCGGAACGCGCCAGGGCGGTCTGGACGGGGACGAACCCGGTCCGCGGGTCGCTCTGGTAGGCCAGGAAGAACAGGCCCGCGTCCAGGCGGCCGAGGCCGTCGGTGCCGTCGGTGAAGGAGTAGCCGCGCCGCAGCATCGCCGCGCCGCCGTTGGAGTCCGGGTGCGCGAGGCGCACGTGGGAGTCCGGCTTCATCGCCTTCAGGAACGGCTCGTCGTGCTCCTTGCTCTTCCCGACCGCCGCGCCCCGCTGCTTGTCGCGGCCGAAGACGTCCTCCTGCTCCTGAAGGGAGGTGCGGTCCCAGGTCTCGATGTTCATGCGGATGCGGCGGGCCACCAGGTAGGAGCCGCCCTCCATCCAGCCGGCGCCCGCTCCGCCCGCCCAGACGTGCTTGTCGAGCGAGGCGGTGTCGGTGCCGGCGATGTTGCGGGTGCCGTCCTTGAAGCCGAACAGGTTGCGCGGGGTGTGCGCCTCGGGCGTGGTGGAGGACGTCTTGCCGAAGCCCAACTGGGACCAGCGGATCGCGACCGTGCCGAAGCCGATCCGGGTCAGGTTGCGGATGGCGTGCACCGCGACCTGCGGGTCGTCGGCGCAGGCCTGGACGCACAGGTCGCCGCCGCTGCGGGCGGGATCCAGGTTGTCGCCGGGGAACTTCGGCAGGTCCGCCAGCGCGTCGGGGCGCCGCCCGGCCAGGCCGAAGCGGTCGTCGAAGAGGGACGGGCCGAAACCGACGGTCAGGGTCAGCCGGGACGCCGGCAGACCCAGGGCCTCGCCGGTGTCGTCCGGCGGGGCCTCCGGTATGCCGCCGTAGGCGCCCTCGCCCACGGTACGGCCGGCCGTCATCCGCTCGGCCGCCCGCGTCCACTCCTTCAGCATCCGCACCAGTTCGGCGCGGTCCTTCGTCTTCACGTCGAAGGCGGCGAAGTGCAGCCGGTCCTGGACGGGCGTGGCGATGCCCGCCTGGTGCCGGCCGTGGAAGGGGACGACGCCGTCGGGGGCGGACTGCTCGTCCTCCCCGACGCCGGCGACGGCCACGGTGCCCCCCACCGCGGCGGCGCCGAGCGCGGGCCCGGCGCCGCCCCAGCCCAGCACCGCGCGACGCGAGGGCGCTGCGTCGCCGTGCGGCTTCTCGGACATGTCTCGCTTCTCCCTGACGGTCGTGCGGGCGGGGTGCGCCTGCCGGTTACTTGGCGACGGCGGCGGACAGCTTGGACAGCGGCTCGGCCAGGGCGTTCACGCCGTCGGAGAGCTCCTTGCGGTCCGCCTTGCCGACCTTGTCGTAGGAGACGTAGGTGTAGGAGTCCTGCTCCTCGCCCTTGTCCGTGCGGTACCGGTCCAGCAGCTCGGTCAGCGCGGCGAACCGCTCGTCGAGCGTCTTGACCAGCTCCGGGTCGTTCTTCTCCGCGACGGGCTTGAGCAGCTCGTAGGACTTCGACGCGCCCTCGAGGTTGGCCTTGAAGTCGACCAGGTCGGTGTGGGAGTAACGCTCCTCCTCGCCGGTGACCTTGCCGGTGGCGACCTCGTCGAGGAGCTCCTTGGCGCCGTTGGCCATCGAGGTCGGGGAGATCTCGGCCTTGCCGACGCGCTGCACCCAGTCCTCGAGGTCGGTCATCAGCTGGTCGGCGAGCTCCTTCTCGCGGTCGCCGATCTTCCCCTCGTCCCACAGGGCCTTCTCCAGGCGGTGCCAGCCGGTCCAGTCCTTCGCCGGGTCCTGGCCCTCCTCGAGGCCGTCCTCACGGACATCGACCTTGGGGTCGATGTCGCCGAAGGACTCCGCGACGGGCTCGGTGCGCTCCCAGCCGATGCGGGACGGGGCGTAGAGCTCCTTGGCCTTCTCGACGTCGCCGGCCTTCACGGCGTCGGCGAACGCCTGGGCCCGGGGCAGCGTCTGCTCGGCCTGGGCCAGCACGTAGGAGCGGAAGGAGGCGACCGCGGCGTCCGCCTCGGCGCTGCGCGCGGGCGCCTTGTCGCCGCCGGTGGCCTTGACCTTCTGGCGGATGCCGTCACCCTTCATGCCGGGCTTGCAGGCGATCTCGTAGTCGCCGGCCTTCACCTCGGCGACCAGGGACGCCTTGGTGCCGGGGCCTATGTTCTCGCGCTCGGCCACGATCCGGTCGTCGGGGAAGAGGAGGTACACCTCGGTGACCTTGGACCCCTTGTTCTCCACGTTCAGCGTGACGTGGCCGGCGGGGAAGTCCTTCGCGGAGACCTCGCAGGCCGAGTCGGAGGCCGTCACCTGGAGGGCGTCGTCCTCGCTCGCGGCCTTCTGGGTGCAGCCCGACAGGGCCACGACGGCTGCCAGCGCGGTGCCGGCGCCGAGAAGAAGGGGGCGAGTACTGGCGGACATGGTTCCTCGATTCACGCGGGTGGGTCGTGGCACGGGCATGACCGTCCGGCCGGAGCGGAGTCTATGCACTCGCCCTGGAGTAAGGAAAGGCTGCCCTTATCAGGCTTTGGTCAAGTATGCGGGACGTCCGGGAGGCGGTCGTCGTCGCGGGTGCGCGACGACGGTCCGGAAAGCGGGCGAAAGCGCCCCGCGCGGAGGGACCGCACGGGGCGCTTTCGCATACCCGGAGCCGGCAGCGGGCTGCCGCTGCGGCCGGGCCCTCCTAGCGGACGCGCGGGCGGCCACTCGGGCGGTCGCTCGGGCGGCTGCGCAGGCGGCCGCGCAGGCGGTGGTACAGCATGAAGATGCCGATGCCCAGGATGATCGCGCCGCTGCCTGCGGGGAGAACCCATGTCGTGACGTCGTCGACCACGACGGTGGTCGCGTTCGCGTCGTCCGCCTTGGCGGCCACCGGCGCGGTGGGCTCGGAGTCGAGGGCCGGGAACATCTTGGTGTAGGAGATGGTGAACGACTTGTCGTCCGCCGTGAACGAGCCGGTGCAGGACCAGCTCTCGCCGCCGCTCCGGGACTGCCTGCTGTCGCAGTGGTAGGCGGTGAACTCGCCTGGGATGCCGGTGAGTTGGGTGTTCATGCTCGTGATGCTGTGGCCGAGCAGAAAGGCGCCGGTGAGCAGGGGGACGGCGAGCAGCAACACGAACCGGCGCGGACCGAGCAGGTGTTCCACGGGACCCCCTGGGGCGTGATGCGGATGAGGCGCGTGCCGCTGCGGATCCCTGAGGGAACGGCCGCAGGGCAGCGTAGGCGACCCCACGTGCCGATGTGCGGGGAATTCGATCACGCGTTCGTTGCGGCTCGGCGCCTCAGGCGTCCGCCCCCGCGGGCCGGCCGCCGGCCGGTCCGAGTGCCTGGGCCAGCCGCTGGACGCCGTCCTCCAGTTGGGCGGTGCCGGGCGTGCCGACGTAGCTGAGGCGCAGGTGGGCGGCGGCCGGCCCGGCGGGGAAGTACGGAGCGCCCGGGGTGACGGCCACGCCCAGGCGCAGGGCGGCGGCGGTGACGTCCCGCTCGTCGAGGCCGCCGGGCAGGCGCAGCCACAGGTGGTAGCCGCCGTGCGGCGGGCGCGCGGGAAGCAGGCCGGGCAGCGCGGAGGCCAGGGCGGTCAGCAGGGTGGTGCGGCGGTCGCGCAGGGCCGCGGCGAGCGTCCGCAGGTGACGTGACCAGGCGGGGGAGCAGACCAGTTCGAGGGCGGTCTCCTGCAACGGGCGCGGTACGAAGAGGCTGTCGACCGCGTGCACCGCGCGCAGTCGCTCCAGCGCCGGGCCGCGCGCGGTGAGGGCGCCCACCCGCAGGCTCGGCGCCGACGCCTTGGTGAGCGAGCGGATGTGCACCACCACCCCGTCCGGGTCGTCGGCTGCCAGCGGCCGTGGCGGTGTCGGGGCGTCCGCGTGGACCAGGCGGCGGGCGAAGTCGTCCTCCACCACGAAGGCGCCCGCCCGGCGGGCGACGCCCAGCACCTCCTCCCGGCGCGCGGGGGAGAGCACCGCGCCGGTGGGGTTCTGGAAGAGGGGCTGACAGACCAGCAGGCGGGCCCGGGTGGCGGCGAAGGCCTCGGCCAGCAGGTCGGTCCGGACGCCGTCCGCGTCCACCGGCACCGGCACCGGGCGCAGTCCGGCGGCCCGGGCCACGGCGAGCGTGCCCGGGTAGGTGGGGGACTCCACCAGTACCGGCGAACCCGGGGCGGCCAGGGCGCGCAAGGCGGTGGTCAGCGCGCTCTGGCCGCCGGCGGTGATCAGCACGTCGCCGGCGGTCAGCGCTCCGCCGGGGCCGCCGATGTCGCGGGCGAACCACTCCCGCAGCTCCGGCAGCCCTTCCACCGGTGGGCGCGACCAGGTGCCCGGACGCCGCCCCGCCCGGGCGAGGGCGGCCGCGAGGGCGCGCTCCGGCTGCAGCGAGGCGTGCGGGTAGCCGCCGCTGAGGTCGACCACCTCGGGCGGCGGCACGGAGAGGGTGGTCAGGATGCCGGAGGCGTCCGCGGCGCGCGCCCCCACGTCCAGCGCGGCGTGCGGAGGGTCGGCGCTCAGTGCGACCTCCTGCCAGGACAGGTCGCCGGAGGTCGCGGCCCGGGTCGGGGCGGCGGCGCGGAAGACGCCGGCGCCCGGCCGGGTCACGACCAGCCCCTCGTCGGCCAGCACGGCGACCGCCCGGGAGACCGTCACCGGACTCACCTGGTGGCGGTCGGTCAGCTCCCGGCTGGACGGGAGTCTGTGCCCCGGAGGGCAGGGCTCCAGCTCCCTGCGGAGGATCGCGGCCAGCCGGTCCACACTGCTACCGTCATTCATGACAGCACACGATAGCGCTACCGTCGCGACCGCACCGGACTTCCGCAGCGGTACTCTCCCCGCCGCCCTCGGCGTGGTCTCCTTCTCGCTGAGCTTCCCGGCCACCGTGTGGGCGCTGGACGGCTTCGGTCCCTGGACCGCCACCGGCGTCCGCGGCCTGCTCGCCGGTCTGCTCGCCGCCCTCTGCCTGCGCCTGGCCCGGGTGCCGGTGCCCGCCCGCGAGCACTGGCCCGCCCTGCTCACCGTGGCCGGCGGCTGCGTCGTCGGCTTCCCCCTGCTGACCACGCTGGCGCTGCGGGTGTCCACCACCGCCCACTCCGCCGTGGTCGTCGGCCTGCTGCCGCTGGCCACCGCGGTGTTCTCCTCCGCCCTGACCGGCAGGCGTCCCTCCCGCGCGTTCTGGGCGGCGGCCGGGACCGGGGCGCTCGCCGTACTGGCCTTCACGCTCCACCACAGCGGCGGGCTGCCGACCCTGGGGGACCTCTACCTCTTCGCCGCCCTGCTGGTCTGCGCCGCCGGGTACGCGCAGGGCGGACGCCTGGCCGCGCACATGCCCGGCTGGCAGGTCATCGGCTGGGGCGTGGTCGCCGCGCTGCCCGTCTCGGCGCTGGTCACCGCGCTCGCCCTTCCGGTCGAACCGGTGCACCCGAGCGGCCGGGCCCTGGCCGGGATGGCGTACATCGCCGCCGTCTCGCAGTTCGGCGGCTTCGTGGTCTGGTACCGGGGGATGGCCGTCGTCGGGGTGCCGCGCGCCAGCCAGCTCCAGCTCGCCCAGCCGCTGCTGACGATCGGCTGGGCGGTCCTGCTCATGGGGGAGCGCCTCTCGCCCCTCGCCCCGCTGACCGCCCTGGTGGTCCTCGGCTGCATCGCGGTGACCCAGCGGGCCCGGACCTGAAATCCCGCTCCGGCGTGCGGCGTTCGAGGGGACGTCTCCGTCCGGCTCGTGTGATGATGTCGCGCCCCCCGAACTGGAGTACGGCTCGCCAGGAGCCGTCGGAGGAGGACATCCGTCCCATGAGTGCCCCAGCCGCCGAGCGGATCGACCAGCCCTGTCCCGAGTGCGGGGAGCGGATCGAGGCCGACGCCCGGTACACCGTGTGGTGTGCCGCCTGCGAGTGGAACGTCGACCCGGTCCGGGCCGCCGAACGCGAGGAGCGGCCGCGGCTGCTGGAGAGGCGGCGGCGCGAACTGGCCCGCCGCCACGGCGAGCGGCTGCTGCGCGAGGTGGCCGACGGGAAACCGCTGAGGGCGCACCGTGACGTGCCCGCGCTGCTCGCCCAGGCGATCTCGGTGCTGGTGCACGCGGTGACCGTGACCCTCGTGGTGGCCGGCCTGTGGTGCCTGGTGGCGGGCCGGGGCACCGGACTGGTCGTCCTGGGCGCGGCCGCGCTCCTGGTCGCGGTGGCGCTGCGACCCAGGTTCGGCGCACCCCCGGACGACGTCCCGCTGCTGGTGCGTGAGGACGCGCCCGAACTCTTCGCCCTGGTCGACGAGGTGGCCCGGACCGTCGGCACCCGCGGTGTCGACCTGATCGCCGTCGACGAGGAGTTCAACGCCTCGGTGTGGGCCTACGGGGTGCGCGGCCGCCGCTTGCTGACCATCGGTCTGCCCCTGTGGGAGGTCCTGACGCCCCGGGAGCGGATCGCCCTCCTCGGCCACGAGCTCGGCCACTTCGCCAACGGCGACACCCGTCACGGGCGGCTGGTGTGGACGGCGGAGCAGTCGCTGGACACCTGGTCGTACTTCACGGCCCCCACGCCGAACGCGGTCAGCTGGCAGGCGATGGCGATCAACGCGAGCACCTTCCTGCCGTGGCTGCTGCTCCAGGGCGTTCTCCTGCTGCTCGACCAGCTCACCCTGCGCGCCGCCCAGCGGGGCGAGTACCTCGCCGACCGGGCGTGCGCGCGGGCCGGCGGCACCAAGGCGGCGATCGGCCTGATGGACCGGCTCCTGCTCGGCGAGTCGGTCATGACCACGCTGGGCCGCGAGCGCAACCGCGGTCTGATGAGGACCTCGCGCGCCGCGGACACCGCACGACGGGCCGAGGGCCTGTGGGAGCGGCTTGCCGAGGAGATCGCCTCCGTCCCGGACCACGAGATCGAGCGGCTGCGCCGGGCCCGCACCCGCCAGGGCCACACCGTCGACTCCACCCACCCGCCCACCCACCTGCGCCGGCGGTGCCTGGCGCTGGGCCCCGCCGAATCCCCCCGGATCGACGTCGACGCGGCCCGCGCGGAACGGATCGCCGCCGAACTGGCCGAGCCGCGCCGGACGGTGGCCCGCGAGGTGCTGAAGCCGGTCGGCTAGGCGATCGCGCCGTGCTCCGCCCCGGCCCGCCGGTCAGGCGGGGGCGGGTGCGCCCCAGGGCGGGAGTGCGGCGCCCAGCGTCCAGGCGAGCAGCGCCTCACGGTCCAGGCAGAGGATGCCGCACTGCTCGGCGTACTCCAGTGCGGGGGCGGTGAAGTCGCTGGTGGTGACGAGGGCGGCGACGTGCGCGTCGTGGACGGTGAAGCAGGTGCCGCCGAAGCGCTGGAGGTCCTGGGAGCCGACCTTGTTGGTGGTGCTGTAGCGCTTGCACTGCACCACCACCCGGCGGCCGTCCGGCGCGACGGCGAGGACGTCCGCCCCCAGGTCGCCCGCGCCGCCCACCACCTCGACGCCGGTGCAGCCGTCCCGCTCGCACAACGCGGCCACCGCCTGCTCGAACTCGTCGGCGTCCATGGCGTCGTAGTCGGGCAGCGGAGGCAGCGCGACCGTCGGCTCGGGAGCGGAGGCGGGCAGGTCGGAGGCGGCCGGGTCGGTGGCGGGCGCCGGCTCGGTCTCCAGCTCGTCCATCGCCGTCTCGGTGGCGAGGTCGAGCGCGTCGGCGGTGGTGCGGGCCAGCTGGGCGACCGAGCGGCGGCGCCGCCGCCGTCGCCGCACGGCCAGGAGGACGAAGACCGCCAGCAGCGCCAGCACGGCGATCCACCCGGGTCGGCGGCCGATCGCCCCCGCGGCGACCCGGGCCACCAGCCCCAGCATCAGCACCAGCACCGCGAGCAGGCCGAACTGCATCGCCGTCGAGTGCAGGTCGAAGCGGCGACGGCGGCCCGTCGCCGGTATCCGCTCACCGGGTGTGGTGGTCATGCCGTCCTCCCCCTCGCCGTCGCCCGACGGGCAGCCGTCCGGCCGCCGTCGACGGCCGTCTACCCAGGTGACGGCGTTTCACCGAACGCGTGTTCACGGGGTCGTTCGGGGCGGTGAACGAGGAGGCGGTCCGCCGCGTCGAGGTTCCGTGGGGCCGGGCGGCCTCCGGAGAGGCGGAAGCTCATGAGGCGGAGAACGCGCACGGCCCGGGCCGCGGCGGTGACGGCGGCGGTCATGGCGGTCGTGGTGGTCGCGTGCGGCGCGCAGGAGGAGGCGGCGGAGGGCCTGGCGGCCGACTGCCCCCTGCGGGCCGAGTACGACGGGCGGACGTACCACGACGGTGTGACCCTGGAGGACTTCACCGTCGGGGAGAGGCTCGGCTTCGCCGTCGTCCCGCGCTGCGACGACACCGGTCGCGTCGGGGAGGAGCCGAGGGAGACCCCAGGGCAGGCGACCGGCGCGTACCGGATCGAGGGCATCGACCCGGCCGAGGCGCTCGCGGTGGGCCCGGACCGGGAGAGCGCCGTCCTGGTGGTCTCGGAGGGCACGGACCCGGCCGAACTGGCCCCCGGGCCCTGACGGCCAGCCCACCACACCGGCGGCCCTGACGGCGGACCTCCGCACCGGCGGGAGTGGAAGGCGCGACCCGCTCGCGGGGGATGGGGCGCGCCAGCCGGGGCACCGGGCACTCGGAACCGTAGGCTCCGCACAGGCGGCAAGACCTGACGGTGCAGCGGAGGAGACAGCCCATGCAAGCATCCCGCCGGTGGCAAAGGCTCGTTCCCGTCCTGCTCGTGGTGGCCGTCTGGCTGCTGGCCGGAGGCGTCCTCGGTCCGTACGCCGGGAAGCTCAGCGGCGTCGCCACCAACGACCAGGCCGCGTTCCTGCCCGAGAGCGCGGAGTCGACCAAGGTCGCCGAGCTCCAGCGGAAGTTCGAGCGCGACGAGACGGTGCCCGCCATCCTCGTCTGGGTGGCCGAGGAAGGACGCGTCACCGCGGCCCAGCGCCAGGCCGCCGGAGAGGCGCTCGCCGAGGCCGCCAGGACACCCGGCGTGAAGACCGACACCCCCGGCGCCGGGCAGCTGATCCCCTCCGAGGACGGACGGGCTTTGTCCGCCGTGCTGCCCCTGGAGTCCGCCGACGAGGACGAGTCCCAGGCCGCCGTCGACTCCATCCGCTCCGACGCGGCCCGGGTCGACGGCATGAACGCCTACGTCACCGGCCCGGCCGCCACCCGCGCCGACCTCTCCGAGGCCTTCGCGGGGATCGACGGCATCCTGCTCCTGGTGGCGCTGTGCGTGGTGCTGCTCATCCTGCTGGTCGTCTACCGGAGCGTCCTGCTGCCGCTGGTCGTCATCATCACGTCGGTGTTCGCGCTCTCCCTCGCCAGCGCCGTCGTCTACGCGCTGGCCCGGCGGGACGTGCTCTCCGTCGACGGTCAGGTGCAGGGCATCCTCTTCATCCTGGTGATCGGCGCGGCCACCGACTACGCCCTGCTGCTCACCGCCCGGTTCCGCGAGGAACTCACCCTGGGCCACGAGAAGTACGCCGCGATGCGCACCGCCCTGCGACAGACCGCCGGCGCGGTCACCGCGAGCGGTCTCACGGTCGCCCTCGGCCTGCTGGCCCTGATGGTCAGCGACCTGTCCAACAACCGCGCGCTCGGCCCGGTCGGCGCGATCGGCGTGGTCTGCGCGATGGCCGCCGCACTCACCTTCCTGCCCGCCGTCCTGGTGCTGCTGGGCAACGCCGCCTACTGGCCCACCCGTCCCGCCTCGGCCAAGGCGAAGGACCGCCGCGAACACGGCCTGTGGCACCGCGTCGCCGACCTGGTGGACCGCCGGCCGCGCCGGATCTGGATCACCGCACTGATCGGCCTCGCCGCCTGCGCCGCCTTCTCCCCCCTGCTCAACGCCAAGGGGACCCCGCTCGACGAGATCTTCGTCAACGACGCCCCCTCCGTGACCGGGCAGCAGGCGCTGGGGCGGCACTTCCCGGCCGGTTCCGGCAACCCCGCGGTGATCGTCGCGCGGGCCGACCGGGTCGAGGAGGTCACCCGGGCGGCCGCCGCGACCGAGGGCGTCAGCCGCGCCGTGCCGGTCTCCGCGGAGGGCCCCGGGCGCGGGAAGCCGCTGGTGGTCGACGGTGAGGTGCGGATCGACGCCACGCTGGAGGCGGCCGCGGACAGCGACGCCGCCAAGTCGACCGTTCCCCGCCTGCGCGACGCCGTGCACGCGGTGCCGGGCGCCGACGCGCTGGTCGGCGGGTACACCGCCCAGCAGTACGACACCCAGGCCACCGCCGCGCGGGACCGCGCGCTGATCGTGCCGGTGGTGCTGGCGATCATCCTGGTGATCCTCGTGGTGCTGCTGCGGGGCCTGCTCCTGCCCGTCCTGCTGGTGCTCACGGTGGGCCTCAACTACCTGGCCACCCTCGGCGTGACCGCGCTGCTCTTCCGCTTCGGCTTCGGCTTCACCGGCACCGACGCCTCGGTGCCGCTGTACGGGTTCGTGTTCCTGGTGGCGCTGGGCGTCGACTACAACATCTTCCTGATGACCCGGGTCCGCGAGGAGACCCTGCGGCACGGCACCCGGGAGGGCATCCGCACCGGGCTCGCCGCCACCGGCGGGGTGATCACCTCGGCGGGCGTGGTGCTGGCCGCCACCTTCGCGGCGCTCACCGTCATCCCGCTGGCCTTCATGGCGTTCATCGCCTTCATCGTCGCGTTCGGCGTGCTGCTGGACACGCTGGTGGTGCGCTCGCTGCTGGTGCCGTCGCTCGCGCGGGACCTCGGGGCACGGGTGTGGTGGCCCAACCGGTCGATGCGGCCCTGATATTCGGTTGCCCCCGGGAGGGCGGGGCCGCAGAGTTCGCCCCCATGGACCATGCCACCGCCCTCCTGCGGGCCTACGACACCCAGCTGCGCACCGACGCGGAGACCTCCAGCGCCCTCGCCGTGACCCGGCTGGGCCCGCTCCACCTCGCCCGCTACGAGGGCGGCCGCGGCTTCGTCACCTACCAGGACCTCGGCCGCCCCGACGCCGCCGAGGTGCGCCGGCTGGTCGCCGGGGCGGTGGACCACTTCCGGGCGGACCCCTCGGTGGTCCGCGCGGAGTGGAAGACCCGCGGCCACGACCACGCGCCCGGCCTCCACGAGACGCTGCTGGAGCACGGGTTCGTCCCCGAGGACCCCGAGTCGGTGATGGTCGGCGACGCCCACGCGCTCGCCGTCGAGGTCCCCCTGCCGCCGGGCGTGACGCTGCGGCAGATCACCCGGGAGGCGGACGTCCGCGCCATGTGCCGCATGCAGGCCGAGGTGTTCGGCCACGCCGACGACGGCGGCGCCCGCGACGCCGACGAGCAGCTGCGGCGGCTGGCCGCGGGCGAGGACCTGGAACTGTGGGTCGCCGAGACGGAGGACGGCCGGGTGGTGAGCGCCGGACGGCTCGAGCCGGTGGACGGCACCGAGTTCGCCGGGATCTGGGGCGGCTGCACCCGCAAGGAGTGGCGCGGCCGGGGCGTCTACCGGGCCCTCACGGCCGCGCGGGCCCGGTCCGCGATCACCCGCGGCAAGCGGCTGGTGCACAGCGACTCCACCGAGTACAGCCGCCCCATCCTCGAACGCTACGGCTTCCTCCGGGTCACCACGACGACGCCGTACGAGTGGTCCCGCGGCCCGGGGGAGTGACCGGGCCGCGGGGCGTCACTCCCCGCCGCGGAGGGCGACCGCCTGGTGGAGTGCCTCGGCGAGTTCCCGCACCTGCGGGTCCTCCGTGCGCTCCGCCAGCGCGTCCGCGTGGTCCGCGAGGCTCGACAGCTTCGGCGTCGCGGGGCCGAACCCGCTCTCCCGCAGCGCCGCCGCGAAGTGCGCGGCCACCGCCGTGACCTGGAACCGCGCCGACGCCTCACGCACCGAGGCGCGCAGCGCTTGGGTCCCCAGCGACCGCGAGGTCTCCCGGGCCTCCTTCGTCTCCGGGTCCAGCCACCGCACCGTCGCGGTGGCCAGGCGCCCCGACCCGCCCTCCTTCAGCCGCACCGCGTACAGCGCGGTGACCGTGTGCCCGGGGCCGACCTCGCCCCCGTCGACCCGGTCGTCGCGGAAGTCCTCGTCGGCCACCCGCCGGTTCTCGTAACCGATCAGCCGGTGCTCGGCCACCGTCCGGGGGTCGAAGGCCACCTGTGCCTTGGCGTCCCGCGCCACCAGGTCCACGTTGCGGGGCAGGTCCTCGGAGAAGACCCGCTCCGCCTCCTCGGTGGAGGAGACGTAGACGGTGTGGCCGTCGCCCCGGTTGGTGAGCCGCTCCATCAGGTCGTCCCCGTACTCGCTGCCCACGCCCACGCCGAAGAGGGTGATCCCGTGGTCGGCGCGGGCGTGCGCCACCTCCCGGAGAATCGCGTCGGCGTCCGTCTCCCCCGCGTTGGCCAGGGCGTCCGACATCAGCACCACCCGGTTGGTGGCGCCGTCGCGCAGCCCGTCCAGCGCCGCGGTGTACCCGGCGCGCACACCCACGGCCAGGTTGGTGGAGGACAGCGCCTCCAGCCGGTCGACGGCGTCGCGGACCTCGCCGCGGTGACCGCCGACACGGGTCATCGGCAGGACGGTCTCGGCCTCGTCGCTGAAGGCGACCAGCGCGACGGAGTCCTCGTCACGCAGCCGGCCGGCCATCGTGCGCAGACCCTCCTGGACCAGGTCGAGCCGGCCCTCGTCGGCCATCGAGCCGGAGACGTCCACGACGAAGGTGAGCGCGGCCGGCTTCCGGTCACCGTCACCGGCGCCCGGTTCGGGCCGGGTGGCCAGCCCTACCCGCATCAGCGCCCAGCCCGCCTCCCCGGCCCGCGCCCCGTCCAGGCTCACCGAGAAGCCGTCGCCCTTCGGCCTGCGGTAGTCCTGCCGGAAGCTGTTGACGAACTCCTCCGCCCGCACCGTCGACGGCTCGGGCAGCCGCCCGTCGGCCAGCGCACGGCGGGCGTAGCCGTAGGACGCGGTGTCCACGTCCAGCGC
The DNA here is from genome assembly GCF_040295685.1 of Streptomyces sp. NPDC002734. Taxonomy (NCBI): domain Bacteria; kingdom Bacillati; phylum Actinomycetota; class Actinomycetes; order Kitasatosporales; family Streptomycetaceae; genus Streptomyces; species Streptomyces sp. NPDC002734. Next base: position 65,486 of record NZ_JBEOVU010000014.1, read on the forward strand.
GAACGTGGACAGATGGTCGCCGCCCCGGTCGTCCTCGCCCCGCGAGGGCGCGGCCGAGGGGGCGGGCGCGCCCTCCTGGGCTGCGGACCTGTCCTGTGCCGTACCGCTCCCGTCGCTCGCCGAGCAGCCGGTGAGCAGCAGCCCCGCGGCCGCCGCCCCCGCGAGCAGGGCGCGCAGCCGGCGCGGTCCGGCCGTCGCGGTGACGGTTCCTGTTGCTGTTCCTGTCGCGTGCGGGATGCTCATCTCCCGTTCCCCCCTGGGATGTCGGCGTCCTCGGACGCCTGCGGAGTGCCCTTGCGCCACTGTGACGCGGGGGAGCGGCGGAACGTGCGGCACGGCCGGTTGCGCTTCGGTATCGGAGCGGACACGGTGTGCCGCGCCCGTGACCGGACCGTGAGCGGGGGGAGACGTTCCGCCCGGCCGACCGGCGCGAGCGGGGAGACACAGCCGCCCGCGCCCGCCCCGGCAGGCGGGTGCGGACGCGGGCGGCCCTCGGCGGTGCGCCGTGGGGGTCAGCCGTTCAGGCCCCTGTCCAAGGCCTTGATCAGCTCTCCGTCCGGGGTGTCCCCGTCGAGCGACCAGATCATCGCCCCGCCGAGTCCGCGGGCCTTCACGTACGCGGCCTTGCGGGCCAGCACCTGCGGATCGTCGTAGGTCCACAGCGTGGTGCCGTCGAAGATCCAGGCGTGGCCGCCCGCCCGGTCCCGGTGGACGGTGAAGCCGCCCGAGCCGGCCAGCGCCTTGAGCTCCTCGTAGTCGGCGTACCCGTTCGCCCACAGCGCGGGCGCCGGGCCCGCGGCCGGCTGCCCGAGGCCGTCGCCGCCGCCGCTCACGCCGGTCCAGCCCTGGCCGTAGAAGGGGACGCCCACCACGAGCTTGCGCAGCGGGGCGCCGCGCTCGCGCCAGGCCTCCACCGTGCCGTGGACGCTGTAGTCGCCGGCCGCGAACAGTGCGGACTGCTGGGCGGTGACCGGCTCTCCGCTGACGTGGAAGTCGTAGCCCTGCAGGGTCACGAAGTCCAGGTCCCGCATGATCCTCGGGACGTCGAAGCCGGCGTCGATCTTGGCCTCGGCGGTGGGCACGAACGCGGACAGCTCGTAGTGCTTGTCCTGCCGCCGGCCGAGCGCGTCGAGCTGCCGGCGGAACTCCGCGACCAGCTTGGTGAAGTTCCTGCGGTCCTCCGGACGGAAGACGGTGTCGGTGTCGCCGGAGGAGCCGGGCCACTCCCAGTCGAGGTCGATGCCGTCGAAGACGCCGGCCGCCGAGCCCGGGCCGCCGCGGCCGCTGTCCGCGGGCAGGTCGCCCTTCAGGTACAGGTCGACGCAGGAGGAGACGAAGCGCTTGCGGGAGGCCTCGGTGCGGGCCGCGTCGGAGAAGTGGGTCGACCAGGACCAGCCGCCCAGCGAGATCATCACCTTGAGGCCCGGGTGCTTCTCCTTGAGCTTCTTCAGCTGAAGGAAGTTGCCCGCCAGCGGCTGGTCCCAGGTGTCGGCCACGCCGTCCACCGAGTCCGCGGCGGCCAGCGGCCGCACGTAGTCCGCCCAGGCGTCGGCCTCGCCGGGGATGTTGCCCATCAGGCACTCGCCCTGCGGACTCACGTTGCCGAACGCGTAGTTGAGGTGGGTCAGCCGCTCGGCCGTACCGCTGAGATCGACGTCCTGGACCTGGTAGTCACGGCCGTAGACGCCCCACTGGGTGAAGTAACCCACCTGTCGCGGGGTGTGGTGCGAGCGGGACGAGGCGGTGGTGGAGGGCGCGTCGCCGGGAGCGGCGGACGAGGCCGGGGCGAGCCCGACGACCAGTGCGAGCGCGGGAGCGACAACTCCCGCTGCGGAGAAGAGTCTTCGAGGCAGACGCATGCGCGGAAGCTATTGGTCTGGACCATGTGGGTCAAGGGCGCGGGGGCGAATGGGAATGGCGGAAAGGGGAGTTGGGTGTTCCGGGGCGGGCGGACGAGCGGTGCGAGGGTGACTCTGTGTGCCGGGCGGCTGCCGGGCCGGGGTGCGGGCGCCGGTGTCCCGGGAGCGGCCTGCCGGGACGCCGGGGGAGGGGTCCGTTCCAGGTCAGGCCCATGGCGGGACATGCCGGACGCGAGACGGTGCGTTCCCCGCGGAGAGGGGTGTGACCCTCGTCTCGTTTACCGAGCGTGTGTGTGCCGTTTGGTGGTGTTGTGTCGTTCCGCTATGTGAAACCGTTGTTACAGCCGTGCGAAAGTGGGCGGGCGGCGCCCGCGGGGCCCTTGTGCAATCCGCGTAGACCCTTCAATCTTTCGGCTTGGCGACAGAGAAATCACCGAGGTCGATCCGACCGTGATTGGCATGTACCTGTCGGCCATGCGTGCCCCCGGGGCGGACCCGACCGGTCCTCCCGACACCGCTCCCCCAAGCAGGAGGAACCCTCGGATGGCAGTCATGCGGAGCTCCCGTAGCAGAATGCTCGCCGGCGCCGGCGCCCTGGTCGCGGCCGCCCTCACCGGCAGCCTGGTCACCGCGCTTCCCGCCCAGGCGGCCGGAGCCACCGGCACGATCGCCTACGCGAACGCGGACAACGCGGTCAAGGGCAGCTACATCGTCACGCTGAAGGCGGACACCAAGGCCGGCTCGGCCAAGGGCAAGGACGTCGCCAAGAAGCACGGCGCCCAGGTCGAGAAGACCTTCCGCAAGGCGGTCAACGGCTACACGATCGAGGCCACCGAGGCCGAGGCCGCCAAGCTGGCCGCCGACCCGGCCGTCGCGCTGGTCGAGCAGAACCGCACCTTCACCACCCAGACGACGCAGACCAACCCCACCTGGGGCCTGGACCGCATCGACCAGACGGCGCTGCCGCTGAACAGCTCGTACACCTACGACGACACGGCCGGCGCCGGCGTCACGGCGTACGTCATCGACACCGGCGTGCGCATCTCGCACACCGACTTCGGCGGCCGTGCCCGCAACGGTTACGACGCGGTCGACGGCGACAGCGTCGCCCAGGACGGCAACGGCCACGGCACCCACGTCGCCGGCACCATCGCGGGCTCCACCTACGGCGTGGCCAAGAAGGCGAACATCGTCGGCGTCCGCGTGCTGGACAACAGCGGCTCGGGCACCACGGCGGGCGTGATCGACGGCGTCGACTGGGTCGCCGCCAACGCGGTCAAGCCGGCCGTCGCCAACATGTCCCTGGGCGGCGGCGCGTCCACCACCCTGGACACCGCGGTGCGCAACGCCATCGCCTCCGGCGTGACCTTCGCGGTCGCCGCGGGCAACGAGTCCGTCACCGCGACCGGTTCGCCGGCCCGCGTGACCGAGGCCATCACCGTCGGCGCCACCACCAACACCGACGCGCGCGCCAGCTACTCCAACTACGGCTCGGCCCTGGACATCTTCGCCCCCGGCTCGTCCATCACGTCGACCTGGAACACCGGCGACTCGGCGACCAACACCATCTCCGGCACCTCGATGGCCACCCCGCACGTCGCGGGCGCCGCGGCGCTGTACCTGGCCGACAACACCTCGGCCTCGCCGGCGACCGTCGCCTCGGCCCTGGTGGCGGGCTCGGTCTCCGGCAAGGTCACGAGCCCGGGCACCGGTTCGCCCAACCGCCTGCTGTACGTGGGCGCGGGCGGCACCACGCCGCCGGCCGGCAAGTCGTTCAGCAACGCCACGGACTACACGATCGGCGACAACAAGACCGTCGAGTCCTCGATCACCGTCAGCGGTGTCACCGGCAACGCGCCGGCCACCCTGCAGGTGCCGGTCAACATCGTCCACACCTACATCGGTGACCTCCAGGTCCAGCTGATCGCCCCCGACGGCTCGGCCTACACGCTGAAGGCGTACGGCACCGGCACCTCCACGGACAACATCAACACCACCTACACGGTGAACGCCTCCTCCGAGGTGGCCAACGGCACGTGGAAGCTGCGCGTCAGCGACAACGCCGCGGGCGACACCGGCTACATCAACAGCTGGGGCCTGACCTTCTGAGGCCGACCCCTCCTGTCGCGTCCCACCGCCCCGCCCCCGTCACGCCCGTCGTGACGGGGGCGGGGCCTTCGGGGTGTCAGGAGCTGGTGGTCTCCCGGTCGGTGGGGAAAGACCGTTCGATTAGCATGCGCTCCTCACCCCCGCGGACCCCGGCACCCACGCCGACGCGACACCGCACCCCCGCACGAGGAGCACCGCCCAGTGGCCACCGAACCGCCCACCCCGCCGCAGCCCGGCAGTCCCGACCCCGACGGTTCGGACGCCCCTCGCCCGACGCCCCCGGTGTCCTTCACCAAGCCCTCGTCCGACCCGTCCGACCGGCCCGCGCCGTCCGACGTCGCGCCGACGGACGCGATACCGGCGGACGCCCCGCCAGCCGCGCCCTCCCTGACCGGGCGGCCCGAGCCGTCCGTGCCCGCCGCGCCCGCGGATGCCGTGCCGCCCGCGCCGCCCGTGCCGCCCGCGCCGGCGGGAACTCCCGCGGCGCGGGACGTGTGGGCGCCGCCGGAGCCCGGGAGCGTGCCGGCGGCCCCCGGCGCCTACCCCCCGCCGCCCGGCAGCGGATTCGGACCCCCCGTTCCGCCCGGCCCGCAGGGCGCGGGGCCGTACCCGTACGGCATGCCGCCCGCGCCGTTCGGCCAGTTCGCCCCGGAGAAGCCGTCCTTCAACGGACTGGCCGTCACCGCCCTGGTGCTCGGCCTCCTGTGCTGCGTGCCGCTGGTCGGCGCGATCCTCGGCGTGATCGCCCTCCTCCAGATCAAGAAGAACGGACAGCGCGGCAAGGGGCTGGCGGTCGCCGGCATCGCGCTCTCCACGGTCGGTGCGCTCCTGACCGTCCTCTTCTTCACGGCCGGCCCCTGGGACGAGTTCAAGGAGGGGTTCAAGGAGGGCGCCCGCGACGCCAACGCCACCGCGTCCCTCCAGCCTTCCGACTGTTTCGACGAGCCGGGCGCGCCGGACGCCGTCACCGGCGAGGAGACCTACGTCGTCGAGGAGATCGTCGAGGTGCCCTGCGACGTGCCCCACCAGGCTGAGGTCTATGCGCGCCTCGACCTTCCCGGCGGCTCCTACCCCGGCGAGACCGGCGTCATCGACCAGGCCGACCGGCGCTGCGTCGAGCACCTCTACCGGTTCCCCATGGACGCCTGGGAGCTCGCCCAGGAAGCCACCTACTCGTACTACTACCCGACGAAGGTCAACTGGTCCTTCGGCGACCGCACCGTCATCTGCTTCCTCGCCTCGGAGGCGGGCGAGCTGACCGGGTCGCTGCGCAAGGACGTGACCGTCCTCGATGCCGATCAGCTCGCCTACCTGAAGCCGGTCGCGGGCCTCGACGGCGCACTGGCGGGCGCCCCGTTCGCCGGCGTGGACGAGGACCTGGCGGCCCACCAGGAGTGGGCGGGCGAGGTCGCCGGCGAACTCTCGACCGTCTCCGAGGCGTTGCGGTCCTACGACTGGGAGCCCGAGGCTGCCCCGCTCGCCGCGCGGCTCGCCGACGAACTCGACGAGGCCGGCGCCCTGTGGGAGAAGCTGCCCGACACGAAGGACGGCGACGAGTTCCGCACCGGGTGGGGCGAGGCCCTCTTCGCGCTCACCGACGGCACCGGCGGCGCCGAGGACCTGCGGGAGGCGCTGGACCTGAGCACCGACCGCCCGGACTCCGGCTCGAACCCCGTCGCCCCGGGCGGCGCCCTCTAGAACCGCACCCCCCGTCCGCCCCCGCCGGGTCCCCCCGCGGCGGGGGCGACGTCATGTGGCCGGTTTCGCTCCGTGAGGTGAGCGGCCCCGGCGCACGGGCGTCCGCCCCCGGCACGCGGGCGCGCCGGGGGTGCCGGAGCGCGCCGGGTCACGCCGTGGGGGGCGGACTGAACGGGGCCCGCGCTGGGCAGGAATTGCCCGTCCAGAGCCTGGTCAACCGTGGTTCATCACATCGAGTGAAACGCTGGCCCTTGCTTGCGTGCAGATACCCACGGTTGCCACGCTGTGGCTGCCTGTACAGCCCGAGCGAAGCGGAGCGGCCAGTGACATTCGGTGAGCAGCCGGCGTATCTGCGCGTCGCGGGTGATCTCCGGAAGAAGATCGTCGACGGCTCGCTCGCGCCGCACACCCGGCTCCCCTCGCAGGCCCGGATCCGCGAGGAGTACGGGGTCTCCGACACGGTCGCCCTGGAGGCCCGCAAGGTGCTGATGGCCGAAGGGCTGGTCGAGGGCCGTTCCGGCTCCGGCACCTACGTGCGTGAGCGCCCGGTACCGCGCCCGGTCGCCCGCTCCGGTTACCGCCCGGCGGGCGGCGCCAACCCGTTCCGTCAGGAGCAGGCCGACGAGAAGTCCCGCGGCACCTGGGAGTCCCGCAGCGAGCAGGCCGAGGCCGAGCCGGAGATCGCCGAGCGGCTGCGTATCGAGCCCGGGGACCGCGTGATGCGCACCCGCTACGTGTTCCGCGAGAACGGGGAGCCGATGATGCTCTCCACCTCCTTCGAGCCCCTCGAGGTCACCGGGCGGACCCCCGTGATGCTGCCGGAGGAGGGGCCGCTCGGCGGGATGGGCGTGGTCGAGCGGATGGCCGGGATCGACGTGGTGGTCGACAACGTCACCGAGGAGGTGTCGGCCCGCCCCGGGCTGGCCGAGGAACTGCTGGAACTGGGCGGCGTGCCCGGCCACGTGGTGCTGGTGATCCGCAGGACGTTCTTCGCCTCCGGGCGGCCGGTCGAGACCGCGGACGTGGTGGTTCCGGCCGACCGGTACCGGGTCTCCTACCACCTTCCGGTGCGGTAACTCCCTTACCGGCCGCGGTGGGCGGCCTGTCGCGGGCGTCGGATTTCGGACGACCTGATGGCCTGTGGGCTGTTCCGCGGCACGGGAGCGTGAAGGTCAGGCGTACGCCGGAGGGGGGCGTGCGCCCCCTCGTTATGGCCGGTTGCCTGCCTCTTTGGCCGAAGTCGTGTTCGCTGCGTGAAGGTTGGGCGTACGCTCGGGCATATGCGTACAGCGGTTTCATCGGCGAGGCCGGCAATCGGAGAGGCGCGATGAGCGACGGCACGATCACCCTTCCCTGGCAGGTCATCCGCCAGGACGACAACGGCAACCGCTACCGGGTGGGCCAGTACGCCACGCGCGCCGAGGCCCAGAAGATCGCCGACAACCTCGACTCGCGCGGGCACAAGCAGCTGTACTGGGTCGAGCGGATCGGCGGGACCGCGGGTCCGGCCGGCTTCCCCGGCCCGTCCGGCGCCGCCTGAGCCGCGCCCCTTATGCTCCGACGCATGACGGTCGATGTCACCGTGGTCGGAGCGGCCCTCTTCGACGAGGGCAGGCTGCTGGCCGCGCGCCGCAGTGCGCCGCCCGAGCTGGCGGGCCGTTGGGAGCTGCCCGGCGGCAAGGTGGAGAAGGGCGAGACGCCCGAGCAGGCGCTGGTGCGCGAGCTGCGCGAGGAGCTGGGTGTCGAGGCGCGGACCGTCGGGCGGGTGCCCGGCGAGTGGCCGCTGCGCGAGCCCTACGTCCTGCGGGTCTGGACGGCCCTCCTGGAACCGGGATCCCCGGCCCCCGAACCGCTGCAGGACCACGACGCGCTGCGCTGGCTGTCCCCCGGGGAGATCTGGGACGTCGACTGGCTGGACCAGGACGTGCCGGCCGTGCGTGAGGCGCTGGAGCACCGTCCCCCCACCTGCTGAGCATTCCCGAACATCCCCGTGGATCTCACGGTAATCACCCTCCTGTCCGGGTATGGGCCTTTATGTCATCGATCGTCCGGCGGGCGGTCGGGCTCCTGCGGGGAGAGGTGGTCGAGGTGCTCGACGCACGGGAGACGCACCGCGCCGACTGGACCTTTCCGTCGTCACCCCGCGCGGTGCCCGCCGCCCGGTCGGCGGTCGTGGAGCGGCTGGAGGAGTGGGGCCTGGAGGGCGTGCGGGACACCGCGGCCCTGCTCGTCACCGAACTGATCACCAATTCCGTCCGGCACGGACGGGGCGGACCTGTCGACCTGGCGATCCTCGGCCCGGGTCCCGGCGGGGGCGGCCAGGGGACCGTGCGGATCGAGGTCCGCGACGAGGATCCCCTTCCGCCACGGCCGCGGGAGGAGGTGCGGCCCGAGGACGAGAGCGGACGCGGACTGCTGCTGCTCACCTCCTTCGCCAGGGCGTGGGGTGTGCATCCAGGACCCCGGGGGAAGACGGTGTGGTTCGAGCTGGCGGTGCCCGGGTGAGGGTCCCGCGCCGGTCGCGGCTCGAGATCTCTCAGGCCACTCGACGTGCTGGCGGTTCGGGCGGGATATGGGTGGTTAGGAGACCGGGGGAGTGAAGGACGGTGTCGCACGGCGGCGCGGTGCTGGATACTGCGGGCAGCCGCCCGAGGTGACCGGCCCGGGTGGGTGTGCTGGAGGGGACGGTTCGCGTGGGCGGGATACCACCGAGGGGCCCGGGAGAAGAGGCCCCGGAGGTCGACGGGGTGTGGCAGAGCGGGCCGCCCGGATCTCTGAGCGACGCGCTGGGCATCGCCACGTTCTCACTCGGCCCGGACGGGCTGGTCGACCAGTGGAGCGCCCGCGCCGAGAGCCTGCTCGGCGTGCCGGCCCGGCTCGCCGTCGGACGCGATCCGGTGGAGACCTTCGTACGGCCCGAGCTGCGCGGCGGCGTCCGCCGCAAGATGGCCGAGATACTCGACGGCCGTGAATGGACCGGCGTCGTCCCCTACCTCCGGCCCGCCGAGGGCGGCGACGGCACGGCGGACCGCCCGGGCCACGCAGCCGCAGGCCGGACCGAGGCCCTGGCCGAGATCCACGTGATGCCGACCCGCAACGCCGAGGGGGAACGCGCCGCGCTCTGTCTCGTGATCGACGTCCGCACGCTCCAGGGACTCGAGGCCGACCTGGCCGCCTCCCAGGCGATATTCGGACAGTCCCCGTTCGGCTTCCTGCTGATCGACACCGACCTGCGGATCCAGCGCGCCAACCAGCGCTTCGCCTCGGTCTTCGGAGGCCGCCCCGAGGACCACCTCGGCCACGGCGTCCACGACTACCTGGCGCCCCCGGAGGCCGAACGCGTCGCCACCGCGCTGCGCCAGGTCCTGGAGACCGGTCACTCGGTCACCGACATGCACGTCACCGGCAGCGTCGGCGACGGCGCGGAGCCCCGCGACTGGTCGATCAACCTCTACCGCGTGCACGCCGGCAGCGGCCGCCCGATCGGCGTGGCCTGGCTCGGCATCGACGTCACCGCCCGCAAGGAGGCCGCCCGCGAGGCCGCCGCGGCCCGCCGCAACCTGCAACTGCTCAACGAGGCAGGCGCCCGCATCGGCAACAGCCTCGACCTGCAGACCACCGCGCGCGAGCTGCTGGACGTCGTCGTCCCGCACTTCTGCGACCTGGCCACCGTCGACCTCTACGAGGCGCTCCTCGTGGGCGACGAGGCCGCCCCCGGCCTCGCCGACGGCAGCGCCGCGCTGCGCCGCGTCGGCTTCTCCAGCGCCGTCGCCGACCTGGCCTTCCCCGCCGACGACGCGCCCCACGAGGTCGGCACGGTGCACCACTACCCGTTCAACTCGCCCTGCGCGGACGCGCTGCGCACCGCCGAGCCGCGGCTGGTGCCGCCCACCGGGGGCCACCGCAGGACCCTCTCCACGCTGGCCGTGCCGATGGTCGCCCACGACACCGTGGTCGGCCTGGTGAAGTTCGCCCGGGTCACCGGCAGCGAGCCCTTCGGCGAGCGGGACCGGGCGCTGGCCGCCCAGCTGGCCTCGCGGGCCGCCGTCTGCATCGACAACGCGCGCCTGTACCGGCGCGAGCACCAGCGGGCCCTGATCATGCAGCGCTCCCTGCTGCCGCCCGGCGACCCGGAGGCGGCGGGCCTGGACATCGCCTGCCGCTACCTCCCCGGCAGCTCCACCGCCGAGGTGGGCGGCGACTGGTTCGACGTGATCGAGCTGCCCGGTCACCGCACCGCCCTGGTGGTGGGCGACGTGATGGGCCGCGGTCTGCGGGCCGCCGTCGCCATGGGCGAGCTGCGCACCGCCGTCCGCACCCTGGCCCTGCTCGACCTCAGCCCCGCCGAGGTGCTGGGCGCGCTCGACGAGATCGCCCGCGGCCTCGGCTCGCCGGGGCTGCCCGCGCAGAAGAGCGGCCGCACGGCGCGCCGGCCGGACGGCGCCGACCCGGCCGAGGTGTACCTCGCGACCTGCGTCTACGCCGTCTACGACTCGGTCACCCGGCGCTGCGTCTTCGCCAACGCCGGGCACCTGCCGCCGGTGGTCGTGGAACCGGGCGGCAACCCCGGGCGCATGCTGGAGGTGCCGCCCGGGATGCCGCTGGGCGTCGGGGGCGAACCGTTCGAGGAGGTCGAGGTCGAACTCCCCGACGGGGCGCTGCTGGCCCTCTACACCGACGGCCTGGTCGAGTCCCGCCACCAGCCGCTGGACGACGGGCTCGACGCGTTCGTCGCCGCGATCACCGACCCGACACGTCCGCTGGAGGAGGTCTGCGACCAGGTCCTGGGCGCGCTGGACACCCACCACGGCGAGGACGACATCGCGCTGCTGCTGGCCCGGATCCGCGGACTGCCGCGCGAGGCGGTGGGGGACTGGACCTTCCCCGCCGAGGCGCGCAGTGTCGGCCGGGCGCGCGACCACACGCGCGAGCAGCTGGCCTCGTGGGGCCTGGACGCGCTGGACGACACGGCCGAGCTGCTGGTCAGCGAGCTGGTCACCAACGCGCTGCGGTACGGCGAGGGCGACATACGGCTGCGGCTGCTGCTGGACCGGACGATGGTGTGCGAGGTGTGGGACGCGGGACTGGTGCAGCCGCGGCGGCGGCGGGCGCGGGACACGGACGAGGGCGGCCGGGGGCTCCAGCTGGTGCAGCTGCTGTCTGCGGCCTGGGGGTCACGCCGCACCCACCGGGGCAAGACCGTCTGGTTCGAGCTCGCCCTGCCCAAGGCCGGCGCCCCCGTCCCCGACCCCACCGCGGCCTTCCTCGACCTCTTCTGACCGCCGGGCCCCCGCCGGCCGCCCGGGCACGTCGCCCCCGCGCGTTCAGGGGGTGATGCCGCCCGGGTCGGCCTCCCGGGGGGCGGTGGCGGAGCCCCGGCGGCCACGGGTGACGGGGCCGCCGAAGGAGCCGGGCGGCCCCCCGTCCGCGCCGCCGCCCAGCAGCACACCCCCGAGCACCGCACCGCCGACGCCCCCGCCCTGCGGTCCGTACGCGTCCCGGTACGCCCGCACGTCCTCCTCCGCCAGCCTCCGCGCCTGCCGCGCCAGCCCGTCCGCGTCCCGCGCGTCCTCCGGCGCCCGCTCCTGCACCGCGCGGCCCAGCAGCCGGTGCGCCTCGGCCAGCCGCACCCGGGCCCGCACCCCCACCGCACCGCGGTGCGCCCCCACGTAGTCCTCGGCGGCCGCAGCGGAGCAGCGCGCCACCAGCACCGCCGCCGGGAACAGCGCGTCGTCCTCCCCGGGCGGCACCGCCTCCGGCAGCGGCACCGCCGTGGTCGCCGTCCGCACCACGCGCCGCAGCACGTCCAGCGGGTCGCACGCCCCCTGGTCGACCTCCGCGCGCAGCGCCGCCAGCGCTTCCTTGCCCACCCGGGCGAACGCCGCCTCGAAGGTCTGCGGAATCGCCTCGTCGGCCTCGGCCAGCTCCGCCGCCAGCCGGTCCACACCGTTCACCAGCGCGCCGACCTGCGAGATCGCCCCCTCCGCGGCACGCAGGTGCATCGCGGCGGCGACCGGGTCGCCCAGGTCGCCGGTCTGCCGTGACCGGTTGAGCCGGCTGGTCGCGAAGACCAGCCGCTCCTTGGCCAGCTCCATCTGGCCCGACACCGTCATCACCGCGGACGGCGCGTACCGTGCCCCGATCGCCGCCAGGTTGGTCTCGCTCGCGCCGACCCGTCCGGTCAGCGCGCGGAACCGCTGCTCCGCCACGGTCAGCGCCTCGGGGATGCCGGTCCCGTCCTCCAGGGCGCGCAGCCGGTCGAACTCCTCGGACTCCTCGTCCAGCCGCCGCCCCACCGCACGGCACCGCTCCAGCACGTCGTGGAGCACGGCGATCCGCCCGGGGCCGGGCGGCGTGCCCTCGGCGGGCGGCTCGCCCGCGTCGTGGAGCAGGGCGAACACCGCGGCGACCTCGGTCTCGGCGCCGCGGACCGCGCGGGCGAAGCCCTGGACGGCGGCCGCCCCGAATCTCGCCTCGGCGAACCCCAGCTCCTCACGGCTGGTGTGCACGCAGTCGTCGGCCGCGACCAGCGCCGCCCCGGCCCGCGCCTCGAGCTCCGGGACCGGCACGTCGCCGCGACCGGTCCGGGCCCGCAGCCGGGTCAGCGCGCCGCCGCCCTGCACGGCGGGCTCGGGCGGCGCCCCGGCGACCGGCGCGGCGGGGGAGTCCGCCCCGGTGCGCACGGTCCGGGTCCGGGAGCGCCGGGTGCGGCGGACGTAGCCGTACCCGGCCAGTACGCCGACCGCGCCCCCGACCGCGACGGGCAGGGCCACGTCGGCCACCGACGCGGCGGCCCGCGCCGCGGCGGGGCTCCCGGCCGCTCGCGCGGTGGCACCGGCGCCCCGGTCCGCGGCGGGGCGGTGCGTCCGGTCGGCGACGGAACCTCGTGCCGACCCGGCCGGAGCTCCGGCGGATCCGCGGGCGCGGTCGGCGGCGGGATCCTCGACCCGCCCGTCGGCCGCCGCCGCGGCCACCGCGGCGGTCGCCGCGGCGGCGGGCGGGCTCCACGCCGGGGTGGTCAGGAGGAGAAGGAGGGCGGCGGCCCTGGCCGGCAGAGGGGTGCGCCGGTGGGGCCGGGTGCGGGGCGATGGTGACGGGGTGGGCATCACAGAGGGGAGCGTATGGCCGGGTGCGTCCGCTCGCGACCGGTATGCGTCTGAATCAGGCCATGTGCAGGTCGCGGAGTGATCGACAGCGGTCCGGTCCGCATCACCGCACCCCCCGCCCGCAACGGCCTCGGACCCTCCCCGTTCGGCCGCATGTTGCTCCCAACGGGTGGGATCCGCGGCGAACTGTCGCCGTGTCGGGGGACATGAGTGCGTGATGTCGCCTCTAGTGAGCCATAAATCTCATCGGTAAATCGGGAAAATCGACCGCAGGCCGCGTTGCCCGGACGTACGAGGAGCGGCTCGCCCCGGAGGCAGCAGTGACGTACCACCACCGTGTCGGACCGCGCGCCGTCATGCGCTCGGTCGTCTTTCTCACCGCGGGCCTGCTCGCGGTGACCACACTGTCCGGCTGCGGCTCCGGGGAGCGGTCGAGCGAGCCGCTGGCCGGCCCGGACATCGCGCCCGCCACCCGTGACCGGATCAAGGACGGCGGCACCCTCCGCTGGGCCGTCGACTCCGTCCCGCAGACCCTGAACACCTTCCAGTCCGACGCCGACGCCACCACCACCCGCGTCGCCCAAGCGGTGCTCCCCGCCATGTTCCGGCTGGACGCCCGGGGCCGCCCGCAGCGCGCCGCCGAGTTCCTGGAGTCGGCGGAGGTGGTGCGGACCGAGCCCAAGCAGGTGGTGCTCTACAAGCTCGACCGGGCGGCGGTCTGGAGCGACGGCAGGAAGCTCGGCGCGGCCGACTTCGCCGCCCAGTGGCAGGCGCTCTCCGGACGCAACAGCGCCTTCTGGACCGCCCACAACGCGGGCTACGACCGGATCGAACGGGTCCGGCGCGGCAAGACCGACCAGGAGGTCGAGGTCACCTTCGCCCGCCGCTACGCCGACTGGCGCTCGCTGTTCACCCCGCTGTACCCCAAGGACGTCATGGGCACCGCCGAGGCCTTCAACAACGGGGCCCGCAACGAGCTGCGGGTGACCGCCGGTCCCTTCGCCGTGAAGGAGGTCGACCGAAAGGGAGGCGACGTCACCCTGGAGCGGAACAGGCGGTGGTGGGGCGACGCCGCCAAGCTGGACCGGATCGAGCTGCGCGCGGTGCCGCGCGAGAAGCGGACGGCCGAGCTGGTCGCGGGCAGGCTGGACGTCGCCGAGGTGGACGCCGCCCAGGCCCGCCGGATCACCTCCGCGGCCCCCGGCCCCAAGGGCAGCCCCGCGCCCGGCGGGTCCGGCCGGCCGCTGATGGGCCCCGGCGCCGCGAAGGCGGCCGCGCCCCTGCTGCTGACCGGCGCGCCCGGGGCGGGCGCCGCCGGCACGGTGCGGGCCGCCGCGGCCACCCTGTCCTGGGCCGCCCTGCACGGCTCCGACGCCAAGGCCGCCGCGGCCGAGCGGACGGCGCGCGCGAAGCGGGCCCAGGCGGAGAAGAAATTCGCCGCCGAGCAGCAGGGACTGGCGCGGTACACGGTGCGCAAGTCCCTGGAGCCCGCCTACACCCAGCTCGCCCTCAACGGCTCCCAGGGCCCGCTCGCCGACGAGCGGGTGCGCCGCGCGGTGGCCAGGGCGCTGGACCGCGAGGAACTGGCGAAGACCGTGCTGGGACCGCTGGGGCTGCCCACCGATCCGGTCGGCAGCCACGTCGCGCTCGCCGGGCAGCCGTACTACGCCGACGGCAGCGGGGCCCTCGGCGGCCACGACACCGAGAAGGCGCTGTCGCTGCTGGCCGAGGCCGGCTGGAAGGCGGGCGGCCCGGTCAAGGAGCCGGCCGCCGGCGTGGCGGGTGCGGCGGGCAACGGGCCCGGCGGGAAGCCCGTGACCTCGCCGTCCCCCGGCGCCTCCCGCCCGGCGGGTACCGGCGACTCCACCGGCGCCCCCTCCGCCGCGGCCTCCGCCCCGGCGTCGTCCTCGTCGTCGTCGTCCGAGCCTTCCTCGGCGGCGGCCTCACCGTCCCCCTCGGTCGCCGAGGAGGACGACGGCGACGCGACCTACGTGGTCGGGGAGGACAACAAGCCCGCCCGGGACGCGCACGAGCAGCAGGGCGGCGGCATGCCCGGCGCCTACGCCCCCCGGGGCACCGCGGCGCCCGCCGGCGCGGAGACGGCGCAGCTCGCCAAGGACGGCCGCCCTCTCTCGCTGCGGTTCGTGCTGCCGTCGGGCCCGGGCTCGGAGTCGCTGCGGGCGGTCGGCGACCGCGTCCAGCAGATGCTGCGGCGGGTCGGCATCCGCACCGAGATCACCCGGGTGCCGGACGACGGCTACTTCAAGGACCACGTCGCGAACGGCCAGTACGACCTGGCGCTGTACTCCTGGCCGGTCTCGGCCTACCCGGCCACCGACGCCCGGCCGATCTTCGCCAAGCCGGTCCCGGCGGCCGACGGGTCGCTGGTCGTCGAGCAGAACTACACCCGGGTCGGCACGGACGAGGTGGACCAGCTCTTCGACCGGGCCGTCGCCGAGCTGGACGAGGAGGAGGGGCGCGAGCTGATGCGGCGGGCCGACGAGCGGATCTGGACGGCGGCCGGGTCGGTCCCGCTGTACCAGCGGCCGCAGCTGGTGGCCGTCGGTCGCACCGTCGCCAACGCCGGGGCGTTCGGGTTCGGCACCCCCGTCCACGAAGACATGGGTTTCCTGAAGAAGTGATCCCCGCCCGCACGCGGCCCCGCCCCCTCCCCGGGAGCGGGGCCGCTCCGGCACGGGCTGCCCACCGCCCCGGGCGTCGCAGGGACCGCCGACGGACGCCGCAGGGACCGCCGACGGGCGCCGCACGGGCCGCCGACGGGCGCCGCACGGGCCGGCGGGCGGCTCGGCGGGGCGGACAAATGGGCGATGAGCTGGGCAGACTCTCCCTGGGGCGGGAAAAGCCGCCGTACCCCCGTACGATGGGGTAAGGCCGTGGCGTGCAACAGCCCGGCAGAAGGCCCCGCGCCACCCACCGAGGCGTGCGTCGGCCACCTCACACTCCGGGAGATAGTCGCAATATGGCCACGCGCCACGACATCCGTAACGTCGCCATCGTCGCCCACGTCGACCACGGCAAGACGACCATCGTCGATGCCATGCTCAAGCAGGCCGGCGCCTTCGCCGCGCACCAGCTGGAGTCCGTCGACGACCGCGTCATGGACTCGAACGACCTGGAGCGTGAGAAGGGCATCACGATCCTCGCCAAGAACACGGCGGTGAAGTACCACCCCAAGGACGGCGGGGAGCCCATCACCATCAACATCATCGACACCCCCGGCCACGCCGACTTTGGCGGCGAGGTCGAGCGTGGTCTGTCGATGGTGGACGGCGTCGTCCTGCTGGTGGACGCCTCCGAGGGTCCGCTGCCGCAGACCCGCTTCGTGCTGCGCAAGGCGCTGATGGCGCGCAAGCCCGTCATCCTGTGCATCAACAAGACGGACCGCCCCGACGCCCGGATCGACGAGGTCGTCAACGAGACCTACGACCTGTTCCTCGACCTGGACGCCGACGAGGACCAGATCGAGTTCCCGATCGTCTACGCCTGCGGCCGTGACGGCGTCGCCTCGCTGACCAAGCCCGCCGACGGCACGGTCCCCGAGGACAGCACCAACCTGGAGCCGTTCTTCTCCACCATCCTGGAGCACATCCCGGCGCCGACGTACGACGAGGAGGCCCCGCTCCAGGCGCACGTCACCAACCTGGACGCCGACAACTTCCTCGGCCGCATCGCGCTGCTGCGCGTGATGAACGGCGAGCTGCGCAAGGGCCAGACCGTCGCCTGGATGAAGCGCGACGGCTCGGTGGCGAACGTCCGCATCAGCGAGCTGATGATGACCGAGGCGCTCACCCGCAAGCCGGCCGAGGTGGCCGGCCCCGGTGACATCTGCGCCGTCGCGGGCATCCCCGAGATCACCATCGGCGAGACGCTGGCCGACCCGGAGAACCCGGTCGCCCTGCCGCTGATCCAGGTGGACGAGCCGGCCATCTCCATGGTCATCGGCACCAACACCTCCCCGCTGGTCGGCCGCGGCGCCACCGGCAAGGGCGCCGACAACAAGGCGGCCGTCAAGGACCGCAAGGTCACCGCCCGCCAGGTCAAGGACCGCCTGGACCGCGAGCTCATCGGCAACGTCTCGCTCCGCGTCCTGGACACCGAGCGCCCCGACGCCTGGGAGGTGCAGGGCCGCGGCGAGCTGGCGCTGGCCATCCTGGTCGAGCAGATGCGCCGTGAGGGCTACGAGCTGACCGTCGGCAAGCCGCAGGTGGTCACCAAGGAGGTCGACGGCAAGGTCCACGAGCCCGTCGAGCGCCTGACCGTCGACGTGCCCGAGGAGCACATGGGCGCCGTCACCCAGCTCATGGGCGTCCGCAAGGGCCGCATGGACAACATGTCGAACCACGGCTCCGGCTGGGTGCGCCTGGAGTTCGTCGTGCCCTCCCGCGGTCTGATCGGCTTCCGCACGGAGTTCCTGACGCAGACCCGCGGCACCGGCATCGCCCACTCCATCCACGAGGGCCACGAGCCCTGGTTCGGCACGCTGACCACGCGCAACAACGGCTCGCTGGTCGCCGACCGCTCCGGCGCCGTCACCGCCTTCGCGATGACCAACCTCCAGGAGCGCGGCGTGCTCTTCGTGGAGCCGGGCACCGAGGTGTACGAGGGCATGATCGTCGGCGAGAACTCGCGCTCCGACGACATGGACGTCAACATCACCAAGGAGAAGAAGCTCACCAACATGCGGTCGGCCTCGGCCGACTCGTTCGAGGCGATCGTGCCGCCGCGCAAGCTGTCGCTGGAGCAGTCCCTGGAGTTCTGCCGCGACGACGAGTGCGTCGAGGTGACCCCGGAGGCCGTCCGCATCCGCAAGGCCGTCCTCGACCAGCGTGACCGCGCCCGCTCGGCCTCCCGCGCCAAGCACTCCTGACCCACCGCGCCGGCCGCCACGCGGCCGCGCACGGCCTGTTCCCGGAAGCCCGGGCGCCCCGTCGGGGCGCCCGGGCTTCCGGGCTTTCCGGGGCAGCTCGGACGCAACCTCTTTGACTTGCGCGTTGTCCGGTATTCGGCACGCTTCGACCGGTAGCCATGTAACACGTCCGTTTCGTGGGCTTCTCGTGGTCGTCGGAATGTCTGGAGTCTGGGAATTTGGGCGCGAGATGTGATTGAACCGAGACCAATAGACAGTGGTCCCGGTCCGGGGTCATGGCAGATAGTTAGCGGCATGGCGCTTCGGTGAACAGTCCGCTGCCTCTGCGGAACGCGGTACGAACCATCGACGCCATGGGGGGTGTTCGCTCATCTGCCGCCGTCTCCGGTGGAGGCATGGCAGTGGCGTGCTCCCTCCCCTGTTGGTGAACACGTGGAGTCATGAGGAGGAGTCCCATGGGTGGTGTGACAAGCAGCCTGTGGGCCCGGTCGTCCGCCGGCCGCGTCCAGGCCTGCGGGCTCGACGACTGGCTCTGAACCCACTCCCGGTGGTCCCCGCGAACAGCGCTACGCGCGTAGGTACGTGGCGGCCCGCCACCACCCGGGTTCTCTGACACTTCATGATCCGGCCGACGGCCCGATATCCGGCACACACGCTTCGGATACCGAACGCGGCACACCCAGACGCGAGATGGGCGAACAGTGACAAGTCCGATCGAGATCGAGGACAGCGCGACGAAGGTCGCCGCCGAGGGCGAGGCGAAGCCCAAGGAGGCGGAAGCGTCGCTGGAGGGCCGGTCCCCCGGTCAGTTGATGTGGATGCGCTTCAAGCGCGACCGCACCGGCGTGATCTGCGCGTGGATCGTCCTCGCGTATTTCGTCATCGGCCTCGCGGCCCCGCTGCTCACCATGCTGAGCGGCACCGACCCGTACACCCTGTACGGCCAGGACCCCGACTACGCCGCCACCCCGGTGCTCGACGAGTTCGGTCTCCCGCTGGGCTCCTTCGGCGGCGTCTCCGCCGAGCACTGGTTCGGTGTCGAGCCGCAGCTCGGGCGTGACCTGTTCGCGATGATGGTCTACGGCATCCGGACCTCGCTGTTCATGGCCGTGGGCGTCACCATCCTGACCATCGGCACCGGTGTCGTCATCGGCCTGGTCGGAGGCTTCGTCGGCGGCAAGACCGACTACTACATCGGCCGAGTCACGGACTTCCTGCTCGCCTTCCCCAGTCAGCTGTTCTTCATCGCCTTCATGCCCGTGGTGACCGCGTTCTTCGTGGACCCGCGGGAGGAGACCCCGACCTACTTCCGGGCCCTGGCGATCCTGATCGTGCTGTGGGTGCTCGGCTGGATGGGCATGTCGCGCCTGGTCCGCTCCACCGTCCTGGCCCTTCGCGAGCGGGAGTTCGTGGAGGCGGCCAAGGTCTCGGGCGCCTCGAACTGGCGGATCCTCTTCAAGGAGATCCTGCCGAACGTGGTGTCCCCGATCCTCGTGCAGTTCACCTACACGCTGCCGAGCGTCATCCTCACCATCGCCTTCCTCTCCTTCGCGGGCGTCGGTTTCGTCGAGCCGACCCCGGACTGGGGCCGTCTCTTCGCGAACGGCGCCGACTACACGGAGCAGGCACCGGCCTTCATCTTCTTCCCCGGTATCGCTCTGGTGATCTTCGTCCTGTGCTTCAACCTCCTCGGAGACTCGGTGCGGGACGCGTTCGACCCCAAGTCTGGACGGTGACGTCGTCCTAGGTGGGGGGTGACTGCCGCCCCCAACGTCGGCTGCCAGCCGCGTCAGGCAGTACTCAGGAAAACAACCGACAGGTAGGTAATCACCCAATGAGACTCATGAACTCGCGCACCAGCCGCGCGATCGTGGTCGCCTTCGCGGCCGGCTCGCTCGCCCTGACCGGCTGCTCCAGCAACGACGGCGGCAAGACCAAGACGGACGCCAAGAACCAGGACAACGCCAAGGACCAGGCCAAGCCCATGGTCTACGCGGACGCCGCCGCCTCCCAGGGCCCGGCTCCCGAGGTCGACGGTGCCAAGAAGGGCGGCACCATCAAGGCGTACATGGAGACCGACCTGACCCACCTGGACCCGGGTCAGATCTACGTCTCGGACGCCGGTCTCTTCTCGAACCTGATCCACCGCGGTCTCACCAACTTCAAGGAAGACGACAACGGCAACCTGTCGGTCGTCGGTGACCTCGCCACCGATGCCGGCAAGATGTCCGACGACGGCAAGACCTGGACCTTCACCCTGAAGGACGGTCTGAAGGACGCCAACGGCAACCCGATCGACTCGGCCGACGTCCGCCACACCGTCGAGCGCACCTACGCGAAGTTCATCTTCGACGGCCCGTCCTACCTGCAGACCTGGCTGAGCGGCACGGACTACCGCAAGGCGCTGCCGGACGGCGGCTTCGGCAAGAAGCACCTGCCGGACTCGGTCCTGGAGACGCCGGACGACAAGACCATCGTCTTCCACTTCGACACCCCGCGCCTGGACCTGCCGCAGACGCTGGCCATGCCCGGCTACTCCCTGGTTCCCGAGGAGACGGACACCAAGGAGAAGTACGACAAGGCCCCGGTCGCCACCGGTCCTTACAAGATCGAAGAGTTCAAGAGCGGCAAGTCCCTCAAGCTCGTCCGCAACGAGAACTGGGACCCGGCCACCGACGCGGTGCGCAACGCGTACCCGGATGCCTGGAACTTCGAGATCGGCGTCACCGGCTCCACCCAGACCCAGCGTCTGATCGCCGACAACGGCGACGACAAGAGCGCGATCCAGTTCACGGGCAACATCGACAGCCCGAAGATCCCGCAGGTCCTCAAGGACAAGGCGATCAAGGCGCGGACCGTCCAGGGCTACCAGCCCTACGTGATGCAGCTGACCTTCAACCTGGACAAGGTCAAGAACAAGACGGTCCGTGAGGCCATCGCCGTCGGCATCAACTCCAAGTCGCTCATCGCGACCGAGGGTGGCGTCTACGGTGGCGACGCGGCGCCGAACCTGTTCGCCCCGACCCTGCCGGGCTACGAGGCCGACTACGACCCCTACGGCCGTCTGAAGACGCCGCAGGGTGACGTCAAGAAGGCCAAGGAGCTCCTGAAGGACGTTCCGGCCGCCGACAAGAAGATCGTCTACGCGTACCCGGGCAGCGAGGCCGGCCAGCTCCGCAAGGTCGCCGTCGAGGACGCCCTGACCTCGCTCGGCTTCGACGTGGTGGCCAAGGAGATCGACGCCGCCAGCTTCTACGAGCAGATCGGCAAGCTGGACAACCCGTACGACGCCTACATCACGGGCTGGGGCCAGGACTGGCCGTCCGCCGCGACGGTCGTCACCCCGATCTACGACGGTGACCTGGTCACCGACGGTGGTTCGAACTACTCGCACATCAAGGACCCGAAGGTCCAGGAGCTGATCAAGAAGGCTCTGAACCAGAAGCCGGAGGAGGCCCAGGCCACCTGGCAGGAGGCGCACCACTACATCCTCGAGGAGGTCATCCCGGCCGCCCCGCTGTGGTACGCCAAGCAGTTCCAGCTCTTCGGCTCGAACATCGGCGGTGCTCGCTACAGCTCCGAGGCGAGCTACATCGACGTGAACAGCCTCTTCCTCAAGAAGTAAGGCTCTTCGACTGACCGCGGGGATGCGCACCAGGCGGAGCGCATCCCCGCGGTTCCGCGAATTCCCGCCTTCCCCGTCTCCGCAGAGAGCAGCCTTCCCGCCATGTTCAAGTTCCTCATCCGGCGCTCGGTCGGTGCTGTCGTCACCCTGTTCCTGATCAGCGCGGCGACCTTCTTCCTCTTCGTCGCCGGACCGTCCGACTATGCCTCGCTGGCGTGTGGCAAGGACTGCTCGCCTGCGAGACTCGAAGACATCCGTGCGGCCCTCGGCCTTGACCAGCCCGTCTTCCTGCAGTTCTGGGACTTCGTGTCAGGCATCGTGATGGGCCGGGACTTCCCGACCGGTCACTGCCCCGCTCCTTGCCTCGGCGTCTCGTTCAGGACCGGGGACCAGGTCTGGGCCCGCATCATCGACGACTTCCCGACGACGCTGTCGCTGACGGTCGGCGGCCTGATCGTCTTCCTGATCGTCGGCCTGGGCACCGGCATGCTCGCGGCCTACAAGAAGGGCAGCATGATCGACAAGGTGTCCTCGGGCGCCTCGATGGTGCTGAGCTCCTTCCAGATCTACTTCCTCGGCCCGCTGGTCCTGCTCGCCCTCGTCTACACCACCAGCTGGTTCGAGAACCCCAAGTACGTCCCGTTCACCGAGGACCCCTTCGGCTGGCTTGCCGGTCTGTGGATCCCGATCCTGGTGATGGCCACCATCTTCACCGCGCAGTACACGCGTATGGCCCGCTCCGAGCTCATCCAGCAGCTCCAGGAGGAACACGTCCGCACCGCCCGTGCCAAGGGCATGAGCCGCAAGTACGTGTTCTTCCGCTACGCCTGGCGCGGTTCGCTCATCCCGATCATCACGGTGCTGGGCATCGACATCTCGGCGCTGCTCTCCGGCGGCGTGGTCACCGAGCTGACCTTCTCGCTCCACGGCATCGGTCGCCTGGCGGTCGACGGCGCGCAGTTCAAGGACCTCCCGCTGACCATGGGCGTCATGCTGTTCAGCGCCTTCTTCATCCTGCTGTTCAACATGCTCTGCGACATCGCCTACGCCTACGTCGACCCGCGCATCCGGCTCTCCTAAGGAACGATCCACAGTGACCACTCTGACCACGACTGAGGACGCGGCGGCCCCGGCCGGCTCCGACAGCTTCCTCTCGGTCCGCGACCTGCGGGTGCGTTTCTCCACCGAGGACGGCATCGTCAAGGCGGTCGACGGCCTCTCCTTCGACGTCAAGCGAGGCCAGACCCTCGGCATCGTGGGTGAGTCCGGCTCCGGCAAGTCCGTCACCAACCTGACGGTCCTCGGCCTGCACAACCCGGACACCACCACCATCGAGGGTTCGATCAACCTTGACGGCCAGGAGCTGCTCACCGCCTCCGAGCGTGCGCTGCAGAAGCTCCGCGGCAACAAGATGGCGATGATCTTCCAGGACCCGCTGACCGCCATGTCGCCGTACTACACGGTCGGCCGGCAGCTGTCCGAGCCCTACATGAAGCACAAGGGCGCCTCCAAGAAGGAGGCGAAGGAACGCGCCATCCAGATGCTGGAGAAGGTCGGCATCCCGCAGCCCCGGCTGCGCTTCGACGACTACCCGCACCAGTTCTCCGGCGGTATGCGCCAGCGCGCCATGATCGCCATGGCCCTGATGTGCGACCCGGAGCTGCTGATCGCGGACGAGCCGACCACCGCGCTCGACGTGACGGTGCAGGCGCAGATCCTCGACCTGCTCAAGGACCTCCAGCAGGAGTTCGGCTCCGCGATCATCTTCATCACCCACGACCTGGGCGTCATCGCCAACATGGCGGACGACCTCCTGGTGATGTACGGCGGCCGGGCCATGGAGCGCGGCACCGTCCGCGAGGTGCTCCGCGAGCCCCGCCACCCCTACACCTGGGGCCTGCTGAGCTCGATGCCGCGGCTGGACAGCGACGTCGACGTGGCGCTGGAGCCGATCCCCGGTTCCCCGCCCTCGCTGCTCAACCTGCCCACCGGCTGCCGGTTCAGCCCGCGTTGCGTCTTCAAGGACCACGTCGCCGGCGACCTCTGCACGACCGTCTCGCCCACGCTGGGCGAGAGGCACGAGGACACCTCCTGCCACCTGACGGCGGAGCAGAAGCAGTCCATATTCATCGACAAGATCCAGCCCCGGCTGCGCTAGGGAGCACCGAGACATGAGCGACAACCTCACCGCCCCAGAGCAGAAGCAGCCCGAGGCCACCCCCGTGTCCGGGGCCGAGAGCAAGGCACTGCTCGAGGTCAAGGGCCTGACCATGCACTTCCCGGTGTACGGCGGGTTCCCGTTCAAGCGGAAGGTCGGCGCGGTCCAGGCCGTCGACAACGTGGACCTGGTGGTCCACGAGGGCGAGGCCCTCGGCGTCGTCGGCGAGTCCGGCTGCGGCAAGTCGACCACCGGCCGGCTGATCACCCGCCTGATGGAGCCCACCGCGGGCACCATCACCTACCGCGGCAACGACATCACCCGTGCGTCGCGCAAGGAACTGGCGCCGATCCGGTCCGAGATCCAGATGATCTTCCAGGACCCGTACTCGTCGCTGAACCCGCGGCAGACCGTCGGCACGATCATCAAGTCGCCGATGGAGATCAACGGGATCAACCCCCCCGGCGGCCGGGACAAGCGGGTCAAGGAGCTCCTGGAGCTCGTCGGCCTGAACCCGGAGCACTACAACCGCTTCCCGCACGAGTTCTCCGGCGGTCAGCGCCAGCGCATCGGCGTCGCCCGCGCCCTGGCGGTCAACCCGAAGCTGATCGTCGCCGACGAGCCGGTCTCCGCGCTCGACGTGTCGATCCAGGCGCAGGTCGTCAACCTGCTGAAGAAGGTGCAGGACGAGCTCGGCATCGCGTTCGTCTTCATCGCGCACGACCTGGCGATCGTGCGGCACTTCTCGCAGCGCGTCGCGGTGATGTACCTGGGCAAGGTCGTCGAGGTCGGCGACCGGGACGACATCTACAACCGTCCCCGTCACCCGTACACGCACGCCCTGCTCTCGGCCGTTCCCGAGGTCGAGGTCGAGGACGGCGAGCCGCGCGAGCGCATCCGCCTGTACGGCGACGTGCCCTCCCCGGTCAACCCGCCGTCCGGCTGCCGCTTCCGCACCCGCTGCTGGAAGGCGCAGGACAAGTGCGCGACGGAGGAGCCGCCGCTGGTCCAGATCTCCGGCAACCGCGACGGCCACCTCACGGCCTGCCACTTCCCGGAGGACCCGACCACGGAGGCGCGCGGCGAGGACGTCGTCCTCGACCCGGCGCTGAAGGCGCTGGAGGCCGAGCACGCCGCGCACTCCGAGAGCACCGACAGCACCGTGAGCGACAAGGACTGACCTTCCGGTCCGTCCGCACCGAAGGGCCGGCAGGGGCATCACGCCCCTGCCGGCCCTTCGGCCTTTCCTCGCCCGGCTTCCCTCGCCCGGCTTCCCTCGCCCGGCCGGGCGACCTCCTCACCCGTACGGGTGGACATCGGGTGAACCGGAACGTCAACGGCGATATGCATCGTTCACCGGATGAATCGGTCGGCGACCGGCCGGCGATCCGCCGGCGACCGGTCATCGACGGCCGGACACCGACACGGGACCGGTCGGGCCCGGACAAGGGAGAGGGAGGCACGCCATGCGCCGAGGACGAGACGGGGGCACGGCGGACGCGAGGCGCCCGCGCGTCGTGGCGGGTGCGCGCACCGCCACCCGGACCGCGCGCACCGCGACCCGCACGGCCGCCACGGCGGGCGCCACCGCGGTGGTGCTCCTCGCCGCGGCCTGCGGCGGCGGAGGCGGTGGCGGCGGGGGCGAGGGCGGGGTCCTCAGCTCCTCCTGGGGCGACCCGCAGAACCCGCTGGAGCCGGCCAACACCAACGAGGTGCAGGGCGGCAAGGTCCTCGACATGATCTTCAGAAACCTGAAGAAGTACGACCCGAAGACCGGCGCGGCCCAGGACATGCTCGCCGAGAAGATCGAGACCTCCGACTCCCAGAACTTCCGCATCACGGTCAAGGACGGCTGGAAGTTCAGCAACGGCGAGGCGGTCACCGCCCGTTCGTTCGTGGACGCGTGGAACTACGGCGCGAGCCTGAAGAACAACCAGAAGAACGCCTACTTCTTCCAGTACATCGACGGCTACGACAAGACCCACCCAGAGAGCGGCTCGCAGAGCGCCGACACCCTCTCCGGCCTGAAGCTCGTCGACGACCGGACGTTCACCGTCAAGCTGTCCCAGAAGTTCTCCACCTTCCCGGACACCCTGGGCTACAACGCCTACGCCCCGCTGCCGCGCGCCTTCTTCGACGACCACGACGCCTGGATCGCCAAGCCGGTCGGCAACGGCCCGTACCAGGTCGACTCCTACGCCAAGGGCTCGCAGATGTCGCTGCGCGCCTGGGACGGCTACAAGGGCCCGGACAAGGCACAGAACGGCGGCGTCGACCTCAAGGTCTACACGGACAACGCCACCGCCTACAACGACCTGATGTCCGGCAACCTCGACCTGGTCGACGACATCCCGGCCAGCCAGCTGAAGAACGCGCCCAACGACCTCGGCGACCGGTACATCAACACCCCCGCGGGCATCCTGCAGACCCTGGCCTTCCCCTTCTACGACAAGGCGTGGAACAGGCCGGGCATGGAGAAGGTCCGCAAGGGCCTGTCCATGGCGATCGACCGCAAGCAGATCACCGAGACCATCTTCCAGAAGACCCGGACCCCCGCGACCGACTGGACCTCCCCGGTCCTCGGCGAGGACGGCGGCTTCCGCGAGGGTCTGTGCGGCGAGGGCTGCGAGTACAAGCCGCAGGACGCCAAGCAGCTCATCGAGGACGGCGGCGGCCTGCCCGGCGGCCAGGTCAAGATCACCTTCAACGCGGACACCGGCTCCCACCGGGACTGGGTCGAGGCGGTCTGCAACAGCATCAACCGCGCCCTGGGCCAGGGGAAGGCGTGCGTCCCCAACCCGGTCGGCACCTTCGCCGACTACCGCAA
Source organism: Streptomyces sp. NPDC002734 (assembly GCF_040295685.1). Lineage (NCBI taxonomy): Bacteria > Bacillati > Actinomycetota > Actinomycetes > Kitasatosporales > Streptomycetaceae > Streptomyces > Streptomyces sp. NPDC002734. Next base: position 91,756 of record NZ_JBEOVU010000014.1, read on the forward strand.
CCAGATCGGCGAGGAGAAGATGCCCGGCCCCTTCCGGGCCGGCTGGCAGATGGACTACCCGCTGATCCAGAACTTCCTCCAGCCGCTCTACTACACCAACGCCTCGTCCAACGACGGCAAGTGGTCCAACCAGCAGTTCGACGACCTGGTCGACGAGGCGAACGCCGAGTCGGACACCACCAAGGCGGTGGACACCTTCGTCAAGGCCGAGGAGGTGGTCCGCGACGAGATGGCCGCCATCCCGCTCTGGTACCAGAACGGCTCCGCCGGCTACTCGGAGCGGCTCTCCGACGTCACCCTGAACCCCTTCAGCGTCCCGGTGTACGACCGCATCAAGGTCAGCTGACCCGGAAGGCCGCCGTGAGGCCGGCACCGCACCAACGCCGGGAGGCACCATGGGACGCTATGTGATCCGGCGTCTGCTCCAGATGATCCCCGTGTTCGTGGGGGCGACGCTGCTGATCTTCCTGATGGTCAACGTCATGGGCGACCCGATCGCCGGGCTCTGCGGCGACCGCGCCTGCGACCCGGCCACGGCGGCCCGCCTCAAGGCGGAGTTCGGCCTCGACCAGCCCGTCTGGAAGCAGTACCTCACCTACATGGGCAACGTGCTCACCGGCGACTTCGGCACCGCCTTCAACGGCCAGAAGGTCACCGAACTGATGGCCACCGCCTTTCCGGTGACGATCCGGCTGACCCTGGTGGCGATCCTCTTCGAGATCGTCATCGGCATCGCCCTCGGCGTGGTCACCGGGATGCGCCGCGGCCGGCCGGTCGACACCGGAGTGCTGGTCGCCACCCTGGTCGTGATCTCCGTGCCCACCTTCGTCACGGGCCTGCTGCTCCAGCTGCTGCTGGGCGTGAAATGGGGCTGGATCAACCCGTCGGTCTCCTCCGACGCCACCTTCGGCGAGCTGATCGTCCCCGGCCTGGTGCTGGCCTCGGTGTCGCTGGCCTACGTCACCCGGCTGACCCGGACCTCCATCGCCGAGAACCGCCGCTCCGACTACGTCCGCACCGCCGTCGCCAAGGGGCTCCCGCGCCGCCGGGTGGTCTCCCGCCACCTGCTGCGCAACTCCCTGATCCCCGTGGTCACCTTCATCGGCACCGATGTCGGCGCGCTCATGGGCGGCGCCATCGTCACCGAACGGATCTTCAACATCCACGGGGTCGGCTACCAGCTCTACCAGGGCATCCTCCGGCAGAACACCCAGACGGTGGTCGGCTTCGTGACGGTGCTGGTGCTGGTCTTCCTGGCGGCGAACCTGATCGTCGACCTCCTGTACGCCGTTCTCGACCCGAGGATCCGCTATGCCTGAGCCCCGGCCGAACTCCGACCCCGGCGAACTGGACGGCGGACGCTCCGAGGACCGCGCCGGCCCCGAGGACGGGGCCATCGCCGGGACGGGCTTCGGCGGCTCCATGGACCTGGCCGCCGACGAGGGCCGGGCGCTGGAGCGGGACCCCGAGCACGACGGCGCCGGGCCCGCCGACCGGCCCCGGTCCCTGTGGTCGGACGCCTGGCGGGACCTGCGCCGCAACCCGGTCTTCGTGATCTCCGCGCTGCTGATCCTCTTCCTGGTCGTCATCGCGATCTGGCCGAGCCTGCTGACCTCGGGCGACCCGCTCGACTGCGACCTCGCCAAGGCCCAGCAGGGCTCCCAACCAGGCCACCCCTTCGGCTTCAACGCCCAGGGCTGCGACGTCTACACCCGCACCGTGTACGGCGCCCGCACCTCGGTCACCGTCGGCGTCTGCGCCACCCTCGGCGTCGCCCTCCTCGGCAGCGTCCTGGGCGGTCTCGCCGGGTTCTTCAGCGGGGTCTGGGACGCCCTGCTCTCCCGGCTCACCGACGTCTTCTTCGCCATCCCGGTGGTGCTGGGCGGCCTGGTGCTCCTGTCGGTGGTCACCAGCAACACCGTCTGGCCGGTCATCGGCTTCATGGTGCTGCTGGGCTGGCCGCAGATCTCCCGCATCGCCCGCGGCTCGGTCATCACCGCCCGGCAGCACGACTACGTGCAGGCGGCCCGGGCGCTCGGCGCGTCCAGCCCCAGGATGCTGCTGCGGCACATCGCGCCCAACGCCGTCGCCCCGGTGATCGTGGTCGCCACCATCGCGCTCGGCACCTACATCGCCCTGGAGGCCACGCTGTCCTTCCTCGGCGTCGGCCTCAGGCCGCCCACGGTCAGCTGGGGCATCGACATCTCCTCCGCCTCCCCGTACATCCGCAACGCCCCGCACATGCTGCTCTGGCCGGCCGGCGCGCTGGCGATCACGGTGCTCGCGTTCATCATGCTCGGCGACGCGGTCCGCGACGCCCTCGACCCGAAGCTGAGGTGAGCCGCGCCATGCTGCTCGAGGTCCGCGACCTGCGCGTGGAGTTCGCCACCCGCGAAGGAGTCGCCAAGGCGGTCAACGGGGTCAGCTACGAGGTCGCGGAGGGGGAGACGCTCGCCGTGCTCGGCGAGTCCGGCTCCGGCAAGTCCGTCACCGCCCAGGCGATCATGGGCATCCTCGACATGCCGCCCGGCCGGATCACCGGCGGCGAGATCCTCTTCCAGGGACGCGACCTGCTGCGCCTCAAGGAGGAGGAACGGCGGGGCATCCGCGGCGCGGAGATGGCGATGATCTTCCAGGACGCGCTCTCCTCCCTCAACCCCGTGCTCACCGTGGGGGACCAGCTGGGCGAGATGTTCGTCGTCCACCGCGGCATGTCGAAGAAGGACGCCCGCGCCAGGGCGGTCGAGCTGATGGACCGGGTCCGCATCCCGGCCGCCGCCCAGCGGGTGCGGGACTACCCGCACCAGTTCTCCGGCGGAATGCGCCAGCGCATCATGATCGCCATGGCGCTGGCCCTGGAACCGGCGCTGATCATCGCCGACGAGCCCACCACCGCGCTGGACGTGACGGTCCAGGCGCAGGTCATGGACCTGCTCGCCGAGCTGCAGCGCGAGTACCGGATGGGCCTGATCCTCATCACCCACGACCTCGGCGTGGTCGCCGACGTCGCCGACAAGATCGCCGTCATGTACGCCGGCCGGATCGTCGAGACGGCTCCGGTGCACGACCTGTACAAGGCGCCCGCCCACCCGTACACCCGGGGTCTGCTGGACTCCATCCCGCGCCTGGACCACAAGGGCCGCGAGCTGTACGCGATCAAGGGCCTGCCGCCCAGCCTCACCGCCATTCCGTCCGGCTGCCCCTTCCACCCACGCTGCCCGATGGTCCAGGACGTCTGCCGCACCGACGTGCCCCCGCTGTACGCGGTGGAACCGGCCGGCGCGGGCGGTCCGGCCACGGGGGAGGGGCGGGGCAGCGCCTGCCACTTCTGGCGCGACTGCCTGGAGGACACCGGACCCCGCTGACGCCCTCGTTCCACCCGTCCTTCGGGTCCCGCCGCCTCACCGGCGGGGGACCGCCGCCCGACCCGCCCCCGCCTCGCCGGCGGGGGACCGCCGCCCGACCGCCCCAGCCGGCCGAACCGCCCGCCAGGAGAACCTATGGCCACCATGGCGCCCGTGCCCGGCACGGACACGACGACCGAGCCGATCCTCGAGGTCGAGGGCCTCGTCAAGCACTACCCGCTCACCCGGGGCATCCTCTTCCGCAAGCAGACCGGCGCGGTCAAGGCCGTCGACGGCGTCGACTTCGCCCTCGGCCGCGGCGAGACCCTCGGCATCGTCGGGGAGTCCGGCTGCGGCAAGTCCACGGTGGCGCGGATGCTGGTCAACCTCGAACGCCCCACCGCCGGGGCGATCCGCTACAAGGGCGAGGACGTCACCCGGCTGTCCGGGCGCGCGCTGAAGGCCGTCCGCCGCAACATCCAGATGGTGTTCCAGGACCCCTACACCTCGCTCAACCCCCGGATGACGGTCGGCGACATCATCGGCGAGCCCTACGACATCCACCCCGAGGTCGCGCCCAAGGGCGACCGGCGGCGCCGCGTCCAGGGGCTGCTGGAGGTGGTGGGCCTCAGCCCCGAGCACATCAACCGCTACCCGCACCAGTTCTCCGGCGGCCAGCGCCAGCGCATCGGCATCGCGCGGGGCCTCGCGCTGCGCCCCGAGATCATCGTCGCCGACGAACCGGTCTCCGCGCTGGACGTCTCGGTCCAGGCGCAGGTGGTCAACCTGCTGGAGCGGCTCCAGGACGAGTTCGGCCTCGCCTACGTCTTCATCGCGCACGACCTGTCCGTCGTCCGGCACATCTCGGACCGGGTGGGGGTGATGTACCTGGGCCGCATCGTGGAGATCGGCACCGACGGGCAGATCTACGACCACCCCACGCACCCCTACACCCAGGCCCTGCTCTCCGCCGTCCCCGTTCCCGACCCGCGGGCCCGCGACCGCCGCGAGCGGATCATCCTCACCGGGGACGTGCCCTCCCCGACGAACATCCCCTCCGGTTGCCGCTTCCGCACCCGCTGCTGGAAGGCGCAGCAGCGATGCGTGGACGAGGTCCCGCTGCTCGCCGTCCCGGAGGCGTTCCGCGGTGAGGGGGGTCCGGCCGCCCATCCGTCGGCCTGTCACTTCGCCGAGGAGAAGCGGGTCGTGCCGCCGGACCAGCCTTAACAGCCCGGCAACCGGGTGGACTCCCGCGCGCCACACGGCCGCGGAAGACTATGTCCCGTACGGCCGTGCGGGTGCCGTGAACCGGGCCGGGGCCCTCCAGTAGCCCCGGCCCGTCCCCGCCTTCACCGTCCGCGGGCAGTGACCGACCCGCCCCGCTGCGAGCGGCTGGCCCAACCCTCCTGCGGGCGGCGGCGCCTTACCCCCTTGCGGCGTCTGCGCTTCAGCCCCTGCGGGCGGCCGGCCCAACCCTCCTGCGGGCGGCTGGGCCGCCCAGAGGGCGATGGGGGTCCCCCCTGCTCGAGCGAAGTCGAGAGCTTGGGGGAGGGCGGGCGCAGGCCCCAGCCTCCGCGGCGAGCGGCTCGCTCCACCGGGCCCAGGTGAGGGCTCCCTCCGCGGAGGACGGCCCGCCCCCCGGGGCGCAGGCCCGCGCCAGGGCGGGGCCCCCGGTTCACCCCACCGCGGAGCCCCGCACCGCCGCAACCCCCAACGCCCGCCGCAGGAAGTCCACCTGGAACAGGAGCAGGTTCTCCGCCACCCGCTCCTGCGGCGTCATGTGCGTCACCCCCGACAACGGCAGCACCTCGTGCGGACGCCCCGCCGCCAGCAGCGCCGACGACAGCCGCAGCGCGTGCGCGACCACCACGTTGTCGTCCGCCAGGCCGTGGATCACCATCAACGGCCGCACCGTCTCCGCCGCCCCGGAGAGCCCCTCGTCCGTCACCAGCGAACTCGCCGCGTAGGCGTCGCCGTCCACCGCCGGGTCGCCGAGGTACCGCTCGGTGTAGTGGGTGTCGTAGAGCCGCAGGTCGCTGACCGGCGCCCCCGCGATCCCCGCGGCGAAGACGTCCGGCCGCCGCAGCACGGCCATCGCGGCGAGGTACCCGCCGAACGACCAGCCCCGGATCGCGACCCGCGAGAGGTCCAGCGGGTACCGCTCGGCGAGGTCGTGGAGGGCGTCGATCTGGTCCTCCAGGGCGAGTGTCAGGTCGCCGGCGACGGACTTCTCCCAGGCGGGCGAGCGCCCCGGCGTGCCCCGCCCGTCCGCGACGATCACCGCGAACCCCTGGTCGGCGAGCCACTGGGAGGTCAGATGGGCGTTGTGGGCGGCGTACACACGCTGCCCGTGCGGGCCACCGTAGGGGTCCATCAGGACGGGCAGAAGATCGCCCGCACGGTGGTGCGCGGGCAACAGCACGGCGCACGGAATGCGCCGTGCGCCCGCTTCGGTGAGGGAGACCCGGGGGGTCAGGCCGGGGTCCGCGGCGTGCGAGGCGATCCGCGCGACCTCCACGCCGTCCCGCAGCACCCGCACCACCGCCCCGGGCCGGTCGAGCACCGAGGACACCAGCACCGTCACCCCGCCCGCACGCACCGCCGTGTGGACGCCGGGCTCCTGCGACACCCGCTCCACCCCGTCCGCGGTGACCCGGTGGACGTGCACCTCGCCGAGTTCCGCTTCCGGCGCCCCCTCGCCTGCGGAGGCGGACACCAGGACGTCGTCCTCACCGACGTCCAGCACCGCCCGCAGGTGCAGCCCCGCGTCGGTGAGGGTGCGCCCGCCCACTGCCAGGGCCCGCGCCCCGCTCTCGTCGGTGATCCGCACCAGCTCCCCGCCCGGGCTCCAGCAGGGCGTGGCAGCGAACAATTCAAGCCATGTTGGATCTTTCTCCCGCAGCACCGTGCGGGTGGCCCCGGTGTCCGGGTCGACGGCGAGGGTGAGCTGCGTGCGCTGGTCCCGGCTCTGCACCAGGACCAGCGGCGAACCGGCCGCTGACCAGTGCACTCGTGCCAGGTACGGGAACGCCTCGCGGTCCCAGAGGACCTCCGTGCGGCCGCCGTCGAGGTCCAGGGCGAACAACTGTACGTCCGCGTTGGGGGTTCCGGCCGCGGGGTACGCGTGCGCCCGCGGTTCGCTGCCGGGGTTCGCGGGATCGGCGATCCACCACCGCCGGACCGGCGCGTCGTCGTACCGGGCGACCAGCAGCCGGTCCGACCCGGGGGCCCACCAGAAGCCCCGGTCGCGCCCCATCTCCTCCGCCGCGACGAACTCGGCGAGCCCGTACGCGACCGTCCCGGACTCCGGTTCCGCCAGCACCCTGTCCCCCTCGCCATCCGCTCCCACGACCCGGAGCGCGCCGCCCGCGGCGTAGGCGACGAGGCGTCCGTCGGGGGAGGGGCGGGGGTCGGTCACCGGCCCGGGGACGCTCAGCTCACGCACCGCCCCGTCCGTCGTCGAAGCGCAGAAAAGCCGCCCTGACAAGGCAAAACATGCCAAACCAGCGGCGGCGTCGGTGGCGTGGGAGACGATGCCGGCGCCGCCCTCGCGGCTCCGCTCGCGCCGGGCCCGCTCCTGCGGGGACAGGTCCTCCTCGCCGCCGCCGAGCAGCGCGACCGGGTCCGCCACGAGCCGCTCCGAGGGGTCCTGGCCGGGCCGCAGATCCAGCACCCACAGGGCGCCCGCCCGGTCCGTGCCGGAACGCGAGCGGAGGAAGACGACCCGTGAGCCGTCGGGTGCGACGGTGAACGCGCGGGGCGCTCCGAGGGTGAATCGCTGGGTGCGGGCATACCGCCGGGGGAAGGATTCGGTGTCCGTCTGCATGACCCGACCATATTGGCCATGCGCCCCCCTTGTGCGGCTGTGCGCCGACTCATGCGTTGCCCCGGATAGTTATGATCACTGCCGTCCGGTGGGTATCAACCTGCTGGCTGCGCGAAGGATTTGTCGCCCCTTCGGTCCGACTGCCAGTGTCCTAGGGAGCTTTGGAGGTGAACCGCCGTGGCACTCTCGATCTCGGTGGTGGTGCTGCTGGCGATCGTCGTCTTCCTGCTGATCAAGAAGTCGGGGCTGAAGGCGGGGCATGCGATCGTCTGCATGCTGCTCGGGTTCTACCTCGCCGCCTCGTCGGTGGCCCCCACGATCAGCGAGCTGACGAACAACATCGCCGGCATGATCGGCAGCTTCAAGTTCTGACCCGGCGTCCTCCACCGTCCCGCATACCCCCGGGACGGCGGCGTACACCAGGCAGTGCGCCGGGGCGTTCCGCCGGGCCTTGGGCTCCCGCCTAAGCTGGCCCCATGACGGAAACGCCCGCTCGCCGCCTGCTGCTGGTGCACGCGCACCCGGACGACGAGTCGATCAACAACGGCGCCACCATGGCCCGCTACGCGGCCGAGGGCGCCGGGGTCACCCTGGTCACCTGCACACTGGGCGAGCTCGGCGAGGTGATCCCTCCCGAGCTGGCGCATCTGTCCGGCGCGGCCCTGGGCGCGCACCGCCGTCAGGAGCTGGCCGCCGCCATGCGGGAACTGGGCGTCCACGACGTCCGGCTGCTCGGCGGGGCGGGCCGCTACGGCGACTCCGGGATGATGGGCCTGCCCGACAACGACGCACCGGGAGCCTTCTGGGGAGCCCCCGTCGACGAGGCCGCCGAGCACCTGGTCGCCGTGATCCGTGAGATCCGCCCCCAGGTCCTGGTCACCTACGACCCGAACGGCGGCTACGGCCACCCCGATCACGTCCAGGCCCACCGCGTCGCCATGCGCGCGGCCGAACTGGCCGCCGACCCGGGGCTGCGCCCCGACCTCGGCGAGGCCTGGGACATCCCGAAGGTCTACTGGACCCGGATGCCCCGCGCGGTCGCCGAGGAGGCGTTCGCCCGCCTGCGCGAGGCGCTCCCCGGCCTCCCGTTCCCGGCGGCCGCCGCCGTGGACGACCTGCCCGGCATCGTCGACGACCCGTCGCTGGTCACCGCCCGGCTCGACGCCGAGGGCACGGCGCACGCCGCCGCCAAGGCCGCCGCGATGACCGCCCACGCCACCCAGATCGCCGTCCACGGCCCCTGGTTCGCGCTCTCCAACGACCTGGCCCAGCCGCTGTTCGCGGTGGAGCACTACCAGTTGGTGAAGGGGCGGCCGGGCGGGCCGGGCGTCGAGACCGACCTGTTCGCCGGGGCCGCCCCGGTGTCCGACGCGCACCAGGAAGGCGCCGCATGAGTGCGAACCCCCAGGGCCCGGGGCAGCGGCCCGCCGGAAGCCTGCTGGCCCAGCCGCTGCGGATGCCGTCGGCCGGCCGGACCGCCGCGTACGCCGGGCTGCTCCTGCTGGGCGCCCTGGTCGGGGTGGCCGGCGCCCTGGTGCAGGGCGCCTTCTTCCCCGCCGGGCTGCTGCTGGCGCTCGCCGGGGCCGCCGGAACCTTCCTCGGCGGCGCCCGTCTGACGGGTACCCGGGCCGGCGCGGCGGTGCCGGTCGTCGGGTGGCTGGCCGCGGTCGTGCTGCTCACCACCAGCCGGCCCGAGGGCGACTTCGTGTTCGCCGCGAGCCTGCGGCCCTACCTGTTCCTCCTCGGCGGAATGGTGGTCGCTATGATCTGCGCCACCCTCGGGGGCGGCCGCAACCGCTGAACGCGCCGCCCGACTTGGGAGAGACGTCCCGCTTCGTCCCGCCGTCCTGGCGCCCCCCGGGACGGGAAAGCCCTCGGCCGTGGGTTACCCGCGGGAAGCGGCCAGTATCGTGGAGCGCGCCGCCGAGAAGCCCGCTATGAGGTCGTGACGGGCGGCGGAGCCAACCGGGAGAACCTGCCTTGAGTCGTGAAACTGACAGTCCGTCCCCCACGCCCAACGGGCCCGGCGGATCCTCGCACCCCTCCGAGCCGTCGCGCCCCGAGGAGCGGAAGACCGAGACCACACTGACGACCCGGGTGAAGATCAACATCCCCGGGTCCCGGCCGATCCCGCCCGTGGTGGTACGCCAGCCGGTCGGCGACGGATCCTCCGCCCCGGGTGATCAGCCCGAGGCGGGCGGTCCCGCCGCGCCCTCCGGGCGGGCCGACGCCCCGTCCGCCGCGCCCGGCGGCACGCCGTCCTCCCCGTCCTCTCCTCCCGCCCCGGCGAAGGAGAAGACCAGCGACTGGTTCGCGCCGCGCAAGGCCCCCGCGGCCCCGCCGCAGGGCGCGCCCGAGACGGCTCCGGGCCGGCCCGCGTTGCCGGGCCCGTCCACGCCCTCCCAGGGCGGCGCACCGGGCCAGGGCGGAGCCCCCGGTCAGGGCGGCGCACCGGCGGCCGGCGGCCGGAGCCGCACGCCCGCCGCGGAAGCCCCGGCCCTGCCGCAGCGCCCCACCGCGCCCCGCCCCGGCGGCGGCGCGCCCACCGGACAGCGCCCGCCGGGCGCCCCGCGTCCCTCCGGCGCGTCCAACGCCCCCGGCGCCCCGCGCCCGGGCGGCCAGGGCGGCACCAACGGCGCCGGGCTCCCCGGCGCGACCGGCGGACCGGTGGCTCCCGGCCACGGCGGCGGCACCGGCTCGGTCGACGTCACCGAGGCGCTCAACGCCGGGCCGCTCGGCCCGCGCGGCGGTCAGGCCCCGCGTGCCGGTCAGACCCCGGGTGGCGGGCAGACGCCGCGTGCCGGTCAGACCCCGGGCGGCGGGCAGACGCCGGGCGGCGGTCAGGCCCCGGGCGCCGGCCAGGCTCCGCGCGGGGGGCAGGCCGGCCCGGGAGCGGGGCCGAAGGCCCCCACCGGTCCCACCGGTCCCACCGGCGGTCCCGTCACCGGCAGTGGCCCGCTCACCCCCAACCTCGGCGGCGGCCTGAGCGACGACACCACGGTCCTCACCCCGCAGCGCCCCTTCCCCGGCGGCGGCACCGGAGCTCCGAGCGCCCCCCGCCGGGACACCATCTCCGGCGACACCCTCACCAGCGGCCTTCCCCGGGTGCCCGCGGGCTCCGGTCCGGCCGGCCCGGGCGGTCCGGCCGGCGGCGTCCACGGCGGTCCCGCCACGCCGCCGCCCGGCAGGCCCGGCGGTCCCGTGGCCCCCCACCCGGCGCCCGTGCCCGCCTCGGCGGCGGCGCAGCCCGCGCGGAAGAAGGGCCGCAACAAGCTGGTCCTGCTCGGCGGCGGCCTGGTGGCCCTGTGCGCCGTGGCGTACGGCGCCGGACTGCTGCTGAACCACTCCGACGTGCCCAAGGGCACCACCGTGCTCGGCGTGGAAATAGGCGGCGGCACCCGCGACGAGGCCGCGCACAAGCTGGACCAGGCACTGGGCGACCGCGCGGACAAGCCCCTGCAGCTCACCGTCGAGGGCGACACCGTCAGCCTCGAGCCCGACCAGGCCGGCCTGGACCTCGACACCCGGGCCACCGTGGGCGCCGCAGCGAAGAGCGACTACAACCCGGTCTCGGTGATCGGCTCGCTCTTCGGCCAGCAGCGCGAGATCGAGCCCAACATGCCGGTCGACTCCGAGAAGCTGCGCGCCGCGCTCCAGGAGGCCGCCGGCGGCGCCGGCTCGGTCACCGAGGGCGGCATCGAGTTCAAGGCGGGCAAGGCCGTCGCGGTCCACGGCAAGCCCGGCAAGGGGCTCGACGTCGAGCAGGCCGTCCCCGCCGTCAAGGAGGCCTACCGCCGACAGGTCGCCACCGGCGACGCCGGGGCCGTGGAGCTGCCGGTCGCCACCCGCGAGCCCAGCGTCCCGGACGCCGAGGTGGACCGGATGATGAAGGAGTTCGCCAAGCCCGCCATGTCCGGTCTGGTGACCGTGCAGACCGACGCCGCGCACACCATCTCCTTCAGCCCGCAGAACTCGCTCTGGCGCTTCCTGCGCGTGCAGGCCGTCGACGGCCGCCTGGTCGAGAGCTACGACAAGGCCGAGCTGGAGAAGCTGTACGGCGAGACCTTCGACGGCGTGCTCATCACCCGCGGCACCGGCAAGAAGACGCCGGTGACCGTCGAGGACGTCATCGGCGCGCTGCGCCCGGCCCTGAAGAGCACCACCCAGCGGGTCGCCGTCATCGACACCGACCCCAGCTGACCGCGGTTCGGCCGCACCGACGGGTCCGCCCGCACCGCCCCCGAGGGCGGTGCGGGCGGACCCGTTCGGGTACCCGGGCGGGCCGGCGGGTCAGTTGAGGCGGGCGCGGGCCGCGCGCGCCTGGCCGCGCACCCGCTCGGCCAGTTCCTCGTCCACCGCCTCCACCACGTCGGCGTACACCTCGAGCTCCTCCGCCCCGGCCGTGAACTCGCCCCGGGCGATCAGCAGCTGGGCGTACTCGTGGCGCAGGTTCGCCGGCCGGGCGGGCAGCAGCAGCGACAGCTCCAGCGCCCACAGCGCGGTCGCGGACTGCTCGGGGCGGGCCGCCGCCCAGGCCCGGATGTTGTTGAGGATCCGCATCACCACCTCCAGCGGCCGGGCCGGCGTCCACACCGAGGGGTCCGCCGGGTCCGGGGAGTCGCCCGTGGCGTCCAGCACCAGCAGTTCGGCATCGGCGCCGGTCAGCAGCCGCCCGCCCGCGAACGGGTCGGCCAGCACCTGCCGCGCCGGATCGTCCGCGGGCCCGAAGCCGACGACGAAGTGGCCCGGCAGCGCCACCCCGTGGACCGGGGCGCCGGCCCTGCGGGCGACCTCGGTCCACACCACCGACAGCAGGATCGGCAGCCCCCGCCTGCGCCGCAGCACCTCGTGCAGCAGCGAGGACCGCAGGTCGCGGTAGTCGGCGTGGCCGCCGCCGAAGCCCTCGGCCTCGCCGAGCAGCCGGCGCGCCGCCTCGGCCCACTCGCGCGGGCCGCCCGGCCGGTAGGGCAGCAGCCCGGCCAGCCGGTCCAGTTCCATCTGCGCCTCGTCCATGCCGGTCTCGTCGAGCGAGTCGTCCGCGACCGCGCCGATCAGCAGACAGAGCATCACCAGGTCGGGACGCTCGGCGCGGGCCTCGGCGGCGAACCGCGCGGTCCAGCGGGCGCGTTGCCCCAGCGCGGCCGGGGTGGGAGGTTCGGGGGTCAGCATGCCGTGCGGTCGCCTCCTCAGGCCTCGGGGGAGCGGTAGTGGTGGTAGGTGTGGTGGGCGGCGAAGCCCAGGGTGTCGTAGAGCCGCCGTGCCCCGGCGTTGTCGGTCTCCACCTGGAGCCAGCCCGCCGAGGCGCCCTCCTCCATCGCCTTCCCGGCGAGCGCCGCCATCACCCGCGTCGCCAGTCCCTCACGGCGTCGCTCCGGGGCGACCTCGACGGCGGCGAACCCGGCCCACCGGCCGTCCACCACACAGCGCCCGATGGCCGCGGGCGGCTCGCCGTCCGCACCGGGGACGGTGGCGAACCAGACCGAGGGGCCGCCCTCCAGCACCCGGCGGGCCGCCTCGCCGACGCCCTTGCGCTGGTAACGGGCCAGCCAGGCGTCGCTCGTGTGCCGGGAGAACTCCACCGAGGCCGCACCCGGCCCGGTCCCCGCCGGCTCCACGGCGTCGGCCACCGGGGCCAGACCGCCGATCCACACCTCCGCGGAGACCTCGCGTATCCAGCCACGGTCCTCCAGCGCGGCGCAGAGCAGTTCGTCGGCTCCTTCCGCGCCGGTCGCCGCCTGGACGTAGGCGGGCAGCCCCCGTTCGGCGTACCAGGCGCGGACGGCCGTCAGCGCCTCGTCGAGGTCCCCACCCGGGTCGCCCACCGGGAGCACCGAGTTGGCGCGCCGGGTGAACCCGGAGGAGGCGCGCAGCACCCACCCGCCGAGCGGCTCGCTCTCCACCGGCGGCCAGGCCCGCGCGATGACCCGGGAGAGCTCCGGGTAGGCGGCGGCGGGACCGCGGCGTCGGGCCGGGGCGTCGGGCACCACCTTGCCCGCCACGAGGGCGGACTCCTCGATCCGCACCCGCTCGCCGTTCCGACGGGTGATCAGGAGCACGCCGTCGTCCCATGATGTGAGAACGCCGACGGTGTCGGTGAACTTCGCGCCCGCGACGCCCTCTTCGGCGAGCCGCCGCACGGAGACGCGTTTGCCCACGTCAGAGCCGGTAAGGTGCAGCGCGGCTCGAGCTGCGGTGGAGAATTCCACGGGTCGGTTCACCCCTCGTGTTCGGTTCGGGTCCCGAAGTGGAGATACTAGGGGCGGGCATCGACGACGCCGCGCTCCCGCGCGCCAGGCGGCGGAGCCTGCGGAGGCCCGCCAGCGCCCTATCGAGGAGGAACGACAGCGTGACCTACGTCATCGCGCAGCCTTGTGTCGACGTGAAGGACAAGGCGTGCATCGAGGAGTGCCCGGTCGACTGCATCTACGAGGGGCAGCGCTCCCTCTACATCCACCCGGATGAGTGCGTCGACTGTGGGGCCTGCGAGCCGGTCTGCCCGGTCGAGGCCATCTTCTACGAGGACGACACGCCGGACGAGTGGAAGGACTACTACAAGGCCAATGTGGAGTTCTTCGACGAGCTCGGCTCTCCCGGCGGGGCCAGCAAGCTGGGCCTGATCGAGCGCGACCACCCGTTCGTCGCCGCGCTGCCCCCGCAGAACCAGTAGCGGAACCCGTCGGAGCGGTCCCCCGGGACCGCTCCCCCTCGGTCCCGTACGGCGATCCGCAGCGATCGCCTGCGGGACCGTGGCGTTCCGCCCCCACGCCGCGGGCGCCGCGGCACGAGGAAAGTGAGCGATACCCGTGTCCGAGCTCCTGAGCCGCCTGCCGGACTTCCCCTGGGACAAGCTGGAGCCCTACAAGGCGACGGCGGCGGGGCATCCGGACGGCGTCGTGGACCTCTCCGTCGGCACGCCGGTCGACCCGGTGCCGGACCTCATCCAGAAGGCGCTGGCCGCCGCGGCCGACTCGCCGGGCTACCCGACGGTCTGGGGCACCCCCGAGCTGCGTGACGCGATCACCGGCTGGGCCGGGCGCCGGCTCGGCGCGCACGACCTGACGCACCGGCAGGTGCTGCCGGTGGTGGGCTCCAAGGAACTGGTGGCCTGGCTGCCGATCCAGCTGGGGCTCGGCCCCGGTGACACCGTGGCCTTCCCGCGGCTGGCGTACCCGACCTACGAGGTCGGCGCCCGGCTGGCAGGCGCCCACCACGTCGCCTACGACGACCCGACGACCGACCTCGACCCGGCCGGCCTCAAGCTGCTCTGGCTGAACTCGCCGTCCAACCCGACCGGCCGCGTGCTGCCCAAGGAGGAGCTGCGGCGGATCGTGGCCTGGGCGCGCGAGCACGGCGTGCTGGTCGTCTCCGACGAGTGCTACCTGGAACTGGGCTGGGAGGCCGACCCGGTGTCGGTGCTCCACCCGGACGTCTGCGGCGGCTCGTACGAGGGCCTGGTGGCCGTCCACTCGCTCTCCAAGCGGTCCAACCTGGCCGGCTACCGGGCGGCGTTCCTGCTGGGCGACTCCGCGGTGCTGATGCCGCTGCTCCAGCTGCGCAAGCACGGCGGCATGATGACCTCCATGCCCACCCAGGCCGCCGTGGTGGCCGCGCTGGGCGACGACGCCCACGTGGCCGAGCAGCGGGAGCGGTACGCGGCCCGGCGCGGGACGCTGCGCGGGGCGCTGGAGCGGCACGGCTTCCGCATCGAGCACAGCGAGGCCAGCCTGTACCTGTGGGCCACCCGCGACGAGTCCTGCTGGGACACCGTGGCGTACCTGGCCTCGCTGGGCATCCTGGTCGCCCCCGGCGACTTCTACGGCCCGGCCGGCGAGCGCCACGTCCGGGTGGCGTTCACCGCCACCGACGAGCGGGTGGCGGCCGCGGCGGCCCGCCTGGGCTGACGCCCCCGGGAGACAGCTAGGGCCTGTCCGGCGGATCATGCCGTTCTTGCTGCCGGTTTCGCTTGTCAGCGGGCCTGAGCGGGGGCTGGGGCGTGCGGCTGCAAGGCGGAGGAGGGAGGCGACGCGGAGCGTCGTCGACCGACGACAACGCCGCGTGGGGGTCCCTCCCGCGCGAGCGAAGCCGAGCGTGGGGGAGTGCGTGCCAGGCCCCGCGACCCACGTGCATGATCCGCCGGATAGGCCCGAGGCCCCCCGGCGCCGTGCGCGCCGGGGGCCCTGCCGTTCCGCGGGGCGGCGTCAGACCGGCAGCGGGAGGGTGCTGACCGGAAGGTCGCCCACCGGGAGTTCGCCGGTGGCGTCGCCGACCATCGTGCCCGCCTGCCCGGCCACGCCGCCCACCACCTGCTGGACGTCCGGCGCGCCCTCGGCGGCCTTGGTGGCCATGCCGACGCCGCCCTCGGCGACCTCGGTGCCGCCCTCGAAGGCGTCACCGGCCTGGCCCGCCAGACCGGTCGCGTGGGAGGTCACGCCGCTCAGGGCGGAGCCCAGGTCGCCGGCGCCGTCCAGCGCCGACAGCGGAGCCAGGTCCGGGACCGCCGGGGCGGCCTGCGCGGCGCCGGCCGCACCGACGACGGGGGCGGCGCTCGCGGCGACGAGGAGGGCGGCGCGGGCGATCCGGCGGGTCAGGGGAAGGGACATGGTGCTCCTTGTGTTCGGTCCGCGGCCGCCTCGCGGGGCGACCGCCAGGTCAGGGTCCGGTGAGGCGGACGCAGTGATTACGGACCGGGCGGGGCGAAGGTTGCGGACCGCCGCCGTAAAGAGTTGGCAATGCGTCGCATAATCGGCTGCGGACGGAACGGGGCGTTCCGGACAGGGTCCGGCTCGCTGCGGAAACCTTCCGCCGCCGCTGTCCCAACGGATCCGGCGTCCGGTGGGCCACCAGTGCGAAAACCGCCGCCCGGTGCCGGGCGGCGGTCGTGGAGTTGGCCCTACGGAGTGACCCGTCGTACGTCTGCGCGACGACGGGGGGTGGCCGTCTAGCGTGAGGTCACGATGCTGACCCGGGCGTCGGAGCCCGGGGAGCCGTGCGCGCCCGGGGAACGGTCGCCCTCGGCCTTCTGCCAGTCGCCCCGGTCCGCCGTCCACACCCGGCCGCCGTAGGTCACGCGCGCGATGCCGAGGTCGGAGGCGTTGGCCACCGCCCAGTGGGCGAACTGCCAGCCCCGCTGCCGGGCGCCCGGCTCCGCCACCGGGACCGTCACCGTCCGGTCGGACGCGGGGGAGGGCGACTTCGACGCCGCCGACTCCCGCGAGCCTGCCGTCGAGACGCGGCCCGGCGCATCCCCGGTCCTGCGGGCGTCCGCCTGCCGGGCGTCCGCGCCCCGGCCGGCGGAGACCTCCGCCGCGGCCTTGCCCAGCACCTCGGTGCCGAAGTCCCGGGTCAGCGCCGCGCGTACCGCGTCCGGACGGGCCGGCGCGTCCGCGGCGGACGGCCCCGAGCAGGTCAGGGTGGCCGCGCTGCGGCCGGTCAGCGCCGCCGCGAGCAGCTCCGCGTCCGGCTCGTGCTTGGCGTAGGCGTCGGGATAGGCGCTGCGCTGCACCTCCTGCGCGGCCACCGTCAGCGGCAGGTCCGCGTAGTCCTGGACCTTCACGAGGTGGTCGTAGAACTGGCCGGCCGCGTACGCCGGGTCCATGATCTCCGCCGGCCTGCCCCAGCCCTGCGAGGGCCGCTGCTGGAACAGGCCGAGGGAGTCCCGGTCGCCGTAGCGGATGTTGCGCAGCGCGGACTCCTGCAGCGCCGTCGCCAGGGCGATGGTGACCGCCCGCTCGGGCAGCTCGCGCGCGGTGCCGACGGCCGTGATCGTGGCGGCGTTCACCGCCTGCTCGGGCGTGAACTCGTACCGGGCGGGTTCACCCCGCCCGCCCGAGGCCACCACCTCGCAGCCCGGCCCGGAGGGACCGGCTCCGCCACCGGGCATGTGCCGGGCGGCGAAGTAACCCGCGAGGGAGAACAGCACGATCAGGGCCGCCCCGAAACGGACGAGGCGACCACGGCGCTTGGGGGCGGTTGACGTCTCTGTCACGGGTAACACGGTAACGGAGGTATGCCAGGGAGCCCGAGCCCCTGTGGACAACCTCTCTCAGGTGTGCGCGGGTTAGGGTCGGGGCCATGGCCGAAACCGAGCTTGACCTTTCGTCGGACGCCGCCCGCCTGACCGCGCGGCTCGTGGACCTCCCCTCCGAGAGCGGCGACGAGAAGTCGCTCGCCGACGCGATCGAGGCGGCGCTGCGGAAGCTGCCCCACCTGACCGTCGACCGGCACGGCAACAACGTGGTGGCCCGCACCCACCTCGGCCGCCCGGAGCGGGTGGTGCTCGCCGGGCACATCGACACCGTGCCCATCGCCGGCAACGTGCCCTCGCGGCTGGACGAGGAGGGCGTGCTCTGGGGCTGCGGCACCTGTGACATGAAGTCGGGCGTCGCCGTCCAGCTGCGGATCGCCGCCACCGTCCCCGAGCCCAACCGCGACCTCACCTTCGTCTTCTACGACAACGAGGAGGTCGACGCCAGTCTGAACGGACTGGGCCACGTGGCCGACGCCCACCCCGACTGGCTCGAGGCCGACTTCGCGGTCCTGCTGGAGCCCAGCGACGGCGAGGTCGAGGGCGGCTGCCAGGGCACCCTCCGGGTGAAGCTGCGGACCAAGGGCGAGCGGGCCCACTCGGCGCGCTCCTGGATGGGCGCCAACGCCATCCACGCCGCCGCGCCGATCCTCGAGCGCCTGGCCGCCTACGAGCCGCGCCGCCCGGTGATCGACGGGCTGGAGTACCACGAGGGCCTCAACGCGGTGGCCGTCGAGGGCGGCGTGGCCGGCAACGTCATCCCCGACGTCTGCACGGTCACCGTGAACTTCCGCTACGCCCCCGACCGCAGCGAGGAGGAGGCGGTCGCGCACGTCCGCGAGGTGTTCGCGGGCTGCCCGATCGACGAGTTCGTGATCGACGACCACAGCCCCGGCGCCCTGCCCGGCCTCTCCCACCCGGCCGCCCGCGCCTTCATGGAGGCCGTCGGCGGGGTGGCGCGGCCCAAGTTCGGCTGGACGGACGTCTCGCGCTTCAGCGCCCTGGGCGTTCCGGCCGTCAACTACGGTCCCGGCAACCCGCTGCTCGCCCACAAGAGGGACGAGCGGGTCCTGGCGTCGATGATTCCCGAGGCCGAGCGGCGTCTGCGGGAGTGGCTGACCGGCTGAGGCGCGGCGCCGGAGTCGGCGGATTCGTACCGAAACGGGTACCGGACGGCACACGGCGGACATGTTCGCGTCCCCAGCGGGTAACCCGCGTAGACCTACTCTCTGCGGAGGAACGCGGAGAACCCGTCACGGAGGGGAGAGCCCATGACCACAGGCAACTCCGAGGGAACGAAGGTGTCGGTGCGCCAGGAGAGGCGGGGCTACCTTCTGCACGGCCTCGACCCGGTCGAGGCCGAGGAGACCGAGCAGGCGGGTCCGGCGGCCCGTAACGCCGGTGACGATGGGGACAGCGACCGCAGACTCCTCGACCCGGACGGAGCGTCCGGGTGGACCGAACGGGACGCCTGGCAGGTGGCCAGGATCCAGGCGGAGTTCGGCGAGGGGTTCCGGGCGCTGTCCGGGCTGCCGCACGCGGTCAGCGTCTTCGGCTCCGCCCGCACCAGCCCCGACTCGGCCGAGTACGAGGCGGGCGTCCGGCTGGGCCGTGGCCTGGCCGAGGCGGGCTGGGCGGTGATCACCGGCGGTGGCCCGGGCGCCATGGAGGCCGCGAACAAGGGCGCCCAGGAGGCCGGGGGAGTCTCCGTGGGCCTGGGAATCGAGCTGCCGTTCGAGAGCGGGCTCAACCCGTACTGCGACATCGGGCTGAACTTCCGGTACTTCTTCGTCCGCAAGACCTGCTTCGTGAAGTACTCGCGCGGCTTCGTCGTCCTGCCCGGCGGCCTGGGCACCCTGGACGAGCTCTTCGAGGCGCTCACGCTGGTCCAGACGGGCAAGGTGACCCGCTTCCCCATCGTCCTGTTCGGCACCGAGCACTGGGGCGGCCTGGCCGACTGGATCAAGTCCACCCTGGTCGCCGGGGGCAAGTGCTCCGAGAAGGACCTGGACCTGTTCCACCTCACGGACGACGTGGACGAGGCCGTCGCCCTCCTCTCCCGCGAAACGGAGCGCTAGACCGGTCCCGCCCCCACCGGATTCCGCCCGCCCGGCCGACGCGGCGCCCGCCCGACGCGCCGTCAGGCCAGGCCGCGGCGGGCCACCGCCGGCGGGCGGTGGCCCGCGATGGAGGCCACCATGTCCAGGACCTGCCGGGTCTCCGCGACCTCGTGCACCCGGTAGACCTGGGCGCCCAGCCAGGCCGACACCGCCGTGGTGGCCAGCGTGCCCAGCAGCCGCTCCTTGACCGGACGGTCCAGCGTCTCGCCGACGAAGTCCTTGTTGGACAGCGAGACCAGCACCGACCAGCCGGTCTCCGTCATCTCGCCCAGCCGGCGGGTCGCCTCCAGGCTGTGCCGGGTGTTCTTGCCGAAGTCGTGCCCGGGGTCGATCAGCACCGACTCACGGGGCACGCCCAGCGACACCGCCCGCTCGGCCAGCGAGACGGTCACCGCCAGGATGTCCGCCATCACGTCCTCGTAGGTCACCCGGTGCGGCCGGGTGCGCGGCTCGGCGCCGCCGGCGTGCGTGCAGACCAGGCCGACCCGGTACCGCGCGGCGACCTCGGCCAGCTTCGGGTCGACGCCGCCCCAGGCGTCGTTCAGCAGGTCCGCGCCGGCCTCGCAGACCGCCTCGCCGACCTCGTGCCGCCAGGTGTCCACGCTGATCACCACGTCGGGGAAGCGGCGGCGCACCTCGGCCACGAAACCGACCGTGCGGCGGACCTCCTCCTCGGCGCTGACCTCCTCGCCGGGACCGGCCTTCACACCGCCGATGTCGATGATCGCCGCACCCTCGGCCACCGCCTGCTCCACCCGGGCCAGAGCGGGCTCGTCACGGAAGGTGGCGCCCCGGTCGTAGAAGGAGTCCGGCGTCCGGTTCACGATGGCCATGATCACCGGTTCGTGCGCCTCGAACTCACGCCTGCCCAGCCTGAGCATCCCGTACGGCCTCTTTCCTCTACGTACGTCCGGTGTCCGGTCTTCCGGTCTTCGGCTGTCTGCGACCCTAACCGCAGCCGCGGCATGGCACGATCGGACCCCTGGCAACTACGACACGCGGGGGGCCGCAGCCTTGGCAACGTTTCTCATCCTGGTCGTCGCGCTCGCCGTGGTGGTGACCGCGACCACTCTGGCCGTCGTCGGCGGCGGTGACCGCGACGTGCTTCCCGACGCGCCGCCGGACGCGCTCCACGTCGCCCTGCCCCACGAGCGGGCGGTCACCGCGCGGGACGTGCACGAGCTCCGCTTCGCCCCCGCGCTGCGGGGCTACCGGATGGGCGACGTGGACGACGTCCTCGCCCGGCTCGCCCACGAACTCCACTTCCGGGACGAGCGCATCGCCTCGCTGGAGTCCGCCCTGGGCGCCGCCCGCGGCTCCACCGGAGCGACGCGCCTCGCCGTGCGGGACGGCGAGGCGGCGGAGCGGCCCGGGGACCTCCTGGTCAAGGGTGAGGAGCAGCCCGCGACCTCCGCCTCCTCCGCGGCCGCCCCCGCGGAGGAGGAGAAGCCGGACGAGACCGTGGCCGACACGGGGACCGACACCCCCGACGCCGGCGTCCAGGAGAGCGACGAGCACGACGGCCCGCGCGACGAGCAGGGGCCGGACGCCCCCGGGGAGGCCCGATGAGCCCTGCCGAACCACCCGTCGTCCCCGAGGCTGCGCCGGAAACCACCCGGGCGGCCTCCGGCGCCGTGCCCGGCCCCGACGGACTGCCGCGCTGCCCCTGGGGGCTGTCCGCCCCCGACTACCTCGCCTACCACGACGAGGAGTGGGGCCGCCCGGTCCACGGGGACGACGCCCTGTTCGAGCGGCTCTGCCTGGAGGCCTTCCAGTCGGGCCTGTCCTGGCTGACCATCCTGCGCAGGCGGGAGGGCTTCCGGGCCGCCTTCGCCGGGTTCCGGATCGCCGAGGTGGCGGCCTTCACCGAGGAGGACCGGACCCGGCTGCTCGCCGACCCGGGGATCATCCGCAACCGGGCCAAGATCGACGCCACCCTCGCCAACGCCGCCGTGCTGGCCGACTGGAAGCCGGGCGAGCTCGACGAGCTGATCTGGTCCCACGCGCCCGCGCCGCGCCCGGCCCCCCGCACCCTCGCCGACGTCCCGGCGGTGACACCGGAGTCGACGGCCCTGTCCAAGGAGCTCAAGCGCCGCGGGCTGCGCTTCGTCGGCCCCACCACCGCCTACGCGCTGCTCCAGGCCTGCGGTCTGACCAACGACCACCTGGCCGACTGCGCGATGCGCGAGGCCGGGCAGGGCTGACGAGGCGGGCGGCGCCGGACGGGCCGGCGCACCCGGTCAGCGCCCGAGGTAGCGGGGGCGCTCCTTGTCGAGGAACGCCTTCACGGCGATCCGGTGGTCCTCCGAGGAGCCGGCCCGGCCCTGCAGCTCGTCCTCCTTCTCCAGCGTCTCCTCCAGCGAGTGGGTCATGCCGTAGGCGACCGACTCCTTGAGCGCCGCGTAGGCCACCGTGGGTCCCTCGGCGAGCCGGCGGGCGACCTTCTCCGCCTCCGCGCGCAGCTCCGCGGCCGGCACCACGCGGTCGGCGACGCCGAGCCGCAGCGCCTCCTCGGCGTCGATGGAGCGGGGGAAGAGCAGCAGGTCCATGGCACGGCCCGGGCCGACCACCCGCGGCAGCGTCCAGGAAACGCCGGAGTCGGCGGTCAACGCCACGCCCGCGAAGGAGGTCGTGAACTTGGCGGTGTCGGCGACCACCCGGTGGTCGGCGGCCAGCGCGAAGCCGAAGCCCGCCCCCGCGGCCACCCCGTTGACGCCGGCCACCACCGGCTTCGCCATCCCGGCGATCGCGCGGACGATGGGGTTGTAGTGCTCACCGACCGTGCTCAGCCGGCCGGCGTCCTCACCGCCCCCTTCACCGGAGTCCTGGGCCGCGAGCAGTTCGATGTGCTCCTTGAGGTCCTGGCCCACGCAGAACGCCCGGTCGCCGGCCGCGGTGAGCAGCACCGCCCGCACCGCGGGGTCCGCGGCGGCACTCCGCAGTGCCTCGCGCAGCGCCACCTTCGTCTCCACGTCGAGCGCGTTCATCGCCTCGGGGCGGTTCAGGGTGATGATCGCCAGCGCGTCGCTGACCTCGTAGAGCACGGTGTCGGCCATCTCGACTTCCCTCCGTCGGTTTGCGGTCCGAGGACAGCATGGCGGACATTCGGGAGGCCGAACGGTGGCCGGGGTGTGACCTCCGACAAAGAATTCCGGTCACCATTCGGTCGCGGCAGGTCGGATCGGGGGCGCAGTATCGCAGTGACATCCCCGAATTGAGTGGTTTTGGCCTCGCGCGTTGCGCAAGCGATGCGGACTGATGTTGGTCATTGGTGCGTGAGATGCGGGATAATGGCCGGGAAGCAATGTGTTCGATGCCGGTGACGCCTGCCCCGCCTCGGGGACGGGCGAGCCCTTTTCGAGGCGCGTCCTCCTCAAGGTCTTCCGGCACGGCGGTTGAGCTGGTTTCAGGAAGGGGAACGAGCATGGCGGCCATGAAGCCGCGGACGGGCGACGGCCCGCTCGAGGTGACCAAGGAGGGGCGGGGCATCGTCATGCGCGTTCCGCTCGAAGGCGGCGGTCGGCTCGTCGTCGAGCTGACGCCGGACGAGGCGGATGCGCTCGGCGACGCCCTCAAGAAGGTCGTCGGCTGACGCGCGACCACCACTCAGCGTGACGCCTGCTGCCCGGTTCCCCCTCAGGGAGCCGGGCAGCGGCCGTTCTCCCGGAAGCCGCCGGGCCGCACGTGGTCCGGTCAGCGCTTGGCGGCGCAGAGCAGGCCGTCGCCCACGGGCAGCAGGGAGGACACCAGGTCCTCGCTCTCGCGCACCTCGCGGATCAGCTCCCGCAGCCGCAGGACCTCCGTCGGCTGCGGCCCCGTCCCCACGGTGCGCCCGTTCGCCAGCACCCCGGCGAACACCACCAGACCGCCCGGCCGCAGCAGACGCAACGATTCGGCGAGGTACTCCAGCACCTCGAGGCGGTCCGCGTCGCAGAAGACCAGGTCGTACCCGAGGTCCGCGAGCCGCGGCAGCACGTCCAGGGCCGGCCCCGGGATCAGCCGGGCGCGGTTGACCGCGAAACCCGACGCGCGGAAGGTCTGGCGGGCCGCCTGCTGGTACTCCGGCTCGGTGTCCACCGTGGTGAGCACCCCGTCCGGGCGCATGCCGTGCAGCAGGTGGACGCCGGAGACGCCGGTGCCGGTGCCGATCTCGGCGACCGCCTTCGCGCCCACCGATGCGGCGAGCAGCCGCAGCACCGAGCCCGCGGCGGGCGTCACCGGACGCAGCCCGGCCTCGCGCGCACGGTCGCGGGCGAGGAGCAGGGGCTCGTCCTCCGTGACGAACGCGTCGGCCAGCGTCCAACTCGCCTGCCCGTTGCTGCTGATGGCCGCCTCCCGTCCCCGTCCGCGCCTTCGGCGTATCGCTGGTTCCATCTCGTCCGTGACTGTATCCGGCGCGGTCGGGAACCTGGCGGCGGGACGCCGCGTTTGAAGAGTGAGGGGAAAGGCGTGCACGGGACGGGGGAAGCGCCGATGGAGCGAGTGGTGAACTCTCGCAAACCTGCTTATCCGGAGCTAACGGACGAGATGGCTATGGTAGGGGCTCCACTGGACACCACCAGAGCCGACAGGGGAGGTGCGGCCGCACCCGCTGACCGCGGCGGAGGGCTGAGGCGCCTTCTCGGGTCGGCGGCCAGGCCGACATCCGTGACCGACACCGCTGCTGACCGTCCGGCCGGCCAAGAGGCCGACCGTTCCTCCGAGCCCGCCCGCACCGCGACGTTCGCCACCGACGGTGACGGGTCGGCGTGGACTCCGCCCACCTGGGAGGAGATCGTCAGCACGCACAGTGCCCGGGTCTACCGGCTCGCCTACCGCCTGACCGGCAACCAGCACGACGCCGAGGACCTCACCCAGGAGGTCTTCGTCCGGGTGTTCCGCTCGCTGTCCACGTACTCGCCCGGCACGTTCGAGGGCTGGCTGCACCGGATCACCACCAACCTCTTCCTGGACATGGTGCGCCGCAAGCAGCGCATCCGGTTCGACGCGCTCGCCGAGGACGCCGCCGAGCGGCTGCCCGGCCGTGAGCCGTCGCCCCAGCAGGTCCTCAACGACGCCCACTTCGACGCCGACATCCAGCAGGCGCTGGACACCCTGGCGCCCGAGTTCCGCGCCGCGGTCGTCCTGTGCGACATCGAAGGACTGTCCTACGAGGAGATCGCCGCGACCCTGGGCGTGAAGCTCGGCACGGTCCGCAGCCGGATCCACCGGGGCCGTTCGCAGCTGCGCAAGGCGCTCGCCCACCGCTCTCCCGAGGCGCGCGCCGAGCGCAGGTTCGGCGTCACCCGCCTTCCGGCGCTGAGAGGAGGAGGCGCGACCGCGTGAGTGAGTCACGTCCGACGCCGGCCGAGCAGCACCTCGGTGACCGGCTCTCCGCCCTGGTGGACGGCGAGCTGGGACACGAGGCGCGTGAGCGCGTGCTGGCCCATCTGGCCACCTGCACCAGGTGCCGGGTCGAGGCCGACGCGCAGCGCAGGCTGAAGAACGTCTTCGCCGAGGTCTCCGGCCCTACGCCGTCCGAGAGTTTCCTCGCCCGTCTGCAGGGTCTCCCCGTGGACGGGCCCGACGAGCTGCGCGATTCCGGAGGCTCCGGAGCCGGGGACGAGCCGGGGGCCATGTTCCTCGGCTCCCGGCGCGCCGAGGCCTTCGGGCTGGCCGCCTCCGCCACGCACGGCTTCCCGATCCACCACGTGGGCCGCGCCGACGTCGGCCGTGCCCAGGCGGAGCGGGCCGCCTCCCGCAGCCGCCGGTTGGCCTTCGCCGCCGCGAGCGCGGTCTCGCTGGCCGCGGTGGCGCTCGGCGGGGTGACGACCGGGGTCCCGGTCGCCGACGCCGACCGCGGCGGTCTGCGCAGCAACGCCACCCCTCCGGCGGGCCGGCAGGCCGGTGGCGCCGTCGGCGCGACGGACGCCCGGCGCCGCGCCACGCCTCCGCTGGTGCACAGCGCCGCGGCCCAGCGTCAGCTCGCCCCCGTGGCGGCCCCTCTGCTGTCCGGGGGCGGCGCCCAGTCGGTGGCCGGCGACGGCCCCGCGCCCACGCCGCTGATAGGGCCCGGCGTCCCCGTGACGCCCGGGCTCCCGGTCCCGCTGACCGCGCCCGCCCCGAGCGGCACCCTGACCCCGCCCCCGGCCGGACGCTGACCAGGTTCTCTGCGCGCCCGCGGGGAACCTGATTGAATCCGGACTGTGCCGCGAGGGCGGCGCGTCGACGAATCACGCCAGGTGTTGGGGAGAGCATGAACGAGGGCACGCCGGGGAAGTCCGCGAGGCCCAAGTGGTGGAGCCGCCCCCGCCCCGCCCCGGGACCGGACGCCTCCGGCGACTTCCCCCTCGCGGCCCCCGGGCCCGTGGCCTCCGTGGCCGAGCCCTCCGGGCCGGTGGATCAGGGGGCGGCGCCTTCCGGGCCGGTGGCTCAGGGGGCGGTGCCTTCCGGGTCTTCGGGCCTGGGGGAGAACGCGGGCGACCCGCAGGCCGCGGCTCCGCAGACCGCGGCTCCGCGCCCCCTGCACGAGCCCGACCACTACAGCACGCCCCCGTACGGCAACCCTGGCCCCTGGGCGCCGGCCCCGCCGGTCCAGCACCCCGCCACCCCCGCCGCGGGCACTCCGCCGGGCGGCGGTCACCTTCCCCCGACGCACCAGACGCACCAGACGCCCCCGCCGCCCGCCGCCCCGGCCGACAGCGCGGCCCCGGCGGCCCCTCCCGTGGACCCCGCCGCCCCGGTGGGCGGCCCCGGCGCGGACGAACGGTCCTGGACGTCCGCCCCGCCGCCGCAGCAGCCGCCCGTCCCGGCGGGCACCCCCTCCGGCGCCCCGGACCCGTACGCCCTGCCCGACCCGTCGCGGCAGGCCGCCGTCCCCGCGTCCCCGGCGGGAGCCCCCGGCCCCCAGGGCCACGCCCCGGCCGGAGCCGTCCCCGCAGCGCCGCACGACGCGGCGTACGCGTCCGCCGCGGACCCCGCCCGGTCCAACGCGGCGGCGCTCGCGCCCGACGCCCACGACACCCGGGCCCCCGCGACCGACGCCGCGTACGCCCCCGAGGCCCACGCCACGCAGGCGCCCGACCGCGACCCCGACCCCGACCTCGCTCCGGACCCGGCCCCCGCAGGACCCTGGAGCCGCTACGACCCCTGGGCCACCCCCGGGGCCGGACCGGCCGCCCCCGCGGCCCCCGCCCCGCCGCAGGGCGGCGCACAGGGAGCCGAGGCCCCCTCCCGGCGGCGGGCGAGGCGCCGGCGCGCCCTCGTCGGCGGCGCCGTCGCGGTCGCCCTGGTGGCCGGGCTGGCCGGCGGCATGGCGGGCGTGTACCTGGAGCGCCACGGCGGCCTCGGCGTCGTCGAGCTCTCCCAGGCCCCCGTGGAGGACGTGCCCCGCGACCCGGACAGCGTCGCGGGGATCGCCCGGCGCGCCCTGCCCAGCGTGGTCACGCTGCACGTGCAGGGCAGCGGCCAGGCCGGCACCGGCACCGGTTTCGTGCTGGACGACCGCGGCCACATCCTGACCAACCGCCACGTCGTGGAGGCCGCCGAGGACGCGGGCGACGGCCGGATCGCCGTCACCTTCAGCGGCGGCGAGACCGCCCGGGCCGAACTGGTCGGCGGCGACTCCGGCTACGACCTGGCCGTGGTCCGGGTGAAGGGCGTCAAGGGTCTGCACCCGATGCCGCTGGGCAACTCCGACAACGTCCGGGTCGGCGACCCGGTGGTGGCCATCGGCGCCCCGTTCGACCTGGCGAACACCGTCACCGCGGGCATCATCAGCGCCAAGGAGCGCCCCATCACGGCCGGCGAGGGCGACGGAGGCGACGTCTCGTACGTGGACGCGCTCCAGACCGACGCCCCGATCAACCCGGGGAACTCCGGCGGCCCGCTGCTCGACGGCCGGGGCCGGGTGATCGGCATCAACTGCGCGATCCGGTCGGCCGACACCGGCATCGACACCGACGACGGCAAGTCCGGCTCCATAGGCCTCGGCTTCGCCATCCCGGTGAACCAGGCCAAGCGGGTGGCCGAGGAACTGATCAACGAGGGCGAGGCCACCCACCCGGTGATAGGCGTCACCCTCGACATGGCCTACGCCGGCGACGGCGCGCGGGTGCACACCAGCGGTTCCGGCGGCGGGTCCTCCGTGACCCCCGGCGGGCCCGGCGCCAAGGCGGGGCTGAAGGCCGGGGACGTGATCACCGCCGTGGACGGCGTCCGGGTGCATTCGGGCGACGAGCTCATCGTCAAGACGCGGGCCCACCGCCCCGGCGACCGCCTGGAGCTGACCGTGAAGCGCGACGGCGAGGAGCGGAGGATCACCCTGGTCCTCGGCTCCTCCGAGGACTGACCGGCCGCCCCGGCCCTCCCTGCCACCGCCGCCGCCCCCGCGCGCACCGAGCGCCACGGGGACGTCACCCGGTCGTCACCCCCGTGTGGCCCGGGATGTGTTGTATGCGTCAGAGGGTGTCGGGGCAGTACCGGTGGGGCGGGTTCGCCGGGTACCGTGGATCTGCCCCGGGACACGCAAGGAGCTTCAGGTGTTCAATGACATAGGATCGCTCGAGCTCATCACGCTCGTCGTCCTCGCCGTGCTCGTCTTCGGGCCGGAGAAGCTTCCGAAGGTCATCCAGGACATCTCCCGGACCATCCGGAAGATCCGCGAGTTCTCGGACAGCGCCAAGCAGGACATCCGCCAGGAGCTCGGCCCGGAGTTCAAGGACTTCGAGTTCCAGGACCTGAACCCCAAGACGTTCATCCGCAAGCAGCTGCAGAACGACGACCTCGGCCTCGGCGAGATCCGTGAGTCGCTCGACCTGAAGAAGGACATCCAGCAGCTCGCGGACCCGAGCATCGCCAACGACCCGTCGTACAGGTCCCCCGCGGCCGCCTCGCCGCCGCCCGCCGCGGCCGCGTCCGGCCAGGCCGCCGGCCCGGTCGGCCTGGAGAAGAAGACGCCGGAGCCGGTCGCCGAGCGCCCTCCGTACGACCTCGACGCCACCTGATCCCACCGCCCGGAACCGCCCCTCGTCCGGCCGTACCCCCTTACCGTTCCGCGTCCGTCCGACCCACCCGGTCGGCGGTAATCCCGGACCGGTGAAGCGGGGTGGCTATGCTGCCGAGTTGTTGTGCGGACCGGCGGACGATTCTTCACCATCCCCCCGCGGTCCGGTGAAGAACGAGGAGGCGTCCGGGCATGGAGACGAGAAGTCGGGTAGGCGCGCAGGCGTCGGCGGTCGCGGGCGGCCGGACCGCCGCGGGCGGCAGCGGGGTCGACGGCTACCTGCGGGCGCCGTTCCCGTGGTACGGCCTCGACGACGCGTTCACCGGGGAGCGCTGGCTGATGCAGGTCGCCACCTCCACGGACGGCGCGGTCGAGCACGGTTCCCTCGGCCACGGCGACGAGCCGTCGGTGCGCTACGAGGCCGCCGAGGACAAGGAACGATTCGCCGTGGTGGTGACCGTGGCCGACCAGCCGGTCCGCCGCAGCGCCGACGGCACCGGCGTACTGGACGCCACCACCGTCTCCTCCGCCGCCTGGCTGGCCGGTCTGGGGCTGCTGTCCTACACCTGGCCCCTCCAGATGGACCACAGCCTGCGCGACGACTGGCTGGAGCAACAGACCGAGACGGCCTGGGTGCTCGCCGACGACCTGGAGAGCCCGGCCTGGACCACCCTGACGCTGCCGGTGGACGGCGAGGCGACGACCTTCCACTACCGGGAGTCGGAGTTCGGCTGGGTGCTGGCCGGCTCCACCGGCGACGGCGTCCACCTCGGGGCCTACGGGCGCGGGATGAGCGCCTACGGCCTCGGCTTCTCGGCCGTCGAGGACATCGAGACCTACGCCTGACCGGCCCCGCCCGACCTGCGCCGCCGGGCCGCCCGAGGGCGCCCCGGCACGACGAAGGGCGCCGTCCCGGGAAGGACGGCGCCCCTGGTGCGCGGCCGCGGGCGGGCGGCCGGAGCGTGGGTCAGAACTTGTTGCGCGGGGTGATCCCCAGCGACATGCCCGACAGCCCGCGCTGACGCCCGCCGAGCTTGCCGGCGATGGCCCGCAGCGCGGCGCCCGCCGGGGAGTCGGGGTCGGTCAGCACCACCGGCTTGCCCTCGTCGCCGCCCTCGCGCAGACGCACGTCGATCGGGATCGAGCCGAGCACCGGCACCGTGGCGCCGGTCGTGCGGGTCAGGCCGTCGGCGACCTTCTGGCCGCCGCCGGTGCCGAAGACGTCGACCATCTCGTCGCAGTGCGGGCACGGCAGGCCCGACATGTTCTCGACCACGCCGACGATCTTCTGGTGCGTCTGCACCGCGATCGAACCGGCCCGCTCGGCGACCTCCGCGGCGGCCTGCTGCGGCGTCGTGACGACCAGGATCTCCGCGTTCGGGACCAGCTGGGCCACCGAGATGGCGATGTCGCCGGTGCCGGGCGGCAGGTCGAGCAGCAGGACGTCGAGGTCGCCCCAGTACACGTCCGCCAGGAACTGCTGGAGCGCGCGGTGCAGCATCGGGCCACGCCACACCACGGGCGCGTTGCCCGGGGTGAACATGCCGATGGAGATGACCTTCACCCCGTTGGCCGAAGGCGGCATGATCATGTTCTCGACCTGGGTGGGCCGCCCGTCGGCGCCCAGCATCCGCGGCACCGAGTGGCCGTAGATGTCGGCGTCGACGACGCCGACCTTCAGGCCGTCCGCGGCCATCGCCGCGGCCAGGTTGACCGTCACCGAGGACTTGCCGACGCCGCCCTTGCCGGAGGCCACCGCGTACACCCGGGTCAGCGAGCCCGGCTTGGCGAAGGGAACCTCGCGCTCGGCGGTGCCGCCGCGCAGCGCGGCCGCCAGCTCCTTGCGCTGCTCGTCGCTCATCACGTCCAGCGTCACGTCGACCGAGGTCACGCCCTCGACACGGGTGAGCGCGGACGTCACGTTGTCCGTGATGGTCCCGCGCATCGGACAGCCCGAGACGGTGAGGTACACCGTGACGGCGACCGAGCCGTCCTCGCCGATCTCCACCGACTTGACCATCCCGAGCTCGGTGATGGGCCGCTGGATCTCGGGGTCGTTCACCGTCGCCAGCGCTTCGCGCACCGCGTCTTCCGTAACCATAAGGACGATGGTACGGCCCCCGGAACGACGCCGGGCAGGGCCGTCAGCGGTCTTCTGCGTCACGTCCCCGCTCGTGGGCCGGGCGGTGCCCCGCGCGCTGCTCCTCCAGCTCCTTGAGCATGTCGTGCAGTTCCGAGCGGATCCAGTCGCGGGTGGCGACCTCGCCCAGGCCCATCCGCAGCGCGGCGATCTCCCGGGTCAGGTACTCGGTGTCGGCGATGGAGCGCTCGTTCTGCTTGCGGTCCTGCTCGAGGTTGACGCGGTCGCGGTCGTCCTGCCGGTTCTGCGCCAGCAGGATCAGCGGGGCCGCGTAGGACGCCTGGAGCGACAGCATCAGGGTCAGGAAGATGAACGGGTACTCGTCGAACCGCAGCGCCGAGGGCGCGGCGATGTTCCAGCCGACCCACAGGACGATCGCGAAGGTCATCCACACCAGGAAGCGGCCGGTGCCCAGGAAGCGGGCGATCCGCTCGGAGACCCGTCCGAAGGCGTCCGGGTCCCACTCGGGCAGCAGCCGGCGGCGGGGGCCCAGCGGAAGGTCCAGGCGCTCGCGGGTGCGGGTGCCGGTGGCGCCCGCCACGGACCGCGCCTCGCGCGCCTCACGCCTGTCCCGGGTCTCGCGGCGCTCCCGGCCGTGCGCCGTCGCCCGGCCGCGGCCGGGGGTGCGCTCGTCGCCGTGCCGGCGGTCCTCGCGGTCAGCTGCCATCCGCGGTGGCCTCCTTCGGCGCCTCGGCGAGGTGCTCGGCGGCCGGCGGCTCCTCCTCCAGGTGGTACTCGGTCTCCCGCCAGTCGTCGGGCAGCATGTGGTCGAGGACGTCGTCGACGGTGACCGCGCCCAGCAGCGACCCGTTCTCGTCGACCACGGGGGCCGCGACCATGTCGTAGGCGGCGAAGAAGCCCGCCACCACCGGCAGGTCGGCGGTGGGGGACAGCGCCTGCAGGTCGTCGTCGATGATCGAGCCGACCAGCGTGTACGGAGGGTCGCGCAGGAGCCGCTGGAAGTGGACGGTCCCGAGGTACTTGCCGGTGGGCGTGTCCTCCGGCGGGCGGCAGACGTAGACCTGCGCGGCCAGCGCGGGGGAGAGGTCGGCGTTGCGGACCCGGGCCAGCGCGTCGGCGACCGTGGCGTCCGGGCGCAGCACGATCGGCTCGGTGGTCATCAGACCGCCCGCCGTGCGGTCCTCGTAGGCCATCAGGCGGCGCATGTCGGCGGCGTCGTCGGGCCGCATCAGGCTCAGCAGCCGCTCCTTGTCGCCCTCCGGCAGCTCGGACAGCAGGTCGGCCGCGTCGTCCGGGTCCATCGCCTCCAGGACGTCGGCGGCGCGCTCCTCGGCGAGCTTGCCGAGGATCTCGATCTGGTCGTCCTCCGGCAGCTCCTCCAGCACGTCGGCCAGCCGGTCGTCGTCGAGCGCCGCGGCGACCTCGGCCCGGCGCTTGGCCGACAGGTGGTGCAGCACGTTGGCGAGGTCGGCGGGGCGCAGCTGCTCGAAGGTGGCCAGCAGGTTCTCCGCGCCCTGCCCCTTCTCCTCCAGCGACAGGCCGGTGACCGCGGACCACTCCACCAGGAACTGCTCGCCGGCCTTGCGGCGGAACGCGCCGCCGCGGCCGCCGCGCTGCACGAAGAGGCGGTCGACCTCCCACTCACGCCGTGAGGACAGCTGCTGCACCGACAGGTCCAGGACGGTGACCTCCTCGCCGGTCTCCTCCAGCCGCACCCGCCGGTCCAGCAGCTCGCCGAAGACCAGCCGCTCGGGCGGCCGCTGCTCGAAGCGGCGCACGTTGAGGACGCCGGTGGTGATCACCTGACCGGACTGGATGCCGGTGACCCGGGTCATCGGCAGGAAGATCCGCCGCCGGGTGGGCAGTTCCACGACCAGCCCCAGCAGGCGGGGAGCCTTGCGGCCCACCCGCAGCACCACGATCAGGTCCCGCACCCGTCCGACCTGGTCGCCGTTCGGATCGAACACGGCCACGCCCGCGAGGTGGGAAACGAAGATCCGCCCACCCGCCATGTACAGCCTCCTTCGTCAGGCCCCTCGTCGTCCCGTCCTTGCCCCGTGTTGCCCGGAAACGCCGCAGTGGGCGGGGATCAGGCTAGCCCGTACCGGTCCGGTACGCCCTGGTGAGGGGTCCGGACGGACTGCCTCCGTCTGCCCCGTCGGGCCCCCGGTACGCTGCCCCTCAGCCCGTCGAGACCGGATGAGAGGCAGCCGCGCCTGTGACCCCGATTCCCCAGCGTCGTACCCGCATGGCCTCCCGTGTCGCGGCGGTCTGCGCACTGGCCCTGGCGACGACGGGGCTCGCCGGGTGCGGGTCCGACCCGGACGAGGGGACCAACGGCGTCGGCAAGCTGGAGCCCGCCGCGATCCGCGACCGCGCGATGAAGGCGGCCGGCTCCGCGGGCTCGGTGCACCTGTCCGGCACGGTGATCACCAAGGAGGGCGGCGTCGAGCTGGACATGGAGCTGTCCGAGGGCGGCGGCCGCGGCGAGGTCACCTCCGGCGGCACCACCTTCGGTCTGCTGCGGATCGGGGAGACCCTGTACCTGCAGGCCGGCGCCGACTTCTGGAACCAGGCCGCGGGCGGCGACGGCAAGGGCGTCGAGGGCACCACGGCCGAGAAGCTGGACGGCAAGTACGTGAAGGTGCCCGAGAAGGACCCGGCGTACAAGCGGTTCAGCGGCTTCACCGACATGGACACCCTGCTGGACGGGCTGCTCGCCCTC
Organism: Streptomyces sp. NPDC002734; assembly: GCF_040295685.1. NCBI lineage: Bacteria > Bacillati > Actinomycetota > Actinomycetes > Kitasatosporales > Streptomycetaceae > Streptomyces > Streptomyces sp. NPDC002734. The sequence continues at coordinate 124,879 of NZ_JBEOVU010000014.1, forward strand.
GACGGCAAGCCGGCCAAGGACGACTACCACGAGGTCGGCGACGTCCGGACGATCCGCCTCAAGGCCGACGACGGCGCCGGCGGGCGGATGGACGTCTCCCTGCAGGGGACGGCCTACCCGGTGCGCGTGGAGCGGCCCGGTGGCGGCGGCACCCTCCGGTTCACCGACTGGGACAAGCGGATCGACCTCAGCGAACCGCCGAAGAACGAGCAGGTCGACTACGGGCAGGACCTGCCCGAGACGTAGGCGCCGGCCGCCGGAGGGGAGCGCCGGCCGCGGACGGCGGTGCGGCCGCTCCGCGGCAGAGGCGCGGCGCGCGGCCGGCTCAGCCCCGGCGCCGACGGCGGAAGAGCAGGCGCGGCAGCGCCGCCGGGACGGGCTCGCGGGTGGTGGCCGCGGTGGGCAGCGGCGCGGCGGCCAGGGCGCCCTCGGGGGCGGGCAGCGCGGCCCCCAGCGGCTCCAGACGCAGGACGCGGCACTCACGCGCCCACCGCCGCGGCATCTCCTCGGCGTCCGGGGCGTTGAGCCGCTTGCCCTTGAGCTCCCCGACGGCTTCCTCCCAGGCGTCGGAACCGGCTGTGAGCTCGGTGACCGCGGCCCGGCAGGACACCAGGCGCCCGCCCTTGTCCTTGGAACGCACCGTGAGGACCGCCTGCCCGCCGTCGGCCAGACCCGGCAGCGGCTGCTCGCCCGGCCCGTCGCCGGCCACGCAGACCGCGCCGTCGTGCCAGACGTGCCACAACGCCCGCTCGGGCCCCTGCGCGGACCCCGTGGGGCGCACCCACACCAGCGCGGACTTCTTCGCGGCCTCCTCGACGAGGGCCCGGTCGAACAGCTCGTCCGTCTTGTCACCAGCGGTCGTCATGGCAGCAGCCTAGCGAGCCCGCCTAGAGCCACCCGTTGCGCTTCAGGGTGCGGTGGATGCCCAGACAGATGACCACCGTGAAGCCCATGACGACCGGGTAGCCGTACTTCCAGCCCAGCTCCGGCATGTGCTCGAAGTTCATCCCGTACACGCCGCAGACCATGGTCGGCACCGCGACGATCGCCGCCCAGGAGGTGATCTTGCGCATGTCCTCGTTCTGCGCGACCGACGCCTGCGCCAGGTTGGCCTGCAGGATCGAGTTCAGCAGCTCGTCGAAGCCGATCACCTGCTCCTGCACCCGGGCCACGTGGTCGGCGACGTCGCGGAAGTACTTCTGGATGTCCGGGTCGATCAGCCGCATCGGCCGCTCGCTGAGCAGCTGCATCGGCCGCAGCAGCGGCGCCACCGCCCGCTTGAACTCCAGCACCTCGCGCTTGAGCTGGTAGATCCGCCCCGCGTCGGTGCCGCGCGGCGCGCTGCCGCGACGGCCGGGGCTGAAGACCTCGGTCTCCACGTCGTCGATGTCGTCCTGCACCGCGTCGGCGACCGCGAGGTACCCGTCCACCACGTGGTCGGCGATCGCGTGCAGCACCGCCGAGGGGCCCTTGGCCAGCAGCTCCGGGTCCTCCTCCAGCCGGCGCCGCAGGGAGCGCAGCGAGCCCCGGTCGCCGTGCCGCACGGTGATCAGGAAGTCCCGGCCGGTGAAGCACATGATCTCGCCGGTCTCGATGACCTCGCTGTCCGGCGTGAGGCAGTCGTGCTCGACGTAGTGCACCGTCTTGTAGACGGTGAAGAGGCTGTCGTCGTAGCGCTCCAGCTTGGGCCGCTGGTGGGCGCTGACGGCGTCCTCCACGGCCAGCGGGTGCAGCCCGAACTCCGCGGCGATGCCAGCGAATTCGTCCTGCGTGGGCTCGTGCAGGCCGATCCAGACGAAGCCCCCGTCGCGCCGTGCGGTGCGCATCGCCTCCTGCGGCGTCGGCGTGGAGTCGAGGACCAGGCGGCGCCCGTCGCGGTAGATGCCGCAGTCGACGACGGCCGAGGGCGCGGGCGGGACGGGCAGGACCGCCGGATCCAGGTGGGCCAGGGCCGCGGCGCCCCGCCGGGACGGCCGGACGCGCACCGAACGGGCGACGCGCTCGGAGGGACGGACCGCTGCGCGCAGGTCTCGGATCATCGACATGGCGGGGCTCCTTCGCTTTCGGCAACGAAAGGCCGAGCGTCCGACGGCCGGCTCCCCGGGGCCTCGTGACGCGGACGTCCGCCGTCACCCATGGGTCCGGCACGTCCGTGAAGCGGGGAGCGCCGCACCGTAGCGGCGTTCGAGCAGTCGCTGCTGATGCAGATCGAAAAGATCGACAAAGATCAGGCAGGCGAAACGAAGTGCTCTTCCCCGGCGTGGAGGAATCGGCTGACACCGCCGTGCTGAGCTACGGGGCGGTGGGAGCGGCGAGAACGCCGGAGCCGCGTCAGCGGCCGGAAGAGCGGGTGGTACTGCACGGTCGACTTCGGTCCATCGCAGCCCCACCTCCTCCGGCCGGTCCCTCGTGAGGGACGATCCATTCCCCTGGTGGGAGAGCGCGCACAGCGGCTCTCAGGGGGAGTATGACTGGCGTTCGGGACTCGATCGCGACGCTTGGCGTGCTGTCCCGGACTGCGGCCAGACTATCAGCCGAGGTGACTGTCAAGGTCTCCGCCCGTCCGCGCTTTGCGCGTTCCGGACGAGTTCTATGCTCGCCGCATGGCTGATGTTCTTCCCCTGGTCGAGGCGCGTCTGCGGACCGCGCTGGGCGAACCCGGCGCCCGGGCCGCCGTCACCTTCCTCGGCACGGACCGCGTCGAGGTGCTCCGCTTCACCGAGGGGGACCTCGTCCGGTACGCCACGCTCGGGATGTCCGCGCACCCCATGAGCGACCCCACGGCGATGGTCGCGGACCCGGTGAAGGGCCCGCGGGCCGAGCTGGTGCTGTCCGTGCGGGGCGGCGTCGCGGACACCGACAAGGTGCTCCGGCCGCTGGCCGTGCTCGCCGCCTCTCCGCAGGTGGAGGGGCTTGTCGTGGCGCCGGGCGGATCGCTGGACGTGGGCGAGCCGCTGTGGCCCGGGGCCCCCTTCACCTCCGTCCTGGTGGGCGAGCCCGGCGGGCTGGTGGAGGACCTGGAGCTGGACGCGCCGCTCGACCCGGTGCGGTTCCTGCCGCTGCTCCCGATGACCCCGAACGAGGCCGCCTGGAAGCGGGTGCACGGCGCGCAGGCGCTGCAGGAGCGGTGGCTGGCCCGCGGCACCGATCTGCGCGACCCGCTGCGCCGGTCGGTCGCCCTCGACTGAGTGACCGAAGTCACGCCGGGAAACCCGTCAACGGACGGCCGGAAGACGCCAGTTGGGACCTTGGCGCCGCCGGTCCGGGTGCCGCGGGTCGACGACGCGCGCCGGACCGCGCGCCACGCCGACCGGCCGCCGGACGGGTGATCGTCCTTGACGCGGCGCGGCCCAGGGAGGACCGTGGGACCTTATGAGGGGCGAACCCAGTTGCCCGAAGTGCGGTGGCCGGGTCAGGGCTCCCGGACTCTTCGCCGACGCGTGGCAGTGCGACGTGCACGGGGCGGTGCATCCGATGCAGCCCGTGATCCCGCCGAGCGTCGAGGCCCTCGGTGTGGTGGTGAACCGCACCCGGGTCCCCGTCTGGATGCCGTGGCCGCTCCCGGTCGGCTGGCTGTTCACCGGCGTGGCCGGCGCGGGCGACGACCGCAGCGGCGGGCGCGCCTCGGCGGTCGCCTGCTCCGGTCCTGGGCCGCTGGGCGGCATGGGCGAGCTGATCCTGGTGGCCGAGGAGCTCGGCGTCGGCCTCGGCGCCCGTTACGCGGGGATCGACGGACCGGACCCGGGCCCGCACATCGACGTCGGCAAGCCCGCCGAGGCCAAGCTGCACGCGGCCGGCCGGCCCACCCCGATGTGGCTGGTGGAGGGCGCCCCGGAGGACCGCGCGGTCTTCGCCGGCGAGGCGCTGGGGATGTGGCTGTGGGCCGTGGTGTGGCCCGAGCAGTCCGGACTCCTGATGTACGAGGAGCTGGTCCTCACCGATCTGCGCGAGGCGGGCGCCGAGATCGAGCTGGTGCCGTGCGGGGCGCTCTCGCCGCGCATCCTCGAACCCTGACGCGTCCGGGGACGGGCCCACGGACGGCCGCCCCCGTGCGGCATGCTCGTGACAGGTAGGAGTCGCCCCGTGCGACATGCCCGCGACAGGTAAGTGTCACCCACTCGGACGACCCCTTATCCTTGTGTCGACCTGTCCGTGCAAACCCTCGTCCGCTGGAGTCGCCGTGCGCATCGACCTGCACTGCCACTCCACCGCGTCCGACGGCACCGACACCCCCGGCGAACTGGTGCGGGCCGCGGCCGGCGCCGGTCTGGACGTCGTCGCGGTGACCGACCACGACACCACCCGGGGCCACGCCGAGGCCATCGCCGCGCTCCCCGAGGGCCTCACCCTCGTCACCGGCGCGGAGCTCTCCTGCCGCTGGGCCGAGCCCGGGTCCGACCCGGGCGACGGGATATCGCTGCACATGCTGGCGTACCTTTTCGACCCCGAGGAGCCCGCGCTGCTCGCCGAGCGCGAGCTGGTGCGCGACGACCGCGTTCCGCGCGCCCGCGCCATGGTGGCGAGGCTGCGCGAGCTGGGCATCGACGTCACCTGGGAGCAGGTCGCCCGCATCGCCGGCGACGGCTCCGTGGGCCGCCCGCACGTGGCCACCGCCCTGGTCGAGCTGGGCGTCGTCGCCTCCGTCGACGAGGCCTTCAGCGGACACTGGCTGGCCGACCGCGGCCGGGTCTGGGTGCCCAAGCACGAGACCGACCCCTTCGAGGCGATCCGCCTGGTCAAGGCGGCCGGCGGCGTCACCGTCCTCGCCCACCCCGGCGCCGCCAAGCGGGGCCGGACGGTTCCGGAGTCCGCGATCGCCGCCATGGCCGAGGCCGGCCTCGACGGCATCGAGGTCGACCACATGGACCACGACCCGGCCACCCGCGCCCGGCTGCGCGGCCTCGCCGCCGAGCTGGGCCTGCTGGTCACCGGCTCGTCCGACTACCACGGCACCCGCAAGACCTGCGTCCTCGGCGAGAACCTCACCGACCCCGAGGTCTACGGCGAGATCATCCGCCGTGCCTGGGGCGCCTTCCCGGTCCCGGGCGCCGGCGGACCCTCCGCCGCCTGACCCGGCGCCGCGGACCCACCCGGTCCGCGGTCCCGCCGCGTCCGGCCTCCCTCACCCCCCACGTCCCACGCCGCGTCGCGCCGTGCCCTGCCCGGGCGCGCCCCGACGGCGGCGTTCCGCACCATCCGCAAGGCCATTCACCGTGTTCGACGTCGCCGTTTTCGGTTCCCTCTTCCTCACCCTCTTCGTGATCATGGACCCGCCGGGGGTCACCCCGATCTTCCTCGGCCTCACCGCGGGCCGGCCCACCGCCGTCCAGAAGCGCATGGCGCTTCAGGCGGTCCTGGTGGCCGGCGGCGTGATCGCCCTCTTCGGCCTGACGGGCCAGCACATCCTCGACTACCTGCACATCTCGGTGCCCGCCCTGATGATCGCGGGCGGCGTGCTGCTCCTGCTGGTCGCGCTCGACCTGCTCACCGGCAAGACCGACGAGCCGCAGCAGACCAAGGACGTCAACGTGGCTCTGGTCCCGCTGGGCATGCCGCTGCTGGCCGGGCCCGGCGCCATCGTCTCGGTGATCCTCGCCGTCGAGAAGGCGGGCGACGTCGGCGCGCAGGTCGGCGTGTGGACGGCGATCCTCGCCATCCACGTGGTGATCTGGCTGGTCATGCGCAACTCGCTGCTGGTGGTCCGCCTGATCAAGGAGGGCGGCGTGGTCCTGGTGACCCGGCTGTCGGGCATGCTGCTCGCCGCCATCGCCGTGCAGCAGATCATCAACGGCGTGACCCAGGTGGTCCAGGGCTCCTGAAGCCGGGGCCGCGGCAGGCCGGAAAAGCACTGCGGCCCGGTGGGAAGCCTCCTTCGTGGGGGCTGCCCGCCGGGCCGCGGTGGTTCGGAAATGTTATGAGGCCGCTGTGTCGGCCGGACGGATCCAGAGGCGCTGGCCGATCTCGGCGGCCTGCTGCACGATCCCGTTGACGGAGGCGGCGTCCACGACGGTGCTGTCGACCGGTCGGCCGCTGGCGTCGTCGAGACGCAGAATCTCGAAGCGCATGCTTCTCCCTTCCCACGTCGGTATGTACCGGGTACAACACCCGAACCGGGCGGGAAGATTCCCTAGCTAAGGAAAAATTTCGGCCGCCTAAGTAAGTTCCCGTATACCCGCAGGTCACGGGACCATGTGGGCGCGTGGCCGGAACCGGGTGAGACCGGTTGTGTCCGCTCAGTGACCGCCGGGACAATGGGCCCCGGTATGAATGACGACCTCGCGGCGCTGACCGCAAGCATCGAGAGCACCAACGAGTTGCTCAGGCGTGTCCTCACCGCACTGGACAGGACGCAGTCCGCGCCGCAGTCCACCCACGCCCTCTTCGTGGACGCCGGCTACCTCTACGCCGCCGCCGGCCGGCTGGTGGTGGGCACCGAGGACCGGCGGGCCTTCGAGCTGGACACCGAGGGCGTGATCGCCGCGCTCATCGACAAGGCCGCGCTCCTCTTCCAGGACAGCCGGCTGCTGCGGGTGTACTGGTACGACGGCGCCCGCCGTCGCATCCACACCGCCGAGCAGCAGGCGATCGCCGAGCTGCCCGACGTCAAGGTCCGCCTCGGCAACCTCAACGCCAACAACCAGCAGAAGGGCGTCGACGGGCTGATCCGCTCCGACCTGGAGGCCCTGGCGCGCAACCGGGCCATCACCGACGCCGCGCTGCTCGGCGGCGACGAGGACCTGGTGCCGGCCGTGGAGGCGGCGCAGGAGTACGGGGCGCGCGTCCACCTCTGGGGCATCGAGGCCCCGGACGGCCGCAACCAGGCCGAGCCGCTGCTCTGGGAGGTCGACAGCGAGCGCACCCTGGACCTTCAGTTCCTCAAGCCCTACGTCTCGCGCCGGGCCACGGTCGCCTTCGAGGCGGCGGCGGCCCGGCCGACCTGGGAGGACGTCCGATTCGTCGGCGCGCAGATCGCCGCGCGCTGGCTCGCCGAGCGCGGGCCGGCGGCGATGGAGGCGCTGCTGACCGAGCAGCCGTACCTGCCCGGGTCCGAGGACCAGGCCCTGCTGGTGCAGGCCGAGGGGCTGCTCGGCTACTCCCTGCGCGGGCAGTCCGACCTGCGCAGGGCGCTCAGGGACGGCTTCTGGGACCGCCTGCGCACCGTGCGCTGAGAGCCGGTCCGCGGGCACGAGCCGGTCCGCGGGCACGGTGTGCGTGGTGCGTGGTGCGTGGTGCGTGGTACGTGGTGCTGCCGTGTGCGGCGACGGGGCGTCGGGTGGGCCCGCGCGCACTGGGCCGTCGCGCGAGGACCGTCGCGTGCGGCGGTCTCCGGTGTCCGGGGCGGTCAGCCGCCGGCGGCGGGGGACGGGCCGTCGAGCGGGACGTCGTCCCAGAAGCCGGCGATCGCGCGGGCGGTCTCCTCGGGGCGGTCCACGTTCGGGGAGTGCTCCGCGCCCTCGACGACGGTGCGGCGGGCCCCGAGACGGACGGCCATGTCGTCGAAGAGCTCCACCGGCCACACGTCGTCGCGGGCGCCGGAGAGGACGTGACAGGGCAGGCCCACGGCGGCGAGCTCCCCGACCCGGTCCGGCTCCTCGCACAACTGGCGCCCGGTGGCCAGCAGCTGGGCCGGACGGGTGCGCAGCCAACGTTCCCGCAGCGGCCTGGTGTCGGGCTGCTCGGCCAGCGCCTCGGGCGCGACGGTGGCCTCCATCGCCTGCATGACGTCCCAGACCTGCTCCATCGACAGCGAGGACAGCGCCTCGCGGAGCATGGTGACGCGCTGCCGCTGGGAGTCGGAGATGTGGGCCGGACCCGAGGACATCAGCGTGAGGCTGCGGAACGGGGAGGCGTCCCGCAGGACGGCGGCGCGGGAGATCTGCCCGCCGAGCGAATGCCCCAGCAGATGGATCCGGGCGCCCGCCGCCTCCGCCAGGGTGTGCGCCTGGGAGAGCAGGTCCTGGGCCAACTCGCTCTGCGCGTACGCCTTCTCGTCGTGGTCGGGCCCCTCCGACTCGAACTGACCGCGTCCGTCCACGGCCACCGTGCGGTAGCCGCGGGCCGCCAGCGGGGCGTGCAACGCGATGAAGTCCTCCTTGCTGCCGGTGTACCCGGGCAGCAGCAGGGCGGTGCCGCGGTGCGCCGCGCCGGGGGCGGAGGGCATCTCGATCGCGGCGAACTCCCCGCGCGAGGTCGCCAGTTGGAACGTGCGCGCGCCGGGCGGGGGAGTGAAGGTGTCGGGCCTGCTCATGGCGGTCAGATTACCGAGCGGTCCCAGGAACGCCGACGGCCCGGCTCCCCCGAGGGAACCGGGCCGTCGGGCGGGAGCCTCAGCTCTCGGCCGGCTGCGCCGCCTTGCGGGGCGAGCGGCGGCGCGGCTTGGTCTGCGCCTCCTCGCCCGCCTGGGCGGGGATCTCGGCGACCGGGGCCGCCTCGGCCGTCTTGCGGGTGCGGCGCTTGGGCGCTGCTTCCACGGCCTCGACCGTGTCCGCGACGGCCTCGGCCTGCGCGGGGGCGGCGGCCTTGCGGGTGCGGCGGCGCGGCTTGGCCTCGGCGTCGGCCGGGGCCTCCACCGGGGTGACCTCGGCGGTCTCCGCCGGAGCGGCGGCCTTGCGGGTGCGGCGCTTCGGCGCGGCCTCCACGGGCTCGACCGTGTCGGCCACGGCCTCGACCGGAGCGGCGGCCTTGCGGGTGCGGCGCTTGGGCGCGGCCTCCACTGCCTCCACGGTGTCCGCGACGGCCTCGGCCTGCGCGGGGGCGGCGGCCTTGCGGGTCCGGCGGCGCGGCTTGGCCTCGGCGTCGGCCGGGGCCTCCACCGGGGTGACCTCGGCGGTCTCCGCCGGAGCGGCGGCCTTGCGGGTCCGGCGCTTCGGCGCGGCCTCCACGGCCTCGACCGTGTCCGCGACCGCCTCGGGGGCGGCGGCCTTACGGGTGCGGCGGCGCGGCGCGGCCTCGGGCTCCACGGGGGCGGCCTCGGCGACCGGCGCGGTCTGCGCGGCGGCCTCCGTCACGACGCCCTCGGTGGCGCCGGCGCCCGCACGGGTCCGGCGACGGCGGCGCGGGGCGGCCTCGGTGCCCTCGGCCGTCTCGACGGCCGCCTGAGCGGCGGGAGCCGCTGCCTGGACGGGGACCTCGACGGGAGCGTCCACGGCGGCGGTCGCCGCGGCGGCGGCCTGGCTCACCGGGGCGCCGTTGCGGGTGCGGCGACGGCGACGCGGGGCGCGCGGAGCGCGCTCGCCCTCGGCGGCCTCCGTCGCACCGGAGCCCTCGCCGCGCGACGGACGCTCGTCGCGGGAGCCACGATCGTCACGGGAGTCACGGTCGTCACGGGACGGACGCTCGTCCCGCCCGCCACGGCCACGGCCGCCACGCCCACCGCGGTCACGGTCGCCCTTGCGGCCGCCCGGCTCGCCCAGGTCCTCGATCTCCTCGGCGCCGAGGCCCGCACGCGTCCGCTCGGAGCGCGGCAGTATGCCCTTGGTGCCCTCGGGGATGTTCAGGTCCGAGAAGAGGTGCGGAGACGTCGAGTACGTCTCCACCGGGTCGTTGAAGCCGATGCCCAGCGCCTTGTTGATGAGCTGCCAGCGCGGGATGTCGTCCCAGTCGACGAAGGTGACCGCGGTGCCCTTGGCCCCGGCGCGGCCGGTGCGGCCGACGCGGTGCAGGAAGGTCTTCTCGTCCTCGGGGGACTGGTAGTTGATGACGTGCGTGACGCCCTCGACGTCGATGCCGCGCGCGGCGACGTCGGTGCAGACCAGCACGTCGACCTTGCCGTTGCGGAAGGCCCGCAGCGCCTGCTCACGGGCGCCCTGGCCCAGGTCGCCGTGCACGGCGCCGGCGGCGAACCCCCGGCGCTGCAGCTGGTCGGCGATGTCGGCGGCGGTGCGCTTGGTGCGGCAGAAGATCATCGCCAGCCCGCGGCCCTCGGCCTGCAGGATGCGGGCGACCATCTCGGGCTTGTCCATGTTGTGCGCGCGGTAGACGAACTGCTTGGTGTTCGCGACCGTCTTGCCCTCGTCGTCCGGCGACGTGGCGCTGATGTGCGTGGGCTGCGACATGTAGCGGCGGGCCAGGCCGATGACCGCGCCCGGCATGGTCGCCGAGAACAGCATGGTCTGGCGCTTGGCCGGAAGCATGTTGATGATCTTCTCGACGTCCGGCAGGAAGCCGAGGTCGAGCATCTCGTCGGCCTCGTCGAGGACCAGGCTGCGGACGTGCTTGAGGTCGAGCTTCTTCTGGCCGGCCAGGTCGAGCAGTCGGCCCGGGGTGCCGACGACCACGTCGACGCCCTTCTTGAGGGCCTCGACCTGCGGCTCGTAGGCGCGGCCGCCGTAGATCGCCAGGACGCGGACGTTGCGGACCTTGCCGGCGGTCTGCAGGTCGTTGGTGACCTGGGTGCAGAGCTCGCGGGTGGGGACCACGACCAGCGCCTGCGGCGCCTCGGTCAGGTCCTCCGGCTTCGCCCGCCCGGCCTCGACGTCGGCGGGGACGGTGACCCGCTCCAGGAGCGGCAGGCCGAAACCGAGGGTCTTGCCCGTGCCGGTCTTGGCCTGGCCGATGACGTCCGAGCCCGAAAGGGCCACGGGGAGCGTCATCTCCTGGATGGGGAAGGGGGTGACGATGCCGACGGCCTCGAGGGCCTCGGCCGTCTCAGGAAGAATTCCGAGATCGCGGAACGTGGTAGTCAGGGTGCTGCCTCTTCTGTGTGCGCGGCGCGAGGCGAGCGCGGGGGATCAACCGTGCCGAGCACGGCCGTACCGAACCGGAAGGACGTCGTCGGCCCTGCTTCGGGGCGGGCCTGTGGCACGGGACCACGCCGACGCTCCAGCACTCGTACCGCTGAGGGTCCCCTCCGTGGCCGCACGCGGAAGGCCTGCGGGCGAGGAGGGCTGTCGGGTCGGAGCCGATCGGGCCACCGACCGGGCATCCTCATTCATGCGGCCCGCCGGATACGAGCGGGCGCAATACCACCATACCCCGGAATCGCGCACATGCGACGGTCGATTCGGTGACGTTGTGGTCCTCACACCACCCCGGCGCGCGCCGTGCGCCTCCGCGCCCGCGCACGCCCTCGGCGGCGGTCCGCCGGTGCGCGGCGTGCCCGCACGTCACCGCCCCGGGCGTGCCGCCGTGACGTGAAGGACGGCGACGGAGGCGACGAGGAGGACGCCTGCGCGGACGACCGCGCGGACGACGAGGAGGGTGGCAAGGGGGCGGCGAGGAGGACGGTGACGGTCGGGGCACCGGGCGGGCGGACTATCGTTCGTTTCATGACGACGCCTGACAACGCCACCGGCCAGACCGACGCCCTCGCTCCGGAGGCCGCGACCCAGAAGGTCGCCGCGCAGACCTGGGAGCAGGCCTCCGCAGACCCGCAGTACCGCGCCGCCGTCGTGGACCTGCTGGGAGCGCTCGCGTACGGAGAGCTGTCGGCGTTCGAGCGGCTCGCCGAGGACGCGAAGCTGGCGCCGACCCTGGCCGACAAGGGCGAGCTGGCCAAGATGGCCTCCGCCGAGTTCGGCCACTTCGACCGGCTGCGGGCGCGCCTCGCGGAGATCGACGTCGACCCGGAGGAGGCGATGGCCCCGTTCGTCGCGGCCCTGGACGGCTTCCACCGGCAGACGGCGCCCTCCGACTGGCTGGAGGGCCTGGTCAAGGCCTACGTCGGCGACTCGATCGCGGCCGACTTCTACCGTGAGGTCGCGGTGCGGCTGGACTCCGACACCCGCGAGCTGGTGCTGGCGGTGCTCGACGACCTCGGCCACGCGGAGTTCGCCGTGGAGAAGGTGCGGGCGGCCATCGAGGTGGACCCGCGGGTCGGCGGACGCCTCGCGCTGTGGGCACGCCGGCTGATGGGCGAGGCGCTGTCGCAGTCCCAGCGGGTGGTCGCGGAGCGGGACGCGCTCTCCACCATGCTGGTCGGTGGCGTCGCGGACGGCTTCGACCTCGCGGAGGTGGGCCGGATGTTCTCCCGGATCACCGAGGCCCACACCAAGCGCATGGCCGCCCTGGGGCTCGCCGCCTGACGTTTCCCGGCAGCGGTGGCAGCGGTGGCAGCGGCGCCGGCGGTGGCTGTGTCGCCGGTGGTGGCTGTGGTGGCAGCCCGGGCCGACGGTCGGCCGGCCGGGGCCGCCGGTCGGTCAGGCGGCCGGGGGACGGGCTGCTGGCCGGCGGGCGCCGGTGTGCCGCGGGCGCAGCAGCAGCGAGACCGCGGCCGCGGACAGCGCCGCCGCGCCGAGCAGCAGGGGCGCGACCCGGCCGGGGGCCAGGGCCGCGTACGTGACCAGCGTGCCGAGCAGGGCGCCCGCCACCCCCGTGGGCAGGACCACGCCCGCGGGCGGCAGCCGGTGCGGGAGCCGGTGGACGGCCGCGTAGGCGAGCAGGAGCCCGATGAGCACCGAGGCCGGCGCCGCGAGGAAGAACATGGCGGGTCCCTTCACCAGGAGCGTGCACGGAAGGTCCCCGTGTGACTACCCGCCCATCACGTCCCGCACACGCCGAAGGGCCGGACGGCTCAACGCCGTCCGGCCCTTCACGTGCGTGTCCGCCCGCCGCTTACAGCGCGCCGAAGCCCACCTTGCGGGGAGCCGGCTCGCCCAGCTCGACGTAGGCGAGACGGTCCGCCGGGACCAGGACCTTGCGGCCGTGCTCGTCCACCAGGGTCAGCAGCGCCGACTTGCCGGCGAGCGCCTCGGCCACGAGCCGCTCGACCTCCTCGGCGCTCTGACCGCTCTGCAGAACGATCTCGCGGGGCGCGTGCTGCACGCCGATCTTGACCTCCACGGCCTTGTCCCTCCGACGGTCAGTGGTGCGCGGACATCTCGCTTCCGTCCGCGCCGTACCCCGGACACATTAGTCCAGGCGGGGTCCTTCCCGGGGTGTCGCCGGGCGCCGGGCCCGCGGGGGGCCCGGCTCGCTCAGGCGTTCTCGGTGCCGTGCAGCGGGAACCCGGCGATGCCGCGCCAGGCGAGTGAGGCCAGCAGCTGCACCGCCTTGTCCCGCGGCACGCTGCGGTCGCTGTGCAGCCAGGCCCGCGCCACCACCTGGGCGAGACCGCCCAGGCCGGAGGCCAGCAGCATCGACTCCTCGCGGGAGAGCCCGGTGTCCTCGGCGATGACGTCGCAGATCGCCTCGGCGCACTCGTTGGTCACCTTGTCCACGCGCTCGCGCACCGCGGGCTCGTTGGTCAGGTCCGACTCGAAGACCAGGCGGAACGCGCCGCCGTCGTCCTCCACGTACGCGAAGTAGGCGTCCATGGTCGCCCGGACGCGCTGCTTGTTGTCGTGCGTGGAGGCGAGCGCCGCGCGCACCGACTCGATCAGCGCGGCGCAGTGCTGGTCCAGCAGGGCCAGGTACAGCTCGAGCTTGCCGGGGAAGTGCTGGTACAGCACCGGCTTGCTGACGCCCGCCCGCTCGGCGATGTCGTCCATGGCGGCGGCGTGGTAGCCCTGGGCGACGAAGACCTCCTGCGCCGCCCCCAGCAGCTGGTTGCGCCGGGCTCGGCGCGGAAGCCGGGTGCCGCGCGGGCGTGCCGCCTCTGTCTGCTCGATGGCTGTCACGCCGCCTCCCAAGATCGTCCGTACGCGGCGTGGGCCGCAGCACCATCGTACTTTTCGGTAACCGTCCTGTGCGTCCTGCGACCGGAGAAATTCACCGGGCGGTGAGAGACCCCCGGGGACGGGGCGACGCGGGCGGTGCGGACGACCGTTGCGGGCCGGTCCGCCCGGCGGTTCCCCGGGGCGCTGCCCCGGCCGCCCCGGCCGCCCCGGCCGCCCCGGCCGCCCCGGCCGCCCCGAACCCGTGCGGGGCCTCGTCCGGCGGTCCCGAGGTCAGCGGTAGTCGTCCTCGTCGAGTTCCACCACCCTCGCCTGCTCGGCGAGGTCCGCCTCGGCGGCGCGGTCGCCCGCCTCGCCGCGTACCGGCTCGTCCTTGGCGGGCCGGACGTCCGCGGCCTGCTCGGCCGCGTCGTGCTCGGGGGCCTCGACGTCGATCTCCGGGGCGGCTTCCTCCTGCTCCTCCTCGTGGACGAAGGTGTCCGGGTCGGTCGGGTCGACAGGCATGGTGGGGCTCCCTTCGGTGGGGTTCCGGTCCGTGTCGTCCGGTGCGGCGGACCGCTCCGGACGGGGTGCCCTGTGGGGTCGAGCCTAGGAGACACCCGGCGCAGGCGCGATGCCTCCGCGTGCGGATGTGTGCCCGGGGCCGCCCGGATCACACCGGCCCGTCCGCGGAGATCCGGGCGGGATCGCACCGGCCCGTCCGTTGTGACGGCCCCCACACCACCGGGGGCCGCCGGTGCGCCTGGCGGCACGTGATCGTCTCGTAACATTGGCGCATGTCTTCGACCGATGCCCCCGTCCCGCCCGCAGGCACCGTGCTGCCCCGGGTGGGCCCGGTCGCCGCGGCCGGCGAGCGGATCAGGCCGGTCGCGCTGCGGGGCATGACCCTGTCGGTCCGCTCCCGTCCGGCCTCGCGCGAGGGCGTCGAGCCGGCGCTGTTCGTGCACGGGCTGGGCGGTTCCTCGCAGAACTGGTCTGCGCTGATGCCGCTGCTGGACGACCTGCTCGACTGCGAGGCCGTCGACCTGCCCGGCTTCGGCGACTCGCCGCCGCCGGACGACGGCGACTACTCGCTCGCCGGCCACACCCGCGCCGTCGTCCGCTACCTGGAGCACTCCGGGCGCGGCCCGGTGCACCTCTTCGGCAACTCGATGGGCGGCGCGGTCGCCACCAAGGTCGCGGCGCTCCGTCCCGACCTGGTGCGCACGCTGACTCTGGTCTCGCCCGCGCTGCCGGAGCTGCGCGTGCAGCGCAGCGCGGTGCCGACCGGACTGATGGCGGTGCCCGGCGCGACGGCCCTGTTCACCCGCCTCACCCGCGGATGGACGCCCGAACAGCGGGTGCGCGGGGTGCTGGGGCTGACCTACGGGGACCCCGGACGGGTGACCGAGGAGGGTCTGGCCGCCGCGGTGGCGGAGATGGAGCGGCGGCAGCGACTGCCCTACTTCTGGGACGCCATGACCCGTTCGGCCCGCGGCATAGTCGACGCGTACACCCTGGCCGGACGGCACCGGCTGTGGCGACACGCCGAGCGTGTCGCCGCCCCCACCCTGCTCGTCTACGGGGGCCGTGACCGGCTGGTCTCCTTCCGGATGGCCCGCCGGGCGGCCCGCGCGTTCCGCGGTTCGCGGCTGCTGGCGCTGCCGGAAGCCGGACATGTGGCCATGATGGAGTGCCCGGACACGGTCGCCCGGGCCTTCCGCGAGTTCCTCGCCGACGCCGGCGCCGGCACGGTCGGGGAGTCCGGTGGGGATGCCTGGGAGCACCGTCCGGGCGAGACCGACGATGTCCTGGCCGTGACAGACACCGAAAGCTGAGGGAGCGCGTGGGACGGCACAGTCGCCGGGGGCCGGCCAGGCCCGCAGATGCCGCGAGCCCGGCCGCGGCCGCCCCTCACGACCCGCGGGGCGCCGCAGGCGTCGCCGGGGCGTCGCGTTCCGCCGGGGCGTCCGGCTCGGCCGGGGCGGCCGACGTCCCGGACGCCGAGGACGGCTGGAGCCCCTGGGAGCCGCCCTCGCGGCAGGTTCCCGGGGCGCCCGCCCCGTCGCCCCACGGCCGGGGCGGTCCGCCGCCCCCCGCGCCCTCCGTGCGCGGCGGCCACCCCGAGGACCACGGCGGGCGGCCCCAGGGCGGGCACCCCCACGGCGGGCGGCCTCAGGACCACGGCGGCCACCGCCAGGGGTACGACGGGCGGTCCCCGGACCAGGGCGGACCGCCCGGGTACGCGGGGTCGCGCGGGCCGCGGGAGCAGGACGGCGGCTGGGACACCTGGGCGGAGCAGCCCCGTGACCTGGTGGCCCGGACCGAGGGCCTGGCGGCGATGGACCAGCGGCCGCCGTACTACGACACGCTCGACGACCGCGGCCGGTACCGGCCGGCCGCCGGGCCCGGTGCGCAGGGCGGCCGCGGCGCCGCGACCCGCCCCGGGGGCGGTGACGGCCCCGGAGCCGACGGCGGTCCCGGGGCCGGTGGCGGCTCCAGGTCCGGTGACGGCCGGGGGTTCGACGGCGGTCCCGGGTCCGGCGGCGGTCCGGCGTTCCCCGACGGGCCCCGGTATCCGGAGGGGCCCGGCGGTCGCGCGGACGGTCCGGACGGTCCGGACGACGATGGCGACATGGTCCCGGCGTCGTCCGCGTCCCGTCCCGCACCACGTCGCGTCGGGCCGCGACGCGGGCACAAGGGCCGCCTGTTCACCGGCGCGCTCGCGCTCGCGGTGCTGGTGGTCCTCGGGGTCACCGTCTCCGAGCAGGTCGCCGACGACCGGGCCCACTCGGTGCGCGGCGCGCATGCCGCCGGGGTGTCGGGGGCGTCGGGGGAGAAGGGGCAGCCCGTGGGAGCCACGGACCCCTCCCCGCTGCCGTCGGCCTGGAACCTGGACGGTCTCTCCTACAAGCAGCGGATGGGCCTGGTCTACGACCTCAGTCCGACGCTCGCGGGCCCCGGCACCTTCACCTCGGTGCCGGGCACCGAGGAACCCCCGCGTGAAGGCGACGAGTTCACCTACCGCGTGGACATCGAGGACGAACTGGGCCTGAACGGCGAGCTGTTCGCCGAGGCCGTGCACAAGACGCTGAACGACGACCGCAGTTGGGCGCACGACGGCCTGGCGTTCAAGCGGGTCCCCAAGGGGGCCGACAAGGCCCCCGACTTCGTGATCACCCTCGCCAGCCCGGGCACCACCGCCGAATGGTGCGCCCGGTCCGGCCTGGACACCACCGTCGACAACGTCTCCTGCGACTCCGCGTCCACCTCCCGCGTGATGATCAACGCCTACCGCTGGGCGCGGGGTTCGGAGACCTACGGCGACCGGCTCATCCACTCGTACCGGCAGATGCTCATCAACCACGAGGTGGGCCACCGCCTGGGCTACGGGCACGTGGAGTGCGCCAAGGACGGCGGGCTGGCTCCCGTGATGCAGCAGCAGACGAAGTTCCTGGACCACGACGGCATCCACTGCCGGCCGAACGCCTGGGCCTACCCGAACGGCTGAGCGCCGCGGCCGACCCGGCCGACTGATCCGGCCGACTGACTGGGTCGGCTGATCCGGATGCCCGGTGCGTGCGCCCGCGCGCGCACGGCGCGCGACCATACCGTCGCTGTGCGCTACAAAACGCCCCGTGACAGGGAAAGTTACGGGCGTTCACCCCTTCCGGTGGCGCGACGGACAACCGTCCGTCGCGCCACCCGCATATCCGCATACGTTCGTCCCGGCTACCAGCCGCCGCCTCGGCGGCGGCCCTTCCTAGGGGAGATCGGGGATGTACGCGTGCGCATCGGACTGCTGACGGAGGGTGGTTACCCGTATGCGACGGGTGAGGCCAGGCTCTGGTGCGACCGCCTGGTACGTGGGCTCGGCCAGCACGAGTTCCGGTTGTACGCGCTCAGCCGCGACCGGGAGCAGGAGCGGGCCGGCTGGGTCGACCTGCCCTCCCAGGTCACCCAGGTGCGCACCGCCCCGCTGTGGACGGCCGAGGTCGACGGCACCTGGTACGGCCGCCGCGCGCGCCGGCGGTTCGCCGAGCACTACGGCGACCTCGCCGCCGGTCTGTGCACCGGTCCGGCGGGGGCGGCCGGGCCGGGCGCACCCTCCCCCGAAGAGGCGGACCGTTTCCGCTCGGCTCTGTACGGCCTGGCCGAACTCGCCCGCGAGGAGGGCGGGATGGTCGCCGCGCTGCGTTCCGAGGAGGCCGTGCGGGCGCTGGAGCGGGTCTGCCGCGCGCCGGGCGCCCCGCGGGCGGCGCGTGAGGCGCGCGTGACGGATCTCCTGGAGGTCGGCGCGCACCTGGAGCAGGCCCTGCGCCCCCTTTCGCTCGACTGGTGCGAGGCGGGCGAACTCGGCTCGGTCGACCTCTGCCACGCCGCGGCCGGCGGGCTCGCCGCCCTGCCCGGGCTGCTGGCGCGGCACTTCCACGGCGTTCCCCTGGTGGTCACCGAGTACGGCGTGCCGCTGCGGGCGCACTACCTCGGCTCCGCCGAGGCGCCCCCCGCCGTCCGCGCGCTGCTGGCCGCCTTCCACGGGCGCCTGGCCGCCGAGGTGTACCGCAGCGCCGGCATGCTCACCCCGGGCAACGCCCACGTCCGTCGCTGGCAGGAGCGCTGCGGCGCGGACCGGTCCAAGGTGCGCACGGTCTACCCCGGCATGTCGGCGGCGCGCTTCGCCGAGGCCGGGGAGCACGCCGGAGCGGGCGGCCGGGCGGCGGGGGCGCGCTCCGGGCCCGGCACCCTCGTCTGGGTCGGGCGCATCGAACCGTCCAAGGACCTGGTGACGCTGCTGCACGCCTTCGCCGCCGTGCGGCTCCGCGCGCCCGGCACGCGGCTGCGGATCGCGGGTTCCGCCCCCGACCCGGAGGGCGCGGCCTACCTGCTGCACTGCGAGGAGCTGGCCGGGCGGCTGTTCCCGGGCGACGGCACGGTCGAGTTCGTCGACATGAGCGGGCCCGAGGCGCCCCCGCTGGCCGAGGTGTACGCGCAGGGCGAGGTGGTCGTGCTCTCCAGCGTGGTGGAGGGGTTCCCGGTGAGCGTGGTCGAGGCCATGTTCAGCGGGCGGGCGACGGTCTCCACCGACGTGGGCGCGGTGGTGGAGGTCGTCGGGGGGACGGGTCTGGTGGTGCCGCCCCGGGACCCGCAGGCCCTGGCCGACGCCTGCGCGGCGTTGCTGAACGACCCGGAGCGCCGTGAGCGGCTCGGCGAGGCGGCCCGCGCGCGGGCCATGGAGCTGTTCACCGTCGAGCAGAACGTCGCGGCGTTCCACCGCATCTACCTGGAGGTCGCCGGGCGCTGCCCGGCCCGCCGCATCGCCGAGGCGGACGCCGCCGAGCCCCGGCCGTTCGCGGTCCCGGCCGAGTTGCGCGTCGCCGGCGCCGATTCCGTGGAGGTGACCCGGTGAACGGGCTGGACAAGCGTGAGAGAGCCCTCGGGGACGGCTCCTCCGTCGCACCGCCGCGTCGCCCGCACGGCGGAGGCGTCGCGGGGACGGGCGCCGACCCGGTGAAGGCGTTGATGCTGCGGCACCGGGACCTCTGCGAGCGGGCGGTGGACCCGCTGGAGATCGCCGCCGGTCTGGAGGCGCACGGCGTCACCGACCGGACCGCCGCCCGGTTCCGCCACCGGGACGTGTTCTCGCTGGCCGAGGAGATGTACGCCCGGGCCGGCCGGACCGACGAGGACGGGCTGCCCGCCGGCCCGCCCCCGGCGGCCGGGCCGCCGCCCGCCCGGTGGGCGGTCCGGGCCCTGCTGCCCGGCGCCCTGGGCGTGCTCGCCGTGGCAGCGCTGCGATGGACCACCGGCGAGGCACGGCCGGTCGTCGGCCTGCTGGGACTCTTCGCCGTGGTCGCCGGCGTGCGCGCGGCCCTCGGCCGAGGGCCGCTGAGTTCGGAGGGCCGCTCGCTCCCCGGACCGCACGACTGGCGGACCCCGCCGGGTGCGCGCGCCTGGGCGTACCTGCTGGTGGGCTACGCGCTAATGGGCGACGGGCTGCTGCACGCCGGGCTCGTCGGCGGCCCCGACGGGCTGCCGGGCGGCGGGCAGTCCGGCGACTGGCCGGTCAGCCTGGCCCCGCTGCTCGCCCTCGCGCTGTCCTGCGCGCCCGCCGCCTGGAGCGCGTACCTCTTCCGCACGGGCGTCGGCCGCAAGCTGGCCGGGAGCCGTGGACTGGAGGAGTTCGCCGCCACCGCCCGCCCCCTGCTGCTCGGTGTCGTCGCCGTGCACCTGGCAGCGGTGTCCGGGCTGGCCGCCCTGTGCGCCGTGGTGCTCGACGAGCACTCCACCCCGGCGGCCACCGCCGCGCTGGGCGCCCTGCTGCTGATCGCGCGCCTGCTGACCGTGCACGGCTTCACCCACGCGCCGGGCGTGGTGCTGCGCGCCGTGGGCTGGACCGAGATCGTCACCGTGTGCCTGGTGTTCGCGGGCCGGCTGCCCGGCTGCGGCCTCCTCGCGGGGCCGGTCGAGACGGTGGTGTCGGTGTGGGGCGCGCACGCCGTCCCGCTCATCGCCTGCGGGGCCGGCGCGCTGGTGCTCCTGTTCCACGCCTGCCGCCGCCTCACCCTGGCCTCGGCGCACGCCCCGGCCGCGCCCCGCCCGCCGTCCGACCGCTGAGGGCCGGCGCGCCGTGCGGGCCCGCACAGGCCCGAGCAGGCCGCGCTGCCCCACCCCCGTCTCTCCCCCCACCGTGCACTTCCCCCCTTCCCTCCCCTCCCCACCCCTGAAGACCGCCTTGAAGGAGAACAAGCAGCCATGAGGGTTCTGCTGATCGGAGCCAACGGATATCTCGGCCGTTTCGTCGCCGACCGTCTGCTCGCCGATCCCGCCGTCCAGCTGACCGCGCTGGGCCGGGGCGACGACGCCGACGTCCGGTTCGACCTGGCGGCCGGCAGCCCCGGCGCGCTCACCCGGTTCCTGGACGCCGTCCACCCGCAGGTCGTCGTCAACTGCGCGGGCGCCACCCGGGGCGGCGCGCGGGAGCTGACCCGGCACAACACGGTGGCCGTGGCCACCGTCTGCGAGGGCCTGCGGCGCAGCGGCTGCGGCGCCCGCCTGGTGCACCTGGGCTGCGGCGCCGAGTACGGGCCCAGCCAGCCCGGGTCCTCCACGGCCGAGGACTCCGTGCCGCGCCCCGGCGGCCCGTACGGGGTGAGCAAGCTGGCCGCCACCGAGCTGGTGCTCAACTCCGGCCTCGACGCGGTGGTGCTGCGGGTGTTCTCCCCGGCGGGCCCCGGCACCCCGGCGGGCTCCCCGCTGGGCCGGCTGGCCGAGGCGCTGCGCCGGGCGATGCAGTCGGGCGACGGCGAGCTCAAGCTCGGCGGGCTGGGCGTGCAGCGGGACTTCGTGGACGTGCGGGACGTGGCGCGTGCGGTGCACGCGGCGGCTCTCTCCGCAGCCCAGGGCGTCATCAACATCGGCTCCGGCAGGGCCGTCCGGCTGCGGGACGCCGCCGCGGTGCTGGCCCGGGTCGCCGGATACGGCGGCGCGCTGCACGAGTTGGACGGACCGCCCGGGGCCATGGTGCGCGGGCTGATCGGCCACCAGCGCACCGACTCCGAGCACCACGCGCCCACCATGCCGGTCCACCCCTACCCCGACGGCTGCGGCAGCTGGCAGCAGGCCGACGTGCGCACCGCCAGGGACCGGCTGGGCTGGCGCCCGCGGATCGGTCTGGAGGAGTCGCTGGCCGACATCTGGATGGAGGCCGCCTGCCGCATCTGACCCGCCCGGCTGCTGGGACACCCACGTCTCGCAGGGCGGAACGGTTGTCTTGGAATGAAGAAGGGCGTGGCAGTGTTACCGGAAGAACAACCGTACCTATACCGACCAACGGAGTCCCCGTGTCGTTGCCACCCCTGGTCGAGCCGGCCGACGAGCTGACTGTGGACGAGGTCCGCAGGTACTCCCGCCACCTGATCATCCCGGACGTCGGGATGGACGGGCAGAAGCGGCTGAAGAACGCGAAGGTCCTGTGTGTGGGCGCCGGCGGTCTGGGCTCCCCGGCGCTGATGTACCTGGCCGCGGCGGGCGTCGGCACGCTCGGCATCGTGGAGTTCGACGAGGTGGACGAGTCGAACCTGCAGCGGCAGATCATCCACAGCCAGGCGGACATCGGCCGCTCCAAGGCGGAGTCCGCCAAGGACAGCGTCCTCGGCATCAACCCGTACGTGAACGTCGTCCTTCACGAAGAGCGGCTCGAGGCCGAGAACGTGATGGAGATCTTCAGCCAGTACGACCTGATCGTCGACGGCACGGACAACTTCGCCACGCGTTACCTGGTGAACGACGCCTGCGTGCTGCTGAACAAGCCGTACGTCTGGGGCTCGATCTACCGGTTCGACGGCCAGGCCTCGGTCTTCTGGTCGGAGCACGGCCCCTGCTACCGCTGCCTCTACCCGGAGCCCCCGCCGCCGGGCATGGTCCCCTCCTGCGCCGAGGGCGGCGTGCTGGGCGTGCTGTGCGCGTCGATCGGCTCCATCCAGGTCAACGAGGCCATCAAGCTCCTCGCGGGCATCGGCGAGCCGCTGGTCGGCCGCCTGATGATCTACGACGCCCTGGAGATGCAGTACCGCCAGGTCAAGATCCGCAAGGACCCGAACTGCGCGGTCTGCGGCGAGAACCCGACGGTCACCGAGCTCATCGACTACGAGGCCTTCTGCGGCGTCGTCTCGGAGGAGGCCCAGCAGGCCGCCGCCGGCTCGACGATCACTCCCAAGCAGCTCAAGGAGTGGATCGACGACGGCGAGGACATCGACATCATCGACGTCCGCGAGCAGAACGAGTACGAGATCGTCTCCATCCCGGGCGCGCGGCTGATCCCGAAGAACGAGTTCCTCATGGGCAGCGCCCTCGAGGGTCTTCCGCAGGACAAGAAGATCGTCCTGCACTGCAAGACGGGTGTCCGCAGTGCGGAAGTCCTCGCGGTGCTGAAGTCCGCGGGCTTCTCCGACGCGGTCCACGTCGGCGGCGGCGTCATCGGCTGGGTCAACCAGATCGAGCCGCACAAGCCGGTGTACTGATCACCCGGCTCGCTCACCGGCGAGACTGACGAAGCCCACGGCTCCGACCATGTCGGACGCCGTGGGCTTCTGACGTTGTCGGGCGGGATTCCGACTCCCGGCCTCACGCCGTGAGCCGCCCCGCCGGGCCTGAGGGGTCAGGCTGTCGCCGGGGTGGAGGCCAGTTGCTGTTCGGCCTTCTCGAGCCACGTCAGGTACCAGCGGCTGAACGTCATCGGCTCGCCGTTGTCGTCGAGGAGCGGCGTCAGGTCCTCGTCATCGACCCTGTTGTCGGACCAGATCCTGCCGCGCTCCGGGCCGCTGATGATCAGCCACTCGCGGGCGGCGCAGCCCAGCGTCGAGATCACGACCGCGCCGACGGTGCGGTCCGACGACCACATCACGGGTTCCCAGCGCTCCTCCCACGCCTCGATGGCCTCGTCGAAGTCCTCGATCTCCTCGAAGTCCTCCTCGTCCGGACGCTCGGCCAGCAGCAGCCGCACAGCTTCGGGATCGGCGCCTTCACGCGGGAACGGCTCGGCCAGCCGGGACAGGTCCGCGATCTCGGCTCCGTCACCCTCCCACCGCCAGCGACCCTGGACGCGCCGTACCGGATACACCCCGTACGAGGGGCCGGCACCGCCGGCACCGACCTGGAGGAGGAAGCCGCGGTACTCCTCAGGCAGCGACACACCGATCCGGTGCTCGAGGTCGTTCAGCTCTGCCGGGGTCAATGGGGCTTCGAGGAAGAACCTGTGCCCCCTCGCGCCGAAGACGCGGTCACCGGCCGGCACCGCGGTGAGGGCCAGCACCCGCTCCCGCACTCCCACCCATGTCGAGTCGTTCATGAGCGGAGCCTAAGGGGACGCTCCGGGTGCGGGCCTTGCCGGTGTCGAGGTTGGGGTGGCAGCGACAGCGGGCCTGGACCGGCCTGTAGCGACCCGCTCGGCGATCCGCGCGTTCGGCAGCCCGCGGGCCGCGTGCAGCACGATCCGTGCGCGCACTCGAAGCCGGTACCCGGTCCCCAGACCCCAGGCTGCCTTCTTCGACCGGTGCCGCTCGGTGGCGGTCGGGGATGTCGGGCGGGCGGCGACAGACGGCATGGCAGGCCGGCTGACTTCCGGTCCGACCCGTCAGCCTCGCAGGTCGGACAGGTCCTCGGCACTGAGACGGAGATCGTTCGCCGCGAGGTTCTCCTCGAGGTGTTCCGGAGAACCGGTACCCGGAATCGCCAGCACCGTCGGCGAGGTCGCCAGCAGCGAGGCGATCGAGACCTGCGCTGCGGTCGCGCCCAGACGTGCTGCGACCTTGCCGAGCCGTTCGGCGTCGACCGGGCCGCTGCCGACTCCGCCGCCGAGTGGGAAGTACGGCACGAACGCGATGCCCGCCTCCTCGCTTTCCGCCAGCAGCCCCATGTCACCGGCACGGTTCTGCACCGCCGCGACGGGCGCGATCGCCCGAGCCTCGGCGAACTGGGCGGCGTCGACGTTACTGACACCCAGGTGTCCGATCAGCCCTTCCGCGCGGAGCTCGGCCAGAACCGCGAACCGTTCGGCGATCGACTCGTCGCCCGGCCCGGTCATCCCGCCGACCCGCAGATAGACCAGGTCGAGCCGGTCGAGACCCAGACGGCGCAGATCCGCCTCGACCAGGCCGCGCAGCTGATCAGCCGTTGCCTGCCCACTCGGCACACCGTTCGGTCCGGGCAACGGCCCGACCTTCGTCGCGATCACCAGGTCGTCACGGTAGGGGGTCAATGCCGCACGGATCAGCTCGTTGGCCCACACCGCGTCCCTGCCGTAGAAGCCGGCCGTGTCGATGTGGTTCACACCCAGCTCCACGGCCCGGCGGAGCACCGCGATGCCCGTCCCGGGATCTCGCGCCGGACCGGCGAAGGTGCCCATCGCCAGGCGCATCGCGCCGAAGCCGAGCCGGTTGACCGTCAGCTCTCCGCCGAGGGAGAAGGTTTTGATCGCCATGACGCTCATGGTGTCCGCCGGCACGACGCCCAGCGAGCTCGTGGCAGTTTGCTGCCAGACTGGCGGGATGCGGAAGGAAGAGGTGTTCTCCGTGCGAGGAGACGCAGAGTTGATCGCGCGCGCAGGTCATCTCTTCGAGTCCGTGCGGACCGAGTTCCTGTGCGCCGCCCGGGATTTCAGGACCTGGTCGCAACCGGGGGCCAGGGCCGCGGTCCGAAATCGGATGCGCGCGGCGGATCCCGCTGACATCACCCCTCGGAAGCTGCTCAGCCCGGTGGCACTCGCCGACGAGGAGGCCCGCGAGCACCTGCGGCTGGTGCGGAGCAAGGGCGTTCTCGTTCGGATCAGCCGTTCTCCGCTGCCGCACGAGACCATCCTCATCGACCGGCGGGTGATGATCCTCGCCGGCCAGGAAACCCCCACCGGCCGCGAGTACACCGTGACGACGTCACAGATCCTGGTCGACGGCGTTCACTCGCTGTTCCGGGCGATCTGGGACGCCGCCGTCGATCTCGAAGCCTATCTGCGCAGTGAGACCCCGCACCTCGATGCCGACGGTCGCATGATCCTCAAAGCCCTCGCTTCGGGCCTCACCGACGAAGCGGCGGCCAGACGGCTCGGCGTCTCACTGCGCACCTACCGACGGCGTGTGGCCGAGCTGATGGCCGAACTCGAGGCCGGCTCCCGCTTCCAGGCCGGGCTGCGGGCAGGCGAGCTCGGGCTACCTCGCTGAAACCATGGTGATCGCGACCCTTCAGTGGTCCGCCCTCCTGAGCCCCCGGACCACATGACCAACCGTCACGTCGACCTTCGAAGAACTTCCAGCGGCGACCACTGGGCGTGACGGGCGCGGCCTGGGGAACCGATGGCGGGATTCCGGTGTCGTGGTGTTGCGTGGAAGCTGATGATCAGAGGGCCGGTTCCTGTCTGCCGGTGGCAGCCGTGGCGTTGTTCGGGGCCGCCGGGGGGACGCTTGCGTGGGCCTTGACGGTGCGGGCGAGGTCGTTCTGCGACGTGTACTTCGACGTCGGGGCGATGTTCGCGTTCAACTTCCTGTCGCCGCTGTACGCCGGAGTGCCCGCGGTCCTGGCGGTCCTGGCCTGGCGGCTGGGACGCCGGCCGGCGGCGGCGCTCACCACGTCCCCGGCAGGCCGTGTCGCGCTGCGGGTCCTGCTGGTCGTGGTGGTCACGGCGGGGCTGGTCTGGATGGTCTTCGCCTACCAGGGGACACCGGCCGGGGAGCCCGGCATCGGCAGGTGTCCCGCGAGCAACGTCCCTCCGTGGTGGCCGGGGTGGATCCCCGCCTGAGGCACCGCAATCGCTCGGACCGCCCGGACCGCTCAGGCGTCGTCCGTCGGGGCCGACGGGTCCGGGCGAGGCAGGGTCGCGGACAGGGGGAGGCCTTCGCGGCGGGCGGCGAGGCGCCGGGCGCGGAGCTGGGACCGGGTGCGGGGGCGGAAGCGGGGTTCGCGGCCGCAGCCGCAGGGCCGGTGGCCGTCGTACCGCAGGCCCGCGCCCAGGACCGCCGCCACCACCGACCAGCCGCGGACGTCCCGGCGCCGTGGCGGCGCGAAGTCGTGCCCCGCGCACAGCAGGGGCCGCCCGCAGTTCGGGCAGCGGTGCTCACCGGCCGGGGCGGCGGGCCGCTTGAAGTCGACCCGGCAGGACACGCAGGCGTAGTGGAGCTTGTAGCCCTTCACGGCGTAGAGGCACATGCCGGGACGGTACCGCCGACGGCCCGTCAGCCGCAGACGGTTCCGGAGCGGGGGACCTTGCCCTCCAGGAGGTAGCCGTTCACCGCGTTCTGGACGCAGGTGTCCCCGCTGTCGTAGGCGCCGTGGCCCTCGCCGCGGTACGTGATCTCGATGCCCACGCCGGGGCCCAGCGCCCGGGCCATCCGCCGGGCGCCCTCGTACGGGGTCGCCGGGTCGCCGGTGTTGCCGATGACCAGGATCGGCGGCGCTCCAGGGGCGCTGACGTCCGGACGGTCGGCGGCGCCCTCCACCGCCCAGTCGGTGCAGCTCAGCATCGACCAGGCCATGTAGTCGCCGAACACGGGCGACACCTCCCGGAAGCGCGGCAGCGCCCGCTGCACGTCCGCGACCGAGTAACGGGGCCGGTCGTCGGCGCAGTTGATCGCCGTGTTGGCGGCCACCAGATTGCTGTACTCGCCGCTCTCGCTGCGCCCGTTCATCGCGTCGGACAGCGCCATCAGGGTCCGGCCGTCGCCGTCGTACGCCTCGTCCAGCGCCTGCGTGAGGTACGGCCAGAAATCCTTCGAGTACAGGGCCTGCGCGATGCCGCCGGTGGCCGCCGTCTCGGTCAGCCGGCGCGGGAAGACGCCCGGCAGCGAACGCTTCTCCAGCTGGTCGAGGAGCTGGGTGATGCGCTTCTTGACGTCCTCGGCGTCGGTGCCGATCGGGCACTCCTCCTCCGGCTTGGCGGCGCAGTCCTCGGCGAAGTTGTCCAGCGCCCGCTGGAAGCCCCGGGCCTGGGCCAGCGACCCCTGTTCCGGGTCCTCCGTCGGGTCGACCACGGCGTCGAAGACGGCCCGGCCGACCGTCTTGGGGAACAGGTGCGCGTAGACGCCGCCCAGCTCGGTGCCGTACGAGATGCCGAAGTAGTACAGCTTCTCGTCGCCGAGGAGCTCGCGCAGCAGGTCCATGTCGCGCGCGGCGTCGGTGGTGCGCACGTGGGGGAGCACCTCGCCGGAGTTGTCCTCGCAGGCCTCGTTGAAGTCGCGCAGACCGTCCTCGTACTCGCGGCGCTCCTCGGCGTCGTCGGGGGTGCCGTCCTTCTGGAACAGGGCGTCCATCCGGCTCGCGCTCTCGCACTCCACGGGCTCGCTGCGGCCGACCCCGCGCGGGTCGAAACTGACCAGGTCGTAGCGGGTGCGGAGCGTGTCGTACTCCTTGCCGAAGGCGGGCAGGGTGGTCACGCCGGAGCCGCCCGGGCCGCCGAAGTTGAAGATCAGGGAGCCGATGCGGTCGTCCGCCGGACCGGAGGAACGGACCCGGATCAGCTCGATGCCGATCGTGTCGCCCTCCGGCTTCGACCAGTCCAGCGGCGCCCGCATGGTGGCGCACTGCCAGGCGCCGCCACGGGGGAGCGGCGAGGGCGAGGCGCCGCCGCCCTGGGCGTCGGACGGAGCCGGGCAGTCCTCCCATTCGAGTGACTGCTCCCGGACGTCGCCGTCCTCGCCGCCGCAGGCAGCGAGGGCTCCGGCGGCCAGGACGGCCGAGGTCAGCAGGGCTGCGGTGCGGGTCCGGGCGGCGTAGGGCATGCCGCCATGTTCCTGCGCCCCACGGTGCGCCGCGCGGGCGCGGGACCCGTCCGGGTTAACCGGCCGCCGCAGCCGCCGACCGGGGCCGCCCGCGCCGCCCTCGTCGACGGGGGCCGCCTGTGCCACATCCGTCGGGCGGGGCTACCTGCGTCGCGTCCGCCGACCGGGACTACCTGCGCAGCACCCGCCGTCGGGGGCCTGGCGTCCCGCCCGTCGGTCGGGTCTCTGCGCCCGGCCCGTCGGCCCTTGCCCGTCGACCTGGCTCTTCGGCCCGGCTCGTCGGCCCGGCTCGTCGACCTGGCTCGTCGACCGGGCCCCCGTTCCGTCGGCCCGGCCCTTCCGCCGGGGCCTGGCTCAGAGCGCCTCGCGGCGGGTGAGGTGGCTGAAGCAGAGCCAGCCGGGGAGCACCGGCAGCCACAGGGTGAACAGGCGGTAGAGGATCACGGCCGGGACCGCGACCTCGCGGGGCAGGCCGACCGCCACCAGACCCAGGGTCAGCGTGGCCTCGACCGCGCCGATGCCGCCCGGCGTCGGCGCCGCCGAGCCGAGCGCGTTGCCGGCCAGGAAGACCACGGCGACGCTCGCCAGGCTCACGCCGGTCGACCCGTCGCCGAACGCGCGGACCGAGGCGTCCAGGCACAGGACGAAGCAGGCGGTCAGCAGGAGCATGCCGCCGATGCCGGTCGCCAGCTTCTGCGGCCGCTGGAGCACGTCCAGCATGCGCGGCACCACGCCCGCGAAGAGCGAGCGCACCCGGGTCGCCACGAACTTCCGCAGCAGAGGAACCGAGGTCACCACCAGCACCAGCACGGCGACCGTCAGCAGCCCGGCGATCACCGTGCGGGACGGCGACAGGGACGGCGTCTTCTCGATGCCGGTGAGGTAGCCGAAGACCAGCAGCAGCATGATGTGCGAGCCCAGCCCGAACAGCTGGGAGGCGCCCACACTGGCCACCGCCAGGCCGGGGCGGATGCCGGCCTTCTGAAGGAACCGCGTGTTCAGGGCCACGCCGCCGATCGCCGCCGGGGCGACGATCTTCACGAAGGACCCCGCCACCTGCGCCGAGACCGTGCGCCTGAACGGCACCCGCTCCGGCACGAAGCCCAGCAGCGACATCGCCGCAGCGACATAGCTGAGCGCCGCGAACAACGCGGCGGCGGCCACCCAGCCCCAGTGCGCCGAGGCGATGGAGTCGAACGGGACGTGGGCCAGCTGGGACAGCAGGTAGTACGCGCCGATCGCGCCCGCGATGAAGGTGATCAGGGTGCGCGGACGGATCCGCTCCAGCCTGGCGGGCTCCACCGGGGCCTGCGGGCGGATGCGCAGCACCTGGTGGCGGATCTGGGTGAGCAGGTCCTCCTCGCGCGCCTCCTCCAGGGCCTCGTCGACGGCACGCTTCTCGGCGCGCTGCTCGGCCTTGAGTGCCTTGCGGTCGGACACCGCGCCGGTCGACGCCGTCACGGTGCCCGTGCCCGCCGCTCCGGTCGCGGCCGGCGTGGCCGCGGTGGCGCCTGCGCCGGCCTCGCGTTCGGCGGCGCGCAGCGCACGCGCCTTGTCGGCGGCCTCCAGCACCGCCTCCCGCTCCCGCTGGGCGCGCTCCCGGCCCAGCCGGCGCAGGGTGGCGCGGGTCGTGCGGGTCAGCGCGATGGGCTGGAGCAGTGGCAGGCAGTCCGCGACCGCGTCGGGGCCCAGGACGTCCACCGCGGCGGCCACCGCCCGCTCCGCGCCGGCCCGCAGGCCGAGCGTGGTGAGCAGCTGGGCGATGTCCATGCGCAGCAGCAGGTCGCCGGCGGCGATCTCGCCGCCGCGGAGGTCGGAGAGGATCACCGCGCCGGAACGATCCACCAGAATGGCGTCGCCGGCCAGCCTGCGGTGCGCGATGCGCCGCGACTGCAGCGCCTTCACCTGCCGCCAGGTGTCCCGCATCAGCTCGTCGGTGATCTCCTCGTCCGCCAGCTGGTCCAGCGGACGCCCTCCGGTGTGCTCGTACACGAGCATCACGGCGTCCGGTCCGAGCTCGGCGGTGGCGATCAGCTTGGCGGCGTTGGCCCCGGCGGCGATGGCCGCGTAGGCCAGCAGGGCCTCCTGCTCCAGCGCCTGGCGCAGCGACTGAAGGCTCCGCCGGGTGGCCGAGCCGCGCAGCGTCAGGTTGCGCCAGGCCCGGTAGTAGAAGGCCTGCGCCTGCTGTTCCCGGTCGACCACCGTGACGTCGAGGGGGCGGCCGTCCTCCAGGGTGACGAAGTAGCGGCGGCCCCGGTCGCTCTCGTGGCCCTCGCCCTCCGTCTCCTGCCGGGCCGAGGCCGGGTGGAAGCCGACATGCCGCAGGCCCGCCATCAGGGTGCGGCCGGTGGGCCGGACGTTGGGCGAGCCGACGGCGTACAGCGTGCCGTAGGCGACGCTCCAGCCGATGAGGATGGTCAGGAGGATGGAGAAGGGGGTGGTGTAGCCGCTGACCAGCATGGAGAAGGCGTCCAGCGCCAGCACCACCCACAGGACGGTGCGCCAGCGAGGTCTTCGGGAGAGCCCCACGGCGGTCATGAAGGCGATCACCGGGGCGAGGTAGCCGTGCACCGGGTCGGTGAGCGCGGCCGACGCACCGCTGCCGCCGGGGGCGAGCTGGGTGAGGGCGTCCTGGATGGCCTGGGGGGCGGACCGCGCCACCCACAGGTCGGTGGCGAGGGTCACTCCGTGCGCGAGGACGGCGGCCAGCACGCCGTCGGCGATCCGCAGGGCGTCCCGCTTGATCAGCCGCTCCACCGCGAAGGCCACCGGCACCAGCAGGATCGCGATGCTGGACGCCAGGCCGGCCACCTTGATCAGGAGGTCGGGCGCGGCGGTGGTGCCCTCGTTGATGTCCTGCTCGAGGCCGGAGGTCGCGCCCTCGGCGAAGGCGGCGACGGCCAGCAGCACGGCGACGGCCAGGAGGCCGACCAGCAGCCGCATCAGGTCGGAGGGGCGGTGCACGCGGGCGGGGAGGAGGGGCTCGTCGCCCTGCACCTCGTCGCCGTCGTCGGGGGCGACGGTGGCTCCGGAGGGCTCGGGGGGCAGCTGGGCGTCCGGGGCCTTCGCGCCGTCGCGGGTTCCGGTGCTGCCGCCGACTCCGGATCCGTCGCCGGCTCCGGCCCCGTCACCGGTTCCGGTGCTGTCGCCGGTTCCAGGGACGCGGGCGTTCTCGGCGTGCGAGCCGCCGGCGTGGGCGGGGCCGCCGCCGGCGTCACCGCCGCCGGCGTCGCCGGGGCGCCGTGATCGGGGAGTCTTCGTCATCTCTGCTTCCGGGCGCGACGAGACCTCGGCAGCGCTCTCCGCCTTCTCGGGATGCACGCCCTGCCACTCCTCGGTCTCGTTCTGCTCACGTTGCTCACGTATCACCAGTCACCGCCCGCACGATGGTGGCATGCCGGGCATACCCATGGTGGGGTCAGGGGGCGATCCAGAGGCGTGAAATACGCCGCGCACGCCTCCGGAGCGCGTTCGGAGAGCGTTCCGGGCGCGTTCAGGGTGCGCTCCGGGCGGGTCCCGGACGTGCGGCGGGAGTTCCGCGGGCGTGGGCGGGTGTGTCGGAGGGGTGCGGCAGGATGGGTCGGATGAGTGACGTGGAACGGTCCGGCGCCGAGCTCCCCGAGTACGCGGAACTGGTGCTGGACGTGGCGGAACGGGTCCCGCCGGGCCGGGTGATGACCTACGGGGACGTCGCCGAATGGCTCGGGGAGGGCGGCCCTCGCCAGGTGGGGCGGGTGATGGCCCTCTACGGGAGCGCGGTCCCGTGGTGGCGGGTGGTCCGCTCCGACGGCGTGCTGCTGCCCGGCCACGAACTGCGCGCGCTGGACCACTACCGCGAGGAGGGGACGCCGCTGCGGGAGGCCGCCGGCGCCTCCCGGGGGTCGATGCCCCGGCTGGACATGCGGCGGGCCCGCTGGGACGGCGCGGAGGGATGACCCGCGTGCGACCGGTCCGGAGGGCAGGACGGGGCGGCTGTCCTCCGTCCGGGTGAAGTCCGGTATCGGTGGACTCGTACGGGCACGCCCCCGCGATGCCGTACGTTCGACGGACGACCACCTTCGCATCCGCCCCTCGGGGACACCCTCCCCACAGCCGCCCCGCCCGCCCCGTCCCCACCGCCTCGCACGCCCCCTCCACCCGCCCAGCACCTCCCCATCTGCCGCACACCCCTCCGCACCACCAGGACCGGCGAACCATGAGCAACCCCTCCCTCACCGCGACACCGCCCCGCCGTACGGCGCGGCGGGCGTCCGACGGCGGGTACCGGCTGGTCCGCACCCCGGTCGCGGCACCGGAGCCGCCGCGGCTCGACGCGTCGCAGCGTGCGGTCGTGGAGCACCGCTCGGGGCCGCTGCTGGTCCTCGCCGGTCCGGGCACCGGCAAGACGACGACGCTGGTGGAGTCGGTGGCCGCGCGGATGGCGCGCGGCGGCGACCCGGCGCGCATCCTGGTCCTCACCTTCAGCCGCAAGGCCGCCATGGAGCTGCGCGACCGGATGGCGGCGCGGGTCGGCGCCGCCCGGGCGCCGCGGGCCACCACCTTCCACTCCTTCTGTTACGCGCTGGTCCGCGCGCACCAGGCCGGCGACCTCTTCGCCGAGCCGCTGCGCCTGCTCTCCGGCCCCGAGCAGGACGTCGCGGTGCGCGAGCTGCTGGCCGGCGAGCCGGAGCTGGAGCGGCTGGGCCTGGCCCACGTCCGCTGGCCCGACGACCTCCGCGCCTGCCTCACCACCCGCGGCTTCGCCGACGAGGTCCGCGCCGTGCTGGCCCGCACCCGTGAGCTCGGGCTCGGCCCGGAGGCGCTGGACGCGTTCGCCCGGCGCATAGGCCGGCCCGACTGGCGGGCGGCGGCTGCCTTCCTCGCGGAGTACCTGGACGTCCTCGACCTCCAGGGCGTCATCGACTACGCGGAGCTGGTGCACCGCGCGGTGCTGCTGGTCAGCCGCCCGGAGGTCGGCGGCCGGCTCGCCGCCGAGTACGACGCGGTGCTGGTCGACGAGTACCAGGACACCGACCCGGCCCAGGTGCGGCTGCTGCGGGCGCTGGCCGGGGGCGGGCGGACGCTGGTCGCGTTCGGCGACCCCGACCAGTCGATCTACGCCTTCCGCGGCGCCGACGTCAACGGCATCCTCGACTTCCCGCACGCGTTCCCCCGGGCCGACGGCGCTCCGGCGCCGGTCGAGGTGCTGCGCACGTCCCGCCGGGCAGGCGCGGGGCTGCTGGAGGCGACCCGGCTGCTCACCCGGCGCATGCCGCTGACCAGGCTGCCCGCCGCGAAGGTGCGGGCGCACCGGGAGCTGGTGCCGGAGCGGGAGGGCGGTTCGGTGGAGGTGTACACCTACCCCACCCGCAGCACGCAGCTGGAGAACGTCGCCGACGTCCTGCGCCGCGCGCACCTCGAGGACGGCGTCCCGTGGCGCGAGATGGCTGTCCTGGTCCGGGCCGGTTCCCAGTCGATACCCGCCGTGCGTCGCGTCCTGAGCTCGGCCGGCGTCCCCCTGGAGATCGACGGCGACGACGTGCCCCTGCGGCACGAGCCCGCGGTGGCGCCGCTCCTCACCGCCCTGCGCGCGGTGGCCACGGCGGAGGCGACCGCCCGCACCGCCGCGTCCGTGGCGGGCGACGAGGGACGCGACGGTGCGTCGGGCGACGCCCCGGGCGACGTGGACGGCGGAGGGGGCCCGGGCGCGGGGGCTGCCGACCGTGACGGTGAGGCCGGTGCCGGTACCGGTGCCGGTGCCGGGGTCCAGGGCGGCGCTGATGCGGAGGGCGGAGCCGAAGCTGAGGGCGGAAGTAGGGACGAGGCCGGCGTCGACTCCGGGACCGCGGCGGAGGCCGTCGCTGAGGCTGAGGCTGAGGCCGCCGCTGCGGCTGAGGCCGTGGCCGGGAGCCGTGACGGGGACGGGGACGGGGCGGTGTGGCTCGACACCGAGACCGCGCTCACGCTGCTGGCCTCCCCGCTCGCCGGACTGGACGCCGCCGACCTGCGCCGTCTCGGCCGCGCCCTGCGCGACGAGGAACGCGCCGCGGGCAACGCCTTCCCGCCGCCCTCCGACGACCTGCTGGCCCGCGCCCTGTGCGCCCCCGAGCGGCTGATCGCCCACGACGACGCGTACGCCGGCGGCGCCCGCAAGCTCGGCGAGCTGCTGCGGGCCGTCCGCGCCTGCCTGGCCGAGGGCGGCACCGCAGAGGAGGCCCTCTGGCTGCTCTGGGACGGCACCCCCTGGCCGCGCCGGCTGGCCTGGGCCGCCCACCGCGGCGGCGCGGCGGGCCGCAACGCGCACCGCGACCTCGACGCGGTCTGCGCCCTGTTCGCCACCGCCGCCCGCGCCGAGGAACGCACCGGCGGCCGCGGCGCGCTCAACTTCCTCGCGGAGATCGAGAACCAGGACATCGCCGCCGACACCCTCACCCGCCGGGTGGCCCGCCCCGACGCGGTGCGCCTGATGACCGCCCACCGCTCCAAGGGCCTGGAGTGGACCCTGGTCGTCGTCGCCGACGTCCAGGAGGGCCTGTGGCCCGACCTCCGCCGCCGCGGCTCCCTGCTCGAGGCCGACCGGATCGGCCGGGACGGGCTCGCGGACCCGCTCCCCCCGGGCGCCCTGCTGGCCGAGGAGCGCCGCCTGTTCTACGTCGCGGCCACCCGCGCCCGTGAACGCCTGGTCGTCACCGCCGTCAAGGCTCCCGCGGAGGACGGCGACCAGCCCTCCCGCTTCCTCACCGAACTCGGCGTCGAGCCCCGCGACGTCACCGGTCGTCCGCGCCGCCCGCTGTCGGTGGCCGCCCTGGTCGCCGAGCTCCGGGCCACCACCGTCGACCCCCGGGCCTCCGACGCCCTGCGGGAGGCCGCCGCGCGGAGACTGGCCAAGCTCGCCGCCCTGACCGACGACGAGGGCCGCCCGCTGGCGCCCGCCGCCCACCCCTCCCGCTGGTGGGGCATGCACGAGCCGACCGAGAGCAAGGTCCCCCTCCGCGACCGGGACCAGCCCGTCGTCCTGTCGGGCAGCGCGCTGGACCAGCTCGCCAACACCTGCGCGCTGCAGTGGTTCCTGGGCCGCGAGGTGAAGGCCGACACCCCGGCCACCGCCGCCCAGAGCTTCGGCAACGTCGTGCACGTGCTGGCCGACGAGGTGGCCTCCGGCCGCACCCCCGCCGACCTGGACGTCCTGATGGAACGCCTCGACTCGGTGTGGAACTCGCTCGCCTTCGACGCGCCCTGGAAGTCCGACCAGGAACGCGACAACGCGCGCGCGGCGCTGGAGCGGTTCCTCAACTGGCACGTGATGGGCGCGGAGACCGGACGCCGGCCGGTCGCCACCGAGCACGACTTCGACGTCACCCTCGCCGCCGGCGAACACCGGATACGCATCCGCGGCTCCATGGACCGCGTGGAGACCGACGCCGAGGGCCGCGCCTACGTCGTCGACTTCAAGACCGGCAGGTCGGCGCCCACCTCCGGCGAGGTCGCCCGCCACCCGCAGCTCGCCGTCTACCAGCTGGCGGTGCGCGAGGGCGCCGTCGACGAGGCGTTCGGCGGGGAGCGCCCTGAGCCGGGCGGCGCGGAACTGGTCCACCTGCGGCAGGCGACCTCCCGCAAGGCCGAGGACCTCCCCAAGGTCCAGGCCCAGGACCCCCTGGAGGGGGAGTGGGTCGGCGACCTGCTGGCCACCGCCGCCGGCAAGGTCCTCGACGAGCGCTTCGTCCCGGCCACCGGCGGCCACTGCGACCACTGCGCCTTCAAGCAGTCCTGCTCCGCCCGCCCGGAGGGCCGGCACGTGGTGGACTGACCCCGCCCCCGCCCCCGCCCCCGGCCTCCTGGCCCCGCCGCGGCCCTCCTGGCCCCGAGGGCGAGGCCAGGCACCGCGGCGGCACCGGTCGCACCCGACGCGGCGTCCGCTGTCCGCCCGGCGGGTTAGCCTCGAAGCGTGTCCGACCCCCGCATCACCGACCCCGAGCAGCTCAAGGAGCTGCTCGGCATTCCGTTCACCCCGGAGCAGCTGGCGTGCATCACGGCGCCGCCCGCGCCGCAGGTGATCGTCGCGGGAGCGGGGTCGGGGAAGACGACGGTGATGGCCGCCCGCGTGGTGTGGCTCACCGGCACGGGGCAGGTGGCGCCGGAGCAGGTGCTCGGGCTGACCTTCACCAACAAGGCCGCCGCCGAGCTGTCCGAGCGCGTCCGCAAGGCGCTCGTGAAGGCCGGGGTCACCGACCCGGACGCCTTCGAGCCCGGGGCCGGACCGGAGGAGGGCGCCGGCGAGCCGCTGATCTCCACCTACCACTCCTTCGCCGGACGCCTCCTCACCGACCACGGCCTGCGGATCGGCCTGGAGCCCAGCGCGCGCCTGCTCGGCGGGGCCGCCCGCTACCAGCTCGCGGCGCGCGTGCTGCGCGAGGCGCCCGGACCGTACCCGTCGCTGACCGGCACCTTCGCCAACATGATCCGGGACCTGCTCACCCTGGAGGGCGAGCTCTCCGAGCACCTGGTGACGCCCGAACGGCTCCGGGCGTACGACGCGGAGCTGCTGGCCGAGCTGGCGGACGCCAAGCTCACCAACGACGACCTGCGCAAGGTCCCGAAGGCCGCGGCGGCCCGGCGCGAGCTCGCCGAGCTGGTCGGACGGTTCCGGAAGGCCAAGCGGGAGCGGGACCTCGTCGACTTCGGCGACCAGATCGGGCTCTCCGCCGAGCTGGCGCGCGGTCGTCCCGAGGTCGGCGCGCTGCTGCGTGACCAGTACCGGGTGGTGCTCCTCGACGAGTACCAGGACACCTCCGTGGCCCAGCGGATCCTCCTCTCCGGCCTGTTCGGCGGCGGCACGGGCCACCCGGTGACCGCGGTGGGCGACCCCTGCCAGGCCATCTATGGCTGGCGCGGCGCCTCGGTGGCCAACCTGGACGACTTCCCCGAGCACTTCCCGCACGCCGACGGCACCCCGGCGACCCGCCTGTCGCTGAGCGAGAACCGGCGCAGCGGAGGCCTCCTCCTCGACCTGGCCAACCGCATGGCCGCCCCGCTGCGGGACATGCACGAGGGCGTCGAGGCCCTGCGCCCCGCCCCGGGCGCCGAGCGGGACGGCCGGGTGCGCTGCGCGCTGCTGCGGACCGCCGTGGAGGAGACGGACTGGATCGCCGACTCCATCGCCCACCTGGTGGCCACCGGGACGCCTCCCGGGGAGATCGCCGTGCTGTGCCGGCGCACCGCCGACTTCGCCCCGCTGCATGCCGCCCTGGTGACCCGGGACGTCCCGGTGGAGGTGGTGGGCCTGGCCGGTCTGCTCGACCTGCCGGAGGTCGCCGACCTCGTCGCCACCTGCGAGGTGCTCCAGGACCCGGGCGCCAACGCCTCCCTGGTCCGGCTGCTGACCGGGCCGCGCTGGCGGATCGGCCCCCGCGACCTCGCCCTGCTCGGACGCCGGGCCCGCCTCCTCGTGGCGCGCGGCGGCCCCGACGAGGAGGACCTGGAGCGCCGCCTGGTGGCGGCCGTCGAGGGGACCGACCCGGCGGAGGTGATCTCCCTGGCGGACGCCCTGGAGACCTTCGTCGACCCGTCCCTGGGCGGCGACCACGACGGGCTGCCGTTCTCCGCGGAGGCGCGGGTGCGGTTCGCCCGGCTCGCCGCCGAGCTGCGGGACCTGCGGCGTTCGCTGTCCGACCCGCTGATGGACGTCCTGCACCGCGTCCTCGCGGTGACCGGCCTGGAGGTCGAGCTGTCCGCCTCGCCCGGCGCGCTCGCCGCCCGCCGCCGCGAGACGCTCGGCAACTTCCTCGACACGGCCGCCTCCTTCGCCGCCACCGCCACCGCGGAGGACGGTCGGGCCACCCTCCAGGCGTTCCTGGGCTTCCTGCGGGCCGCCGCCGAGTTCGAGAAGGGGCTGGACAACGCCCTGCCCGGCGGCGAGAACACGGTCAAGGTGCTCACCGCGCACAAGTCCAAGGGCCTGGAGTGGGACGTGGTCGTGGTGCCGGGCCTCGTCCAGGGCGGCTTCCCCGACGCCAAGGGCCAGGACCGGTGGACCGCCCAGGCCCGGGTCCTGCCGCACGCCCTGCGCGGCGACGCCTCCACCCTGCCGGACATCGCGTCCTTCGACGCCAAGGGCATGAAGGCCTTCAAGGCGGCGACGGACGAGCACCACCGGACCGAGGAGCTGCGGCTCGGGTATGTCACCTTCACCCGTCCCCGCTCTCTCCTGCTCGGCTCCGGCCACTGGTGGGCGCCGGCCAGGACCCGCCCGCGCGGGCCGTCCGCGTTCCTCCAGGCGCTGTACGAGCACTGCGAGGCGGGGCACGGCGAGATCGAGGTCTGGGCGGACGGGCCGGAGGAGGACGAGAAGAACCCCGTCCTGCACAGCGGCGGCGCCGAGCACGCCTGGCCGCTCCCGCTCGACGAGGAGGCGGCGCGCCGCCGCCGTGCCGCCGAGCGCACCGTCCTCGCGCACCTGGAGCGGGCCGCCTCGGGCGCCGCCGAGCCCGACGAGGCGGCGCACGCCCACCACCCCGACTGGCCGCCGCCGCCGGACGACGAGGACCTGCCCCCCGACCCGTACGACGACGCCCTCCCCCCGGACCCGTACGACCACGACGACTCCGTGCCGCCGGACCCGTACGACCACGACACCCTGCCGCCGGACCCGCACGAGCACGACCTGCCGCCGGACCCGTACGGCCGGGACGCGCAGCCGGATCCGTACGGCGGCGACGGCCTGCCCGCGGACCGTGACGGTGGCACGCCGCCCCCCGCGCCGCCCGCCCCGTTCGTGCCGCACCAGTTCGCCGAGCCGCTCACGCCCGAGGAGGCGCGCGCCGTCGCGTCCTGGGACCGCGACCTCGACGCCCTCGCCGAGGAGCTGCTGATCGCCCGGCAGGCAGTGACCGAGGTGCGGCTGCCCGCCTCCCTCACCGCCACCGAGCTGATGCGTCTGCACGAGGACCCGGACGGCTTCGCCCGCGAGCTGGCCCGCCCCATGCCGCGGCCGCCGCAGCCGGCCGCCCGCCGCGGCACCCGGTTCCACGCCTGGGTGGAGTCCCGCTTCGAGGCGCTGCGGCTGCCCATGTTGGAGCCCGACGAGCTGCCCGGCACGGACGCCGAGATCGAGGACGAGCGTGACCTGGAGGCGCTCAAGGAGGCCTTCGAGCGCACCGAGTACGCCCGCCGCACGCCCTACCGCGTCGAGGCGCCGTTCCAGCTGGGCCTGGCCGGCCGGGTGGTGCGCGGCCGGATCGACGCCGTCTACCGCGTGACGGAAGAGCGCGTGACGGAAGAGCGCGTGACGGAGGAGCGCGTGACGGAAGAGCGCGTGACGGAAGAGGCGGAGGGGCGGGAAGGGGAGGAGGCCGCCGGGGAGGTTCGGTACGAGGTCGTGGACTGGAAGACCCACCGCGCCCCCACCGCCGACCCGCTGCAGCTCGCCGTCTACCGGCTGGCCTGGGCCGAGCAGCAGGGCGTGCCCGTGGAATCGGTCACAGCGTCCTTCCTGTACGTCCGCACCGGCGAGGTGGTCCGCCCGGCGGATCTGCCCGGCCGGGCGGAGCTGGAACGCCTCCTGACAGGGGACGATGCGGAGGAATCGGGCGAAGACGGAGCGTTCGAGGCGGCCGGAGTGTCCAGTTCCACTGGTCCCGGGACTCCTTCACCCCATCGGCCCACGGGTTCGGCCGGATAGGGTCAAAGGTATGAGCGAGACCTTGGACAGCGCCGTCCAGACGTACATCGAGCAGCACCGCGCCTCGTTCCTCGAGGAGCTCTCCCAGTGGCTCCGCATCCCGTCCGTCTCGGCCCAGCCCGAGCACGCCGGTGACGTGCGGCGCAGTGCCGACTGGCTGGCGGGCGCACTGAAGGAGACGGGCTTCCCGGTCGTCGAGGTCTGGGACACACCGGGCGCTCCGGCCGTCTTCGCCGAGTGGCCCGCCGAGGAGCCCGACGCCCCCGTCGTGCTCGTCTACGGCCACCACGACGTGCAGCCCGCCGCCCGGGAGGACGGCTGGGACACCGACCCGTTCGAGCCCGTCGTCAAGGACGGCCGCCTGTACGCGCGCGGCGCCGCCGACGACAAGGGCCAGGTCTACTTCCACACGCTCGGGGTCCGCGCCCACCTCGCCGCCACCGGCCGCACCTCACCCGCCGTCCACCTGAAGCTGCTGGTCGAGGGTGAGGAGGAGTCCGGGTCGCCGCACTTCCGCGCCCTCGTCGAGGAGCGGGCCGGGCGGCTCGCCGCGGACGCCGTGATCGTCTCCGACACCGGCATGTGGTCCGAGGACACCCCCACCGTCTGCACCGGCATGCGCGGCCTCGCCGAGTTCGAGGTGCGCCTGCACGGCCCCGACCAGGACATCCACTCCGGCTCCTTCGGCGGCGCGGTGCCCAACCCGGCCACCGCCGTCGCCCGGCTGGTCGCCGCCCTGCACGACGCGGACGGCCGGGTCGCGATCCCCGGCTTCTACGACGGCGTCGTCGAGCTGACCGACCGCGAGCGCGCCCTCTTCGCCGAGCTGCCCTTCGACGAGGAGCGCTGGCTGCGCACCGCCAAGTCGCACGCGGCCTCCGGCGAGGCCGGCTACACCACGCTGGAGCGCATCTGGGCCCGCCCGACCGCCGAGGTCAACGGCATCGGCGGCGGTTACCAGGGTGCCGGCGGCAAGACGATCGTCCCGTCGTCGGCGATGGCCAAGCTGACCTTCCGGCTGGTCGCCGGACAGGACACCGCCCGGATCGAACGGCTGGTCCGTGACTGGGTCGCCGAGCGGATCCCGGCCGGGATCCGGCACGAGATCGAGTCCGGCGGCGCCACCCGCCCCTGCCTCACGCCGCTGGACCACCCGGCGCTGCAGTCCCTGGCCCGTGCCATGGGCCGCGCCTTCCGGCAGCCGATCCGCTTCACCCGGGAGGGCGGCTCCGGCCCCGCCGCCGACCTCCAGGAGGTGCTGGGCGCCCCCGTGCTGTTCCTCGGCATCTCGGTGCCGTCCGACGGCTGGCACGCGCCCGACGAGAAGGTCGAGCTGGACCTTCTCGTCAAGGGCGTGGAGACCACCGCGTACCTCTGGGACGACCTCGCGGAGAGCCTGCGCGATGCCCGCTGACACCACCGACGCCCAGGCCGCCGCCGCAGGCGGGCCGGCCGCATCACAGGGGGAGCCCGAACCCGCCGTGACCGCATCGACCACCGAACGCGCCGCCGGCGACTCCGCCGGTCAGGACCACCCCGCCGCCGGCGACACGACCGCCGCCGGCTCCGGCGACACGACCGCAGCCGGCGGCCTCGCCGGACCACCGGTCGCGCTGACCGCGCCCTCCGGCATCGACCGCGCCGCCCACCACCGGCTCGACGAGGCATGGCTGGCCGCCGCCTGGAGCCACCCCACCACGCGCTGCTTCGTCGTCTCCGGCGGCCAGGTGCTCATCGACGAGACGCCGGACGGGCGCACCGAGCTGGTCACCACTCCGTCGTTCGAGGCGCCGCTCACCGAGGCCCACCGCTACTTCCTGGGCACCGACGAGGACGGCGTGCGCTACTTCGCCCTCCAGCGGGACTCGCTGCCCGGTCGCATGGACCAGTCGGCGCGCTCGGCGGGACTGCGCGAGGCCGGCCTGCTGCTGTCCGACCGGGACGCCGGGCTGATGGTGCACGCGGTGGCGCTGGAGAACTGGCAGCGGCTGCACCGGTTCTGTTCCCGCTGCGGCGGCAGGACGGTCATCGCCGCGGCCGGCCACGTGCGGCGCTGCCCCAAGTGCGGGGCGGAGCACTACCCGCGCACCGACCCCGCGGTCATCATGGCCGTCACCGACGACGACGACCGCATCCTGCTCGGACGCCAGGTGCACTGGCCGGAGGGCCGCTTCTCGACCCTCGCGGGGTTCGTGGAGCCCGGCGAGTCCATCGAGGCGGCGGTGCGGCGCGAGGTCTTCGAGGAGGCCGGCGTGATCATCGGCGACGTCTCCTACGTGGCCAGCCAGCCGTGGCCGTTCCCCTCCAGCCTGATGCTCGGCTTCATGGCGCGGGCGACCACGACGCACACGCAGGTCGACGGCGAGGAGATCAGCGAGGCGCGGTGGTTCTCCCGCGACGAACTCACCGCCGCGTTCGCCTCCGGCGAGGTCCTCCCGCCCTACGGCATCTCCATCGCCGCCCGGCTCATCGAGAACTGGTACGGCCGCCCGCTGCCCACCCGAGCCGCCGCCTGACGGTTCCGGCAGGGTGAGGCCGCCGCACTCAGGCGGCCTCACCCTGCGGGCGCAGCGCGTCGACCAGCGCCGCGTACAGCGCGTCCGGCTCGTCCGCGTGGAACCGCACCACCCGGACCGCCCGCGCGCCACCCAGCAACCGCGGCGCCCGCACCGCCTCGCTCAACTCCAGCACGATCGACGTCTGCGAGCCGACCGGGAGGTTCAGCTCCCCCTCCGCCTCGGCGTGCGCGTACGCCGACCGGCGCCGCACCGCCGCGATCCGCTGCAGCGGTATCGCCAGGTCCACATGTGCCCCGCTGCGCACCCGCAGCACCCCGCCGCCCAGCACGTGCGGCCGGACCACAGCCGCCGCCCGCAGGCCCAGCAGGAACAGCACCGTCTGGACGTCGAGCACCAGCACCACCGCGTGCGCGGCCGGCCAGTCGGCCAGCAGCACCGACAGCCCCACCGTCTCGACCAGGCAGACGAAGAGCAGCCCGTACATCATGGCCGCGTCACCCCGTGCGTGGCCGAACGCCAGGTCCCCCTCCCGCAGGCCGTGCCGTGCCCGCCGCACCCACAGGAGCAGGCTCTGCCACAGCCGCAGCTCGTGCCCGGCCAGCCGCAGCACCGGCTCGGGCACCAGCTCGCCCGCCGCCTCACGCCACGACAGTCCCGCGCGCCGCAGCCGTAGAAGCGCGACGGCCTCCGCCACCAGCAGCGCCGCCACCGTGATCTCCGCGGCCACGAGCAACGGCAGCGGCACGTCCACCCCGGCCGCCAGGCACACCACCGTCAGCAGCTCCGCCGGCACCACCGCCCAGGCGGCCCGCCGCAGCCACCGCCGGCTCACGCCGCGCCTGCCGCGGCCGCCGCGGCTGCCGTGCCCGCCGTGCCTGCCGGGCCTTCCACTGCTGCCGCGCCTGCCGCGCGCTCGCCCGGCGGCCGTGACGGAGCTCGGTCCGGAGAGGCCGTCGCCCGCGCACGGCGTCCGGCCACCGCGAGGCCGTGCCGGAGCGCCTCCCGCTGCGCGGGGGACAGCCCCGACAGCAGAGCCTCCGCGCTCGTGGCGTCGGATTCCGCACCGCCCCACTCGACGAGGAGCTCCACGGGGAGCAGGTCCGCCATCAGCTCGCCGGTCTCCACGACCCGCGGGTCGTCCGGCGGGACGTCCAGCAGCGCGTCCATCCGCCGGTAGAGCTCGTGCGACCGCTCCACGACCTCCGGCCGCGCGGTCATCGCCCCCAGTGTCTCCACCAGCCGGTCACGCTGCTGTGCCGGCATGACGGTGTCGAGCAGCGCCAGCACCTCCCGGTCCAGCGCCGCCGTCGGCGACCCGGCCGGCCCGTCCAGGGAGGCCAGGAGACCGGCCAGCCGCGGTGACAGGGGGCCCTCGGGGGTGAGCCGTCCGGCCCGGGCGTCCACCAGGACCTCCGCGAGCCGCTCCCGGCGTTCGCGGATCAGCCGCTCCTGCCGCGCCAGGTCGTCGTCGAGCTCCTCCAGCACCTCGGCCAGCTCACGGCCGGCGTCGTCGGCGAGGACGTCCCGCACCTCGTCGAGGCCGAGTCCCAGCTCGGTCAGCCGCCGGATCCGCGCCAGCAGCACGGCATGGCGCAAGGTGTACCGCCGGTACCCGTTGGGGTCCCGCTCCGGCTCCGGCAGCACCCCGACGTGGTGGTAGTGCCGCACGGCGCGGGTGGTCACCCCGACCAGGGCGGCAAGCTCTCCCGTTCGCATACGGCCAGCAGAAACCCTGACGCTGCGGCAGGGTCAAGCAACGGTCGGCGCCGGACACGCGAGACCCCCGCCGACGGCCGGGGACGGCCGGGACGGGGGTCTCGGGAGAGCGGGGTCAGGCGCCGAGGGCCTGCTTGACCTGGGCCAGGCTCGGGTTGGTCATCACGACCGCCTCGCCGCCCGCGGAAGGCACGACGCGGACCGTCGGCACGACCTGGTTGCC
Source organism: Streptomyces sp. NPDC002734 (assembly GCF_040295685.1). NCBI lineage: Bacteria > Bacillati > Actinomycetota > Actinomycetes > Kitasatosporales > Streptomycetaceae > Streptomyces > Streptomyces sp. NPDC002734. Next base: position 168,786 of record NZ_JBEOVU010000014.1, read on the forward strand.
GCCGTTCACCTTCTCGACGAAGAGCGCCGACTCCGGGTCCTGCTCGATGTTTATCTCCTCGTACGCGATGCCCTCACGGCTCAGCTGGCTCTTCAGCCGGTGGCAGTAGCCGCACCACGTGGTGCTGTACATCGTCACAGTGCCGGGCATGGGCTTCGCGCTCCTTGGGAGATGGGGGACGGCAGTCGCACGACGGTCTGTCGCACCCGGTGAACGTCCCGTGCACGGCCGGCATTCCCGCCGCCCCGGACCGGGTGAGCTACACCGCATTCGTACGACGAATACCCGTGCCCTGTGGACGGCCGCCTCATCCGCCTCGGGCGACCTGGCAGCATGGCGGGGTGACACCAGCAACGCACTCCTCCCTCTTCCCCGCCGTCCCGGACTCGGCCGACGCGGTGCTGGAAGGGCTCGACCCCGAGCAGCGGGCCGTGGCCACCGCGCTGCACGGGCCGGTGTGCGTCCTGGCCGGTGCGGGCACCGGCAAGACCCGCGCGATCACCCACCGCATCGCCTACGGCGTGCGCGCGGGCATCCTCCAGCCCTCCACCGTCCTCGCCGTCACCTTCACCAACCGCGCGGCCGGCGAGATGCGCGGCCGGCTCCGCCAGCTCGGCGCGACAGGCGTGCAGGCCCGCACCTTCCACGCGGCGGCGCTGCGCCAGCTCCAGTACTTCTGGCCCAAGGCGGTGGGCGGGGCGCTGCCCCGGATCGTGGACCGCAAGATCCAGGTGGTCGCCGAGGCGGCCGCCGGCTGCGGCATCCGGCTCGACCGCGGCGAGCTGCGGGACGTCACCGCGGAGATCGAGTGGGCCAAGGTCACCCAGACCGTCGCCGCCGACTACGCGGCCGCCGCCGCCAAGGCCGGGCGGGAGGCCCCCCGGGACCCGGCGGAGATCGCCCGCGTCTACGACCTGTACGAGGAGCTCAAGCGGGACCGCGGCGTCATCGACTTCGAGGACGTCCTGCTGCTGACCGTGGGCATCCTCCAGGACCGTCCGGACATCGCCCGCGAGGTCCGCGCCCAGTACCAGCACTTCGTCGTCGACGAGTACCAGGACGTCTCCCCGCTCCAGCAGCGCCTGCTCGAGTTGTGGCTGGGGGAGCGGGAGAACATCTGCGTGGTCGGCGACGCCGGCCAGACCATCTACTCGTTCACCGGGGCCACCCCCGACTACCTGCTCGACTTCCGCACCCGCCACCCGGGCGCCACCGTGGTCAAGCTGGTCCGCGACTACCGGTCCACGCCCCAGGTGGTGCGGCTCGCCAACGGCGTGCTCGGCCGGGCCACCGGCCGGGCCGCCGACCACCGGCTGGAGTTGGTCTCGCAGCGACCGGCCGGGCCCGAGCCCGGGTTCGCCGAGTACGCCGACGAGCCCTCCGAGGCGGAGGGCGCCGCCCGCGCCATCCGCCGGCTGATCGCCTCGGGCGTCCCGGCGGGCGAGATCGCCGTGCTGTTCCGGACCAACGCCCAGTCCGAGACCTACGAGCAGGCGCTCGCCGACGCCGGCGTGCCCTACCAGCTGCGGGGCGCCGAGCGGTTCTTCGAACGCCAGGAGGTCCGCCAGGCCGTCCACCAGCTGCGCGCCGCCGCCCGCTTCGGCGGGAACGACGCGCTGCTCGGGGACGCCTCCGACCTGCCCGGCCAGGTCCGCGCGGTGCTCTCCGGCCAGGGCTGGACGCCCGCGCCGCCGGCCGGCTCGGGGTCGGCCCGCGAGAAGTGGGAGTCGCTGGCCGCGCTGGTCCACCTCGCGGAGGGCTTCGCCGCGGCCCGGCCACAGGTCACGCTCGCGGACCTGGTCACCGAACTCGACGAGCGCGCGGCCGCCCAGCACGCCCCGACGGTCCAGGGCGTCACCCTGGCCTCCCTGCACTCGGCCAAGGGCCTGGAGTGGGACGCCGTCCTCCTGGTCGGCGTGGCCGAGGGGATGATGCCGATCACCTACGCCCGCACCGATGAGCAGATCGAGGAGGAGCGCCGTCTGCTCTACGTCGGCGTCACCCGGGCGCGGGAGCACCTGCAGGTCTCCTGGGCCCTGTCCCGGTCGCCGGGAGGCCGGCCCAACCGGCGGCCCAGCCGTTTCCTGGACGGCCTGCGCCCCGGCAGCGGCTCCGTGGCGGGCGCCCGCCCGGGCCTCGGGGGCGCCGGCGGCGTCGAGTACGGCACCGCGGCGGTGGGCGCGGACGGGGTCCGGGCGGCCGCCCGCGCCGAGCGGGCGGTGCCCCGGCGGACGCGGCGCACCGTGGCCCGCTGCAAGGTCTGCGGGCGCACCCTCACCGACGCCGGCGAGATGAAGCTGATGCGCTGCGAGGACTGCCCCTCCGAGATGGACGAGGGCGTCTACGAGCGGCTGCGGGCCTGGCGTGAGGTGCAGGCCCGCCGCAGTGGGCAGCCGGCCTTCTGCGTCTTCACCGACAAGACGATGATCGCCATCGCCGAGACGGTGCCCGAGGACCCGGTGGAGCTGGCGCGGATCCCCGGCGTGGGCATGCGCAAGCTGGACCGTTACGGGGCCGACGTGCTCGCCATTTGTGCCGGTCAGGACCCGCCGGAGGCGGACTGAGCGGCTCCGCGACACACCGTTGCGAAGTCGTCGCAAAAATAGTTTGCGCCCGCCGTGTGATCCCCCATAGGTTCTAGACCACGGAAACACGAAGCCTCCAAAAAGGCTTCCGTTCCGTGCTGTACTGACGTCTGTATCCGCCGGACCGCCAACGGTCCCCCAAGACGCCGAGAGGAGGCGATTGAAGTGATCAGCAAGACCAACACCACCGGCATCAGCACCACCCGTGCCTTCGGCACCGTCGCTCTGGAGAACGATCATCTCGTCGCCTCGCTGTGCGCTCTTGACGCCTTCGACCGCGGCACCGGTGTGTCCGCCTCCGTGCTGTCCGGCTCCGACGTCACCGGTCTCGGCTCCGGCCTGGTCGGCGGCGGTCTGGCCAAGGGTGGACTGCTGCTCGGCGCCCCGGTCTTCGGCAGCCGGTCCGAGTCGGCCTACGCGGGCATTTCCGTCCGCGAGGAGCGACCGACCAAGGCACTGGAAGCAGGAGTGGCGAAGGCTCAGGCCTTTGGCTACGCGGCGGCCGGTGCCGGTAAGCCCCAGCAGACGATGAACCACCCCCAGACGATGTGGGCCCTCCGCGGGCCGGAACCCTGGAGCGAACCAGCCTGATTTCTCAGGCCGGCGCCTTCAGGGCCGCGGAACCCCATCAGGGATCCGCGGCCCTTCTGTTTTCCCCGAACCAGGGAGACGGACCGAAGGACCTCGGGACAAGAGAACAACCGGTACCCACCACCGGCCGACCGGCCGGACGACATCAGACGAGGAAGAAACCCCGTGCAACTCGAAGCGCACGCCCCGTCCGTACCGCCTTCCGACACCACTTCCCCGCCCGGCCTCACGGAGGACCTTTCCTTGACTCCGCTCATCACCCTGACCGCTCTCGACGACGCCATCGAGGGCCTCGGCACCCCGGTCCCGTGCCGCTCCAACGACCCCGAGGTCTTCTTCGCCGAGTCCCCGGCCGACGTCGAGTACGCCAAGTCGCTCTGCCGCACCTGCCCGCTGGTCGACGCCTGCCTCGCCGGCGCCAAGGAGCGTCGCGAGCCCTGGGGCGTCTGGGGCGGCGAGCTGTTCGTCCAGGGCGTCGTGGTGGCCCGCAAGCGGCCGCGTGGCCGCCCGCGCAAGAACCCGGTCGCGGCATGACCGGCCCCCGCACCATCGACGCTCCCCACACGCACGATCCCCGGAAACAGGCCCCGATGAAGCTGTCCGCCTTCGAGCAGCCCGCAGGCTCCCTGCCTGCCACCACCCGAGACTTCCCTTACACCGGCGCGCCCGAGGTGCGTCAGAACAGGACCCGAGAAATGCAACTCATCCCAGAAGCCCTCGCTCGTGCGCATATGCACGAGCGGATGCGCGAGGCCGAGCTCGCTCGGCCCGGGCTCCGCATCCTCGCCGCGCGGCGGATGCAGCGGCGGGCCGAGCGCGCGTCGATGCGCGCCCGGCGCGCCCTGGCGCTCGCCGTGATGCAGTAACCACCGCGACCGCCGCGACCGTCCCGCCGCCTCACCGCGGCGGGACGGCGCGACACGCGAACGGCGCGACGGCGCCGTGCGGCGGTGACGACGGGGCCGCTCCCTACGGGGGGCGGCCCCGCAGTGCGTCGCCCCCCGGTGCGGGGGACCGCCCCTCTCACTCCGCCGGGGCGAACCCCGGGAGCCACGACTCCAGTTCGTGCCGCAGACGGACCGTGGCGCCCAACTGGCACAGGACACCGATGGTGCTCAGCGTCACGCGGTGTATCAGCAGGTACGAGGGCGGCAGGTTGAGCCGCTTCCCCAGCTGGTGGGCGGGCGACCGCGGATCGGCGAGGCGGGCCGCCTGCCCCCGCAGCCAACCCCGGCTGAAGGTGAACTCGGCGACCCGCGCCGGCTCGATGATCGGCATCAGGTAGTCCAGCACCGCCTCCGGATCGAGCTCGACGGTCTCCTTCACGAAGCCCTCCGCGCACAGCCGGGCATGGACCGCCTCGGCCTCCCCGTCCAGCGCCATCCGCAGGGCCTCCCCGATGGGCACGGGCAGCCCGCCCGGCAGCCGGTCCACCGTGCCGAAGTCCAGGACGCCCAGCCGCCAGACCTCCGGATCGTCCGAACCCTCGGTCAGCAGACGGAAGTTGCCCGGATGCGGATCGGCGTGCAGGAGCCCGGTGCGCGCCGGACCGGAGAAGAGGAAACGGGCCAGCAACTGCCCGGCGCGGTCCCGCTGTTCCTCGGTGCCGTCGGATATGACCTCCGAGAGAGGTGTCCCGTCGATCCACTCGGTGACCAGCACCTGGTCGCAGTGGTGGACCACGGCCGGCACCAGCACGTCCGGATCACCGGCGAACTCCTCGGCGTGGGCCTGCTGGGCCTCGGCCTCCAGGCCGTAGTCCAGCTCCTCGCAGACCCGCTCCCGCAGCTCGGCGATCAGCGGTTTGACGTCGATGCCGGGCACCAGCGGCCCCAGCAGCCGCGCGAACCGCCCGAGCTGGGTCAGGTCGGAGATCAGCGCCTCTCCCGCGCCCGGGTACTGCACCTTCACCGCCACCTCCCGCCCGTCCTGCCACACCGCGCGGTGCACCTGGCCGATGGAGGCGGCCGCCGAGGGAGTGTCGTCGAACTTCTGGAAGAGATCCCGCCAGTCCTCACCCAGGCGCTCGCGCAGCACGGCGTGGACCGTGCGGGTGGGCATCGGCGGAGCGGCCTCCTGGAGTTTGGTGAGCGCCGCCCGGTACGGACCGGCCAGCTCCTCCGGCAGCGCCGACTCGAAGACGGACATGGCCTGCCCGAACTTCATCGCGCCGCCCTTGAGTTCGCCGAGCACCTTGAACAGCTGCTCGGCGGTGCGCTGCTGGAGCTCACGGCCCACGAGCTCGGCGGACTCGCCGACGATCCGTTTGCCCAGCCCCCAGGTGACCCGGCCCGCGAGGCCCAGGGGGAGCGCGGCGAGTTTGGCGGTCCGGGTGACCGCCTTCCGGGGAAGATCAGACATGCGCCCTCCAAGTCCCGGGCCGACGCGTCCGGTTCGCCCGATGGCAGGACTCGGTCGACGGCCTCTGCTCAGTCATTGTGACCTGTGACTGCCCCGCCGCCCCGGACAGTTCCAGGACCGCCTGCCCCGCCGCCCCGCAGGGGCAGTCCGGATGCGCGGCGACCTCCCGGGCACGCCAGCGCAGCGCGGGCAGCGCGGCCTCCCAGCGCACCCCCGCCGCGTGCGGCGCCCCGGCGGCGGAGAGGCCGTCGAGGAAGGCGAGGGCGTGACCCGCGGCCGTCCCCGCGACCGCCGTGGCCAGCGCCACGTCGCAGGCGGGCGGCGTCCTCGGTCGGCGGGAGCGCCACTGGGCCAGGAGCCGGGGCCAGGTGGGGTCCCGCTCCACCCGCCACCGCTGCAGACACTCGGCGCACGGCGTCTCGCCCGGCAGGACCAGCGGGCCCACCACGCCCGTCGCCTCCACCACCCCGGCGTACAGGTGCGGGATGCCGGCCGCCAGCAGGGGCTCGGAGTCGAGGGGGTCGGGGGAGTGGACGGCGAGGTCGTCCCGCGGGGTGAGCAGCACCAGCGCGTAGCCGGTGTCGTCACGGAACGGGCAGGGGGCGCCCCGGCGCGGCGGGCGCTCGGGGGCGGCGTCGCGGACCAGTCGGCGCGCGGCGTCGGAGCGGCGCTCGCCGATGGCCCCCGGCGGGAGGCCGCCGGGGGCCACGTCCCACGGTTCCACGCAGCCGCCGTCGCGCACGTCCACCTCGCCCACCCCGGCCGCCGACAGCAGCGCGGCCAGGACCGCGCCCACCCGGCCCACGCCGCGCACCTGCACGCGCAGCGCGCGGCGGGCCGCCAGCCGCCGTGCCGCGTCACCGGGAGCGGGCGCCGTCAGGGACAGGGAGGCGAGGTCGGAGCGGAGCCGGTCCATGGCGTGCGGGCGCTCGCGCAGCGTGTCGGCCCCCGCCCCGCCGCCGGTGGCATCGTCCAGCAGGCCAGCGTCCGAGAGACGCTCGACCAGTCGGTCGGCGTGGTCCTCCGGCAGCCCCATGCGCACCGCCTCCTCGCGCAGCAGCCCCATGCCGCGGGTCCCGTTGAGCAGGTCGAGGAAGGTGCCGGTCACCGTGTCCACCGGCCCGAGCGTCATCGCGTGCGCCGGGGTCATCCCGAACTGCACCGTGTCCAGATCGCGCCAGCCGCGACGGAGCGCGGGCTTGACCCTGGGATGCACGACGACCAACCCCTTCACGGATGTGTGTGACCGAATCCACCGGAACGGACCGACATGAGCCGGATCGTCGCGGAACGACCCGGAACGGGCCGTCGACCGACAGCATGCCCCGATGTGCCGTACGGGCGTCGGGAGTTGTCCACAGGCACCGGGGACTTGTCGTACCGATCGGAAGAACGGCGGCCGGCGTCCGGTGTGGATGTCGTACCGGATGTCGGCGCGGACCGGGGACGTCGCCGGTCGCAGGCGGTAACGTCGAGGGGTGCCCTCCGACCCTTCCCCCAGTGCCTTCACGCAGCAGCGCGGTCCCTCGGGCGCGCCGCCCAGGGGTTCCTCGGCGGGCGCGGTGGAGGTCCGCAGGAGCACGCGCAGGCGCCGTACCGTCTCCGCGTACCGGGAGGGCGACCGCACCGTCGTGCTCATCCCGGCCCGCATGTCCGAGGCGGAGGAACGGCGCTGGGTGCGGGTGATGCTGGACAAGCTGGCCGCCCAGGAGAGCCGGCGCACCCTGGACGACTCCGACCTCGGCCGGCGCGCGGCCCTGCTCTCCGAGCAGTACCTCTCGGGCCGGGCCCGCCCGGCCACGGTCCGCTGGGTCACCAACCAGAACAGCCGCTGGGGCTCCTGCACGCCCGCCGAGGGCAGCATCCGGCTCTCCCACCGGCTGCAGGGCATGCCGGAGTACGTCGTCGACTACGTCCTGCTCCACGAGTTGGCCCACCTGCTGGTGCCCGGGCACGGCCCCGACTTCTGGCGGCTGCTGGAGACGTACCCCCGCACCGAGCGTGCCCGCGGGTACCTCGAAGGAGTGGTGGCCGCGGAACGGTTGCCGCATCTGCCTGCCGCGAGACCCGGAGAGTCGGACTGAGATCGTCCGCGTTTCGTAGCGGCTGTGTCCCGAGGTGTCCGGTCCTGCGAATTCCGGGCTAGCCTGACCCAGCACCTTTCGGGAACGGGATGGGGGACGGGCGTACACGCATGGCCAGGGAATTCCAACGCGGCCACAAGGCCAAAATCAGTGATCTCACAGCGGGCACCGACCTCTACGTCGGCGTGCGGATCGAGGGGCCCGGACTGGGCTTCGACATCAGCTGTTTCGGTCTGGACGCCGACGAGCGTCTCTCGGACGACCGCTACTTCGTGTTCTACAACCAGCCGAAGTCGCCCGAGGAAGCCATCCAGCTGCTCGGCGAACAGGCCGGGGACACCCAGTCGTTCAGAGTGACGCTGGACCGCATGCCGTCGCAGATCCACAAGCTGTCGCTCACCGCGACCATCGACGGCGCCGGGCAGATGTCGCAGGTCTCCTCCGGCTACGTCCGCATCGTCGCGGGCGGCGAGGAGGTGGCCCGGTACGCCTTCACCGGAGCCGAGTTCTCCACCGAGCGCGCCGTGATGCTGGCGGACCTCTACCTCAAGGACGTCTGGCGGTTCGCCGCCGTCGGCCAGGGCTTCGACGGCGGACTCGAGGCGCTGCTGCGGAACTTCGGCGGAGAGGTGGCCGACGAGGAACCCGCCGCGCCCGCCGCCCCGCAGGCGGCACCGGGCTTCGCCGCCCCCGCGGCACCGGCAGCCCCGGCGTTCGGCGCCCCGGCGTCGACTCGACGTTGAGCCAGCCTCCGCCGCCGGACCGGAAGCGGTATTCGATCCGGGTGGTGGGGTCGTCGGGCGGGCCGGCGGCC
>NZ_JBEOVU010000015.1:0-173244 GCF_040295685.1 Streptomyces sp. NPDC002734
GCCGGGGCGCCGTCACGGCGCCCCGGCCCCGGGGTCGTTACCCGACCGTTATCCCGCGTTCACGATTCCCACGCAACCAACCCCACCCGTCACGGGTCTTGATCACCGCCGGCCACACTTGGCCGGCCTCGGCACCCCGGAGAGGCCGCACCCTGCCTCCCCGCGTGGCATTTGGGGAATCGCATGCACAAGAACACCCGTACCGCCCTCGCCACGGTGGCAGCCGCCGCTCTGACCGGCGGCCTGCTCACCTTCGCCACCGCGACCACCGCTGTCGCCGCCGACAGCACCGTCGTGGCGAAGGCCGACTTCAACAAGGACAAGAAGGGCGACGTCGCCACCTCCGCGGCGTACGCCTACGTGGGCGGCAAGGACGCGGCCGGCCAGGTCGTGGCCCTCTACGGCACCAGCACGGGCGTCAACTCCACCAAGCGCACGGTGATCAGCCAGAACACCTCCGGCGTCCCCGGCACCGCCGAAACGGACGACCTGTTCGGCCAGGAGACCGCCTACGGCGACTTCAACGCCGACGGCTACGACGACCTGGCCGTCGGCGCGCCCGGCGAGGACACCACCGCCGGCGAGGACGCGGGCTCCGTCACCATCCTGTGGGGCACCGCCTCCGGCCTGACCGGCACCAGCTCCGTCACGATCGCGGACCCAACCGCCGGCGAGGCGCGCATGTGGGGCTGGACCATGGCGGCCGGCGACTTCGACCACGACGGGAGGACCGACCTCGCCGTCGGCGGCAACGGCAACTCCCTGTACGTCTACAAGGGCGGCATCTCCAAGACCGGTGCGACCGGCGGCGGTTACACGGTGGACCTGCCGCTGCAGGACAGCGCCTGGAACCTGCAGGCGGGCGACGTCAACGGCGACAAGGCCACCGACCTCGTGATCAACGGCGACACGCTGCCCGACATCGCCTTCCCGTCGGACGGTCTCGACGAGTACGTCCCCGAGCAGAACATCCTGCTGTTCGGCAACTCCTCCGGCCTGACCACCGCCGGCTTCCAGACGCTGCGCCCGGGTTTCATCACCGGCATCGGCGACATCGACCACGACGGCTACGGCGACATCGTCAGCGGCTTCAGCTGGGACAGCACGTACGGGGACGGCAGCACCATCCCCTACGCCGCCAAGGGCGGCAAGGTCTGGATCACCTACGGCTCCGCCACGGGCGCGGGCCGCATCGCCGGCATCACCCAGGACACCTCCGGCGTCCCGGGCGCCTCGGAGACCGAGGACGGCTTCGGCGCGGACCTCGACCTCGGCGACGTGAACGGCGACGCCTACCTCGACCTGGTGGTCGGCGTGCCCGGCGAGACCGTCGACGGCTACTCCGCCACCGGCAGTGTCGTCGTCCTGTACGGCACCGCCAACGGCATCACCGGCACCGGCGCCCAGTCCTTCCACCAGGGCAGCGCGGGCGTCCCCGGCAACAACGAGGACGGCGACCTGCTCGGCATCGACGTGAAGATCGACGACCTCACCGGCGACGGCCGCGCCGACCTGGTCGCGGGTTCGGACGAGAACGGCAACGGCGCGGTCCTGTACCTGCCGTCCAGCGGCGGCAAGATCACCGCGACCGGTTCCCGCTCGATCTCCCCGACCTCGGTCGGCGTCTCCACCACGAACTACCCGAGCTTCGGCTGGAACTTCGCCGACTGACGCCACGACGCCCCCGAGGGGAATCGTTTCGCCCCGTACCGGCTGCGGCCGGGGCGCCGCACCCGGCGGCACCCCGGCCGCAGCCGTCCTCCTGCCACTTCGACATCCCCTGTCCCGGCCGTACAACCCGCACCGCCCGTCACGGGTCTCACCTTCGCCGGCCCGCCGAGGGGCGGCGGCCCCGTCCGGTCCCGCGTGGCTCGGAGCCCCGGCCGACACCCCGCACCGCACCACGTACGCGCCGAGCGCGTCGGGAGGAATCGAATCTCGTGAACCACCTCAGGAACCGCGCCTCGCGCACCGCCCTGGCGACCGCCGCCGCGGCCGTCCTCACCGGCGGTCTGTTCACCGCGGCGTCCGCCCCCGCCGTCGCCGCCGACGCGGCCACCGTGCTGCGGCCCGACTTCAACTGCGACAAGAAGGGCGACGTCGTCACCGGCGTGACCTGGGCGACCGTCGGCGGCAAGGCCGAGGCCGGCCAGATCGTCGCCCTGTACGGCACCAGCACCGGTGTCTCCTCCAGCAAGCGCACCGTCATCAGCCAGGACACCGCCGGCGTGCCCGGCGCCGCCGAGGCCGGGGACTTCTTCGGCCAGGACACCGCCTACGGCGACTTCGACAAGGACGGCTGCGACGACCTCGCGGTCGGCGCTCCCGGCGAGGACGTCACGGGCGACGCCGACGCCGGCTCCGTCACCATCCTGTGGGGCTCCGCCTCCGGCCTGACCGGCAGCGGCTCCGTCACCGTCAAGGACCCCGCCTCCTCCTCGCACGACAAGTGGGGTCTCAACCTCGCCGTCGGCGACTTCGACGGCGACGGCCGGAACGACCTGGCGGCCACCACCACCAAGACGAAGCTGTACGTCTACAAGGGCGGCTTCACCCGGACCGGCGCCAACGGCGGCTGGTACGGCGTCGAGACCCCGCTCTACACCGGGGAGCCGAACCCGGAGAACGTCCCGCCGCCGTACAACCTCCAGGCCGGCGACGTCACCGGCGACGGCGCCACCGACCTGGTGATCGACGGCATGGAGTTCGACGAGTTCGACGGCTACCCGCACAACTACCTGTTCCTGGGCGGCAAGTCCGGCCTCCAGAAGGAGAGCTACCAGGAACTGCGCCCCGGTGTCGTCACCGCGATCGGCGACATCGACCGTGACGGCTTCGGCGACATCGTCAGCGGCGCCGAGTGGAACGAGTCCGACGAGTACGGCGACACCCCGTACGGCGCCCGCGGCGGCCAGGTGTGGATCACCTACGGCACCGGCACCGGCGTCGACGAGATCACCGCCATCAACCAGGACACCTCCGGCGTCCCCGGCTCCTCCGAGACCGACGACATGTTCGGCTACGAGCTGGACCTGGGCGACGTGAACAAGGACGGCTACCTCGATCTCGCGGTCGGCGTCCCCGGCGAGGACGTCGACGGCCACGAGGACGCCGGCAGCGTCGTCGTCCTCTACGGCTCCGCCGCGGGCATCACCGGCACCGGCTCCCAGTCCTTCCACCAGGGCTCCGCGAGCTTCCCCGGCGACAACGAGGCCGGCGACAACCTCGGCATGGACGTCAAGCTCGACGACCTCACCGGCGACGGCCGCGCCGACCTGGTCGCCGGCTCCTGGGAGAACGGCAACGGCTCGGTCGTGTACCTGCCGGTGAACACCACCACCGGCAAGATCACCGCCTCCGGCTCGCGCTCCATAACCCCCACCTCCGTCGGCGTCTCCACCGCCGGCTACCCGGGCTTCGGCGTCAACTTCGCCGACTGACCGGTCCTTCGGACGAGGCCCCCGGCAGGGCACGGCGGTGTCCTGCCGGGGGTCTTCCGTGTCCGCGCTACAACCAACCGGTGCTCCGCGGTGTCCACCAGTCAGCCGAGCCGTCCGGCGCACGGCATCCCTTCCGGGCACCGTGGCCCCCCACGCGGTACCCGCGTGGCTTTGGAGAATCACCGATGAACCGGAGAACACGCACCGCACTCGCGGCCGCCGCCGCGGCAGCCCTCACCGGCGGGCTGCTCACCCTGGCCTCGGCGGCTCCCGTCGTCGCCGCCGACTCGGCCGCCGTCGACCGTCCCGACTTCGACGGCGACGGGAAGGGCGACATCGCCACCTCCGCCTACGGCGCGTACGTCGCCGGTGAACACCGCGCCGGGCAGGTCGTCGTCCTGTACGGCGCCCGCGGCGGCGTCTCCCCCACCCGGCGCACGGTGATCGGGCAGAACAGCGCCGGCGTCACCGGGACGCCGGAGAGGCTCGACGGCTTCGGCTGGGACCTGGCCCACGGCGACTTCGACGGCGACGGGTACGACGACCTCGCCGTGAGCACCCCGTGGGAGGACACCGCCGGCGACAGCGAGGCCGGCATGGTCACCCTGCTGTGGGGCTCCCCCGCCGGGCTCACCGGCAAGGGCTCCCTGGTCCTCACGGACCCGGGCTCCCGCACCCACGACTGGTGGGGCTACTCGCTCGCGGCGGGCGACTTCGACGCGGACGGCACCACCGACCTGGCCGTCGGCTCCGACAAGGCGACCGTGCACGTCCTCGAGGGCGGCTTCGACCGCACCGGCCCCCGGGGCGGCTCGTACTCCTTCACCGCCCCGCTCGTCATGCAGCGCGAGGGCTACGAGTTCCGCGCGCCCGAACTGCACGCGGGGGACGTCACCGGGGACGGCGCCACCGACCTGGTGGTCAACGGCTACGAGCAGGGCGAGACCCACCCGTACACCGACAACTTGCTGTTCCTCGGCGGCGCGTCCGGGCTGCGGACCGAGGGCCGCCAGGAGCTCCGGCCAGGCGTGGACACGACCGTCGCGGACATCGACCGGGACGGCTACGCGGACGTCGTCAGCGGAGCCTCCACCCGTGAGCCGGGCGACGGCTGGGAGACCCCGCACGGGGCGGTCGGCGGCCTGGTGTGGATCACCTACGGCTCCCCCGGCGGCCTCGACCCCGCCCGGACCACCGGCATCCACCAGGACACCTCCGGCGTCCCCGGCGTGAGCGAGCGCAACGACCGCTTCGGCGACTCCGTGGACCTCGGCGACGTGGACGGGGACGGCTACCTCGACCTGGCCGTCGGCGTGCCCGGCGAGACCGTCGACGGGGTGATGTGGGCCGGGCGGGTGGTCGTCCTGCGCGGCGGCCCCGGCGGCGTCGTCACCAAGGGCGCCCTGTCCGTCCACCAGGGCACCACGGGCGTGCCCGGGACCCTGGAGCCGTACGACCAGATCGGCGCCGCGGTCGAGCTGGACGACGTCACCGGCGACGGCCGCGCGGACCTGACCGCGGGCTCCTACGAGAACAACCACAACGGTTCTCTGCTCCACCTGCTCTCCGCCGGCGGCCGCATCACCACCACCGGCGCCCGCGCCCTCTCCCCCACCGCCCTCGGCGTCTCGCCCGTCGACACCCCGACCCTCGGCCGCACCTTCTCCGACTGACGGCCCGGGGAGCCTGCTCGCCTCCCCGGACGCGGCTGAGCCCGGTGCGGGGGCGTCGTCCCCGCACCGGGCTCGGCGTCGTCCTCGGTTCCCGTCAGTCGTCCTCGGTTCCCGTCAGTCGATCATGGTGTCGCCGAACGCGGCGTACCCGGTGGTGGAGAGGCCCACGGTCGCGGCGCCGAAACCGACGGCGTTCGCGGTGGTCAGGCCCGAGGAGGAGCCGCGCAGGTTCCACACCGCTCCCGCTCCGCCGTTCTCGTCCCCGGCGCCGACCGAGAGGTCGGCGTGGCGGTCGCCGTTCAGGTCGGCCAGCCGGACGGAGGAGCCGAAGTGGTCGTCGTCCTCGTTGGCGCCGGGCACCCCGGCGGTGTCCTGGTGGTAGACCTCGGCGTCACCGGTGGACAGCCCCGTGGGGGAGCCGCGGAACACCAGGACCGAGCCGGTGAGCGCGGCGGAACCGACGGTCTCGTAGTGGGCGGACACGGCCGCGTCGGCCCGTCCGTCGCCGTCGATGTCGCCGAGGGAGACGGCCCAGCCGAACCCGTCGCTGTTCTCGTCCGCGCCCGGGACTCCCGGGGTGTCCTGGTCGATGGTCTGCGTCGCCTCGGTGCTGACGCCCGCGTCACCGCCGAGGTAGGTGGCGACCGAACCGCCGACGCCGTCTTCCTCCGACCCACCCCAGTACGAGCCGGTGACGACGTCGTCGCAGCCGTCCCCGTTGATGTCACCGACGGCGGCCCGCATGGCGCTCCGGAGCGGCGCCTGGAGGACCAGCCCGGAGGCCGAGCCCAGGTGCACGAGGGTGGCGGGGTAGGCGCTCGGAGGCTGCTGCTGGTGGTACATGCCGTCGACGAGCAGGTCGGCGACGCCGTCGCCGTTCACGTCGCCCGTGTGCAGGGAGACCGCGCCGTAGCCGGACCCCGTCTGCACGGGGGCGGTGAGCTTGTACCGCGAGGCGGCGCCGGAGGACTTGGTGAAGCCGCCCTTGTGGATCCAGACGCCCTTGCCCGAGCTGCCGACGGCGAGGTCGGCCCTGCCGTCGCCGCTGTAGTCGGACACGTCGGGGTCGCCGACGGTCCGCGCGCCGGACAGACCCGAGGCGCTTCCCCAGATCACCACGGCGGTGCCGCCGTTCGCGTCCTCTCCGACGTCCTCGCCGGAGGCTCCGACGACCAGGTCGGCGTACCCGTCGTTGTTCAGGTCGCCGGAGGCCACGGCGCTGCCGAAGTAGTCGCCCTTCTCGGCGGCGCCCGGGATGCCGCTCGTGTTCTGGCTGATCACCTTGGACCGCGAGGCGCTGATGCCGGAGGCCGAGCCGTAGCTGACGACCACCGCCCCCGCGGACCGTACTCCGCCGACGGTGGCGGTGTGCGCGGTGGTGACGAGGTCGCGGTAGCCGTCACCGTTGAAGTCGTCCGCGAACTCGGCCGCGGCGGCGACAGCGGGTGCGGCCGTGAGGGAGAGGAGACCGCCGGTGAGGGCGGTCGCTGTCGCGGCCGCCAGGGCGGTGTGGAGGAGTCTTCTGTTGTTCATGTGTCTTCCGGTCGGGACGGGCAGGGAGGCCACCGACGGGTGGGGGGAGCCACCGCACGAGGCGTGGGTCCTGAGGGAAGACCCGGGCGGTCCGCGAAAGGTTGCACGGCGGTCGGCCCTTCTTCACCCGCCGGGAACCCGGGGCCCGGGGGACCTGCCGGGGGACCTGCCGGGGGTCCGAGGGACCTGGGGGTTCCCCAGGGATTCCCCTTACGGGATGTCACATCTCGGCAGCAAAGGCGTCCCCATCCCTCTCGCCGGCGCACGCCGGACCGCCGGAGCAGGTACGTTCGAAGACGTGGCTGGATTCAGGAGCGGACGCGGCGGACGGGGCAACCGTCCCGCGCAGGGACAGCAGGCGTACGGACAGCAGCAGCCCTACGGGCAGCAGGGTCCGCCCGCCGGGCAGCCGTCGTACGGGTACCCGCCCCAGGGCGCCCCGCGGCCGCCCTACGGCGGCTCGGGCGGCGCGGGCGGCGGCTACGGCGCGCCGGGCGGCGACGGACCGGAGTACTTCGACGACGGACCGCACCACCCGCACCACCAGGGTCCGGCGTACGGCGGCGGCCACCCGCAGGGGCACGGCCGTGCCCCGCACCGGCCCGACCCCTACGCGGCGAACAACCCGGGGCACACCCAGGCGTTCTCGGTCGACCCGAACGCGGACCCCTACGCCGGCCAGTACGGCGAGGAGGCCCCGTCGGGCCCGATCGGCCCCCCGCTGCACTGGAAGGAGCTGCTGAAGGGCATCGTCCTGTCGCCCAACCAGACCTTCCTGCGCATGCGCGACTACCGCATGTGGGGCCCGGCGGTCACCGTCGCCTTCGTCTACGGCCTGCTCGCCGTCTTCGGCTTCGACGGCGCCCGCGAGGACGTCATCGACGCCACCCTCAGCACGGCCGTCCCGATCGTGCTGGCGACCGGCCTGGCGATGATCCTGAGCTCCTTCATCCTCGGCGTGGTCACCCACACGGTCGCCCGCCAGCTGGGGGGCAACGGCGCCTGGCAGCCGACGGTGGGCCTGTCCATGCTGATCATGTGCCTCTCGGACGCGCCGCGTCTGCTGGTCGCCATGTTCATGGGCGGCGACGCCCCGGTGGTGCAGGTGCTCGGCTGGCTGACCTGGCTGGGCTGCGGCGTGCTTCTCACCCTGATGGTGACCCGTTCGCACGAGATCCCCTGGCCGAAGGCGCTCGGCGCCTGTGCGATCCAGCTGATCGCCCTGCTCTCCATCGTGAAGCTCGGCACCTTCTGACGCTGCCGCCGCCTGCCGGCCGCGCACCGCCGGCCGCGCACGAGCACGGCAGAGGCCCCCGACCGCCACACGCGGCCGGGGGCCTCTTCGCTGTCCGGGTGCTCGGCTTGGCTGTCCGAGGACTCGTCGCCGAGGGGCCTCGCCGGAGTGGTCAGGCGTCCAGGACCTGCCCGTCGCGGCTGACCACCGGCTTGTCGACGCTCCACGGGAAGTTGATCCAGTCGTCCGTGCGCTTCCACACGTACTCGCACTTCACCAGGGAGTGCGACTTCTCGTAGATCACCGCGCTGCGCACCTCGGCGACCGTGTCCAGGCAGAAGTCGCGGACCAGCTTGAGCGTCTTGCCGGTGTCGGCGACGTCGTCGGTGATCAGGACCTTCTTGTCGGAGAAGTCGATCAGGTTGGGCACCGGGGCCAGCATGACCGGCATGTCCAGGGTGGTGCCGACGCCGGTGTAGAACTCGACGTTCACCAGGTGCAGGTTCTTGCAGTCCAGCGCGTAGGCCAGGCCGCCCGCCACGAAGACGCCGCCGCGGGCGATGGACAGCACCATGTCGGGCCGGTAGCCGTCCTCCGCGATGGTGTGGGCCAGCTCCCGCACCGCCACGCCGAACTTCTCGTAGGTCAGGTTCTCGCGCACGTCCGTCGCGTCAGCCATGGTGCTCTCCTGCCTCAGACCTGGGTGCGGTGGAAGTTCAGGAAGGACCGCGACGGCGTCGGGCCGCGCTGCCCCTGGTACCGCGAGCCGTACCGCTCGCTGCCGTACGGGAACTCGGCGGGCGAGCTCAGCCGGAACATGCACAGCTGGCCGATCTTCATCCCGGGCCACAGCTTGATCGGCAGCGTCGCGAGGTTGGACAGCTCCAGCGTCACGTGGCCGGAGAAGCCGGGGTCGATGAAGCCGGCGGTGGAGTGGGTGACCAGGCCGAGACGGCCCAGCGAGCTCTTGCCCTCCAGCCGGGAGGCGATGTCGTCCGGCAGGCTCACCACCTCGTAGGTGGAGGCGAGCACGAACTCACCCGGGTGGAGGATGAACGGCTCGTCCTCCTCCGGCTCCACCAGCCGGGTCAGCTCCGGCTGCTCGACCGCCGGGTCGATGTGCGGGTACCGGTGGTTCTCGAAGACCCGGAAGAAGCGGTCCAGCCTGACGTCGATACTCGACGGCTGCACCATGGCAGGGTCGAACGGGTCGATCTTCACCCGGCCCTTGTCGATCTCGGCACGGATGTCCTGGTCTGAGAGAAGCACGCTGCAAGACTACGCGGGGGCCTCCGGCCCTGCCGGACGACCCCCGCGCTCACGCCTGCCTCCTGCGCGCCGCCTACTGCTTCTGCAGCAGACCCGCCGACACCGGGACCACGCTGCGCAGCCGCGCACAGCGGGGACACCGCATCAGCCGGCCGGGGCCGAGACGCTCGGCCTTCTGCATCGGGAACGAAGCCGCGGTGAACACATGCCCTTCGGCACAACGGACGACGGTGCTCTCCATCAAGTCGTTCAAGTCCCTTCCCCAAAGAACCGCGCCGGACCGGAAGGCCCGACGAGGAAAGCCACATTACGGGATCAAAGGGACGACCCTCCACGCGGCACTCCGACCCTCTCCGGCTCCGCCGGAAGACCGGGCCGGCCCCGCCGGGGCCCTCCACGCGCGGCCCACCGTACGCCCCAACTCCGGTGCCCCGCACACCGCTCCGCACACCTGTGAGTCACACCGCAGAGCCAACGCCACGAGGCCCCGCGCGACAGCACGCGGAGCCTCGGATGGGGTACAGTAAGGGCGCCGACACCGGTACAGATCCGGCGTCCAGGCGGGTGTAGTTTAATGGTAGAACATCAGCTTCCCAAGCTGAGAGCGCGAGTTCGATTCTCGTCACCCGCTCCATCGAGCCCCAGGTCAACGACCTGGGGCTTTCTTGTTGTTCACGGCCCCTCCTGGCAGGCGGGCCGCCCGCTGCGTCCGGCCGGCTTCGGCGGGCCGGTCCCGGCCCGGTCGCGGATCGGTCACAGCGCTCCGGACCCGGGCCGGCCACGCATAGGCTGAGGCGGGTCAGCCCGCCACCGTGAGAGGTCTGTGATGCCTGAGCTTCCCCCGGACCCCGCCGTCGCCCAGTTCGGCCCGGAAGGACTGCGCCGCATCAGCGTGCCCCCCTCGTACGGCACCGTGCCGCCCCCGGCCCGCGCCCACCTGGCGGAGGTCGGCGTGCCGCTGCACGTCGGGCCGTACTTCCTCGCGGCGGACGAGACCGACGGGCCCACGCTCGGGATGTTCACGGGGCACCGCGGGGTCGCCCTGGAGGGCGAGTGGGCGGAGTGGGTGCGCATCGGCACCGACCGGCTGGCGCAGCTGTGCGTGCGGACCGACGGCTCGGTGACGGCTCTCTTCCTC
The DNA here is from genome assembly GCF_040295685.1 of Streptomyces sp. NPDC002734. NCBI lineage: Bacteria > Bacillati > Actinomycetota > Actinomycetes > Kitasatosporales > Streptomycetaceae > Streptomyces > Streptomyces sp. NPDC002734. The sequence continues at coordinate 10,288 of NZ_JBEOVU010000015.1, forward strand.
GGCCGCGACGAGCCCTCCCTGTTCGTCAACTCCGACGTGGCGGCCTTCACCCACTGCGCCGCGGCCCTGGACCGTGCCCTCCCGGTGATCGCCGCCTCCGACGGGCTCCAGGCGGCGGCCGAGGCGTTCGCCGCTCTGGTCCGGGAGATCCGGCAGATCGACGCGGCGGCGGTCACCGGCCGGGAGAACTGGTGGTCGCGGGTGCTCGACGACGTCCGTCACGTCCTCAACTTCCCGTTCTCGTCCGCCTTCGAGTACGTGGGCGCGGACGGCGCGAAGCAGATCGTCACCGCCCAGGCCGGACCGGGCCGCCTGCACCCGGAGGAGCAGCTGTGGCAGAAGCTCTCCTCCTCCGGGGTGCGGCCGGAGCAGGTGCGCCGCGTCTACTGCGAGCTCGAACCCTGCATGATGCCGGGCCACTACTGCGCCGTCTGGCTCCAGGCCGTCCTCCCGGATGCCGAGTTCACGCACAGCTTCGACTACGGCGACACGGCGGAGTCCCGGGAGGAAGGACTCAAGGAGCTGATCACGCACGCCGCGCGGCAGGACCGGCGGTGACGGCCCGCACGGTTGCGGACGCGCGCTGGCCTCGGCCCGCCGGCGGCCGGGAGCCCGCCGCGGCCGCTCTGCTCTCCTGGCTCGGCGACCCTCGTGCCCCGGGCCTCGCGGTGGTCACCGGCGGTGAGGGCAGCGGCAAGTCGCGGCTCCTCGCCTGGCTGATCGGCCACGGAACCCGGCCCGGCACCGTCGGCGAGCGCCGCGTCCACGGCTTCGTGCCGCTGACGGGCATGACCGCGACCACGGCCGCCTGGATGCTCGGCCGGCAGCTGTCGGTCGCCGCGCGGTCATCCGGCGACCTGCTGGCCGCGCTCGCCGCCGACCGGCGCCGCACCGTCGTCGCCCTGCCCGAGCTGCACCACGCCGACGCTCCCGGCCCGCTCGCCGAACTGGCCTTGGAGCTGGCGGCCCATGAGCACGTCCGGGTACTCGTCGAAGTCCGCTCCGGCACCCCCTGGGCGCAGCGGCTCACCGCGGGTCCCTGCGCCCTGATGGACCTGGACCAGCCTCGGTGGACCGACGAAGCGCGCCGTCGCTCGTGGGAGGCGGACCACCCCGAGGAGGCGGCCGGGCACGGACCCACGGCCCCGGGGGCGGGGGCTGAGCCGGAGGAGTCGTTCGACCTGGACGACGCCGCATCGGTCTGCGCCGCCGACCCCTGGCGGGTGACCGTCGCGTACGAACGCTCCGAGCGGGACCATGGTGGCCTGCGCGCCGCATGGCTGCGGGCAGGCCCCTCGCTGACCCGCGAACTCGCGCTCGCGGAACGCGCCGTGGTCCTCCTCGCCGCCCTCGGCGACGACGCCGACCCGAGGCTGTCCGCCGCGCTCGACACGGCCGCGCGGGACGCCCCGTGGTCGGTCGTGAGGCGCCGGGTGCGCGGTGACATCACTCCGCCGTGGCCCGGCCCGGTCCGCTCCCTGACGACCGGCACCGGCCCGCTCGCCGGGCAGGTCGTCGTCGCCGACCACCAGGGCACCGTGCGGATCCTCGAAGCAGACAGCGCCCGAACGATCGGACGCCTGCCGTACTCCGTGCCGGGCGCGAGGGCCACCGCCGATCACGGGGGCGGCACCGTCGGCGTCCTGGACGAGCACGGCGTCCTGCACACCCGGTCCACCGCCGGGTCCGAGCGGCCCAAGGGAATCGCCGCGCTCCTCGACGACGGCCCGTCCGCGCGGGTGCGGCTCCTCGACGCGGGACGGGAGTACCTGCGGCGTCTGCCGGAGAAGGCCACCGCGCTGACCGGCGCCGAGGACCAGGTGGTCCTCGGCGACGCCGCCGGTACGGTGCACGTGGTGGGCGACGGCGCCGAACCGCGCACCGCCGCCCTGCACCGCGGGCGCGTCAACGCGATCGCCGCGGCCTCCCTGCCCTCCCCCACGGGGAGCGGCACCGTCCTCCTGCTGTACACCGGCGGCGCCGACGGCACGGTACGCGCGTGGGCGCCCCACACGCGGCCCATGCCCCAGCCGGTGGCCGCACGGGACTGCCCGGTGACCGCTGTGGCGGTGGCGACGGCCGGCTCCGGGCCCCTCCTCGCCGTCGCCTGGGCCGACGGCCTCGTCGAGTACCGTGCCCCGGACGACGGCCGGCTGCTCACGTTCCGCCCCGGGGGCCAGGTCCACGCCGTCGCCCTCACGGCGGAGGGGGAGCTGCTGGTCGGCACGGACGAGGCGCTCGTCCGGCTGCGCCCGACGTCAACTCCCCCTACGGCACGGCCGGATGGGATTCCCGTCACAGAGTCGTGACGCGTCCGGACATACCCTTGTGCACCTGACGGCCCGTCCGTTGACTGGTGGTCAGGAGACGACGGTCAACGGGGGACGGAGCGCACGGCCATGGGCATGGTTCTGCCGAGCATCGTCGACGAGGCACTCGACCTCATCGGGATCAACTGGCCCAACGTCGACGAGGACGACTACTTCGAGATGGCGACGTCCATGCGGGACTTCGCCGAGCAGTTCGAGACGCACGGCGGCGACACCCACAAGGCCGTGACCCGCATCCTGGACTCCTCCGAGGGCTGGGCCGTGGAGTCCATGAGCAAGCACTGGTCCCACGTGAAGGCCGGGCATCTGGAGAAGATCCCTCTGGTGGCCCGCCTGTTCGCGGACGCCTGCGACGGCGTCGGCCGCATCATCCAGGGCATGAAGGTCAAGGCGGGCATCGAACTCGGCGTCCTCGCCGGCACCGTCGTCGCCGCGCTCGCCGCCACCCCCTTCACCCTGGGCATATCCGCCGGTGTCGCGGCCGGCGAGATCGCGCTGATACGCACCATCGCGAAGCGGCTGATCGACGAGGCGGTCGACCAGATCGTCGACGAACTCATCGCCCAGGTCACCGAGCCCGTCACCGGCAAGCTGCGGGAACTGGTCGCGGACATGGCTCTCGACCTCGCCGAGGGAGCCTTCAACCCCGGCGACCCGCCCGCCGGCATGCACCTGGCCTCGGCGGAGGGCGCCGGCCCTTCCGGCAACGGGGGCAAGGCCACGGTCATCAACCACGCCGAGTTCGAGGACGGCGCCGGAAAGGTCTCCCTCCACGGCGTCGACCTGGGCGGCCAGTCCGGGATCCACCTCGGCAGGTCGAAGACCACGTTCCACAAGACCAAGGGCAAGGACACCTTCACCGCGGCCTTCGACGGCATCCTCGAAGAAGCCGTCGAGTCCATGGAGAAGGCGGCGAAGAAGGTGACCGACCACGTCACCGACACCCTTCCGGAGCGGGTGAAGGCCGCCTCCCGTCACCAGAAGCGCAAGGACCTGGACACCCGCGACGAGATCGACAAGGTCGAGATCAAGAAGGCCAGGAAGGACGAGGGCGACGGCGGGACGCCCATGTACCTCCTCAGCGACGACGGTTCGATACGCCAGCTGCACCATGACGGCACCACCAGCCCTGTCCGCTCCAACGACTCCTCCGGCGTGAACGACGTCCTGGGGAAGGAGGCCTGGTACCCGTGGAACCACCGGGAGGAGAGGCAGCGCAAGAACAAGAAGAGCAAGGGCAACAAGGTCAGCTCCACGAAGGTGGCGCCCGGTTCCGGCGAGCTCGCCCGCGCCACCCAGCTCGGCCGCTACGCCAACCGCACCGAGCGTCCCGACTCCTACATCGACGGCGGCAACTACGCCTCGGCCATGTACGACGACAAGAAGGGGAATCGTTTCATCCTGGTGGGGGCCAGCGGTGAGGCGCACTCCGAACGCTCCATCGGGCATCCGCTGATCAAGAACGGGCACGAAGGCAACGTCGGCGAGCTGTACACGGAACGTGAGCCCTGTCAGAAGAATCCCAAGTGCGACAAGTATCTGGCGAGGGAGTTCCCCGAGGGTCTCGAGGTCACCCACAGCACGAAGTACGACCAGTCCGAGAAGGGACCCGACGGCCAGGAGCTCAGCAAGTACCGGAAGGACCGCGAGCACCGCGCCTACATCGAGTGGCTGCACGATCAATGGGACCAGCACGGTGTTTCCGGCGGGCGCACTGATACGGTGATCGATCTTTCGCCCTCGGAGAGGAAGTTCGTCCCGTAGCGGGGCACCCGGAAGCCCACGACGACTGCCACAGCGCAGAGTTCGGAGTACTGAGAGTGCTGTTCGACGTCACCCGCAGCGAACTCGTCGATGCCTTCGGCGAGGACCGGCTCACGACCCTGCCCGCGACCGCCTTTCCGCCCGCGGCGGCGGGGACCGAGGGCGCCCGCCTCCTGCAGACCGTCGGCGTCCCCACCGGCACGGTCAAGCTGTACACGCCCGACGAGGACTCCGGCCGGCTGTCCCTCGTCCGGGACGCCGTCGACCCGGAGGACTTCGAGGACGCTCCGGAAGGCGCGGGCGAGTGGCCCCTCATCGGCTGGCTGCTCAACGCCCACCTCGCCCTCGACCCCGCCTCCGGCAAGGTGTTCGCCTTCGACTCCGACGAGGAGACCGCGCAGGCGCTCCACACGGACGTCTCCTCCCTCGTCCAGGTCGCCGTCCGGCTCCAGCGCCTGCTCGAGGAGTTCACCTTCAGCGGCGACCAGGAGGCCGGCTTCGAACTCCTGGAGCGCGAGATCGAGCGGATCCGCCAGGAGACGAGCGACGTCGACCCGCTCCCCTTCCAGGACGACGAGACCGCCTGGTCGGTGATCAGCGACGAGATCGCCATGGGGCAGCGTTTCACCGCCAGCAGCCCCGGGGGCCGCGCGCTGCGCAGGTGACCTCCGGCCGGGTCACAGGGGCGGACCCGGCGAGCCCACGATCGCCCGTAGTGCCGCGAGGTGTCCGTGGTAGGCCTCCCGCCCCTGCCGGGTCAGCCGGAGCCACACCCGCTGTCGGGTGTCGCGGACGGCCTTGCGCTGCTCGACGTAGCCCGCCTCCATCAGCACGCCGACATGCTTGCTCAACGCGGATGCGGAGAGCTCCAGTTGCTGCTGCACCAGGCCGAACTCCGCCTCCCCCGCGGCGTCCAGGAGGGCACAGACGCGCAACCGGTTGGGCGCGTGGACGGTGGCGTCGAAGCCCTCCATCAGATCGCGCCCTCCGCGGCTTCCCCGCCCGCCCGGTGCAGCCGCACGAAGGCGAGGTGACAGCCGACGGACACCGCGACGCCGATCAGCGAGGCAGCGATCAGCCACTCCGGCCGCCCGGTGCCACGGAAGACGACGGGCGCCCCCACCATCAGCACGGGCAGGCCCACCACGATCGGGACGACCGCCGACTTCGGCAGCACGTCCAGCCGCAGCGCCACCCCCGTCCGCTCACGCCAGGCCTTGCTCGCGACAGCCTGCAGCGCTGCTTGCACCGCGATCACCGCCACCGTGAGGCCCAGCCAGGCCGGACGCGGAAGCAGCCACTCCCTGTCGGCCACGGCGCCTCCGACACAGATCGGGAGCACGCCGATGTAGAGCGTCAGCGCGACGAAGAACCAGGTCGGCCAGGGTGTCGCCGACAAGGCGGCGCCGGACGCACGGAGATGTTCCACGGCGGCCAGTGCGGCGCGAGCCTGCTCCGGCGTGGGCCGTCCCCCCTCAGTTTCCATGGCGGCAAGAGTAGCGTCGACTTTCCTGTACGGAAAGAGAGCGCGGCCCGGAGGCCGCGCCTGCCGTGCTCATCCCCTCAGGGTGAGTACCGCGGACCGCCGGCCGGCGACGGGTCGGACTCCGACCGGCGGGCCCGGGCCGTCTCGATGTCCGGGACGTGCTCCTCGGCCCAGAGCCGTACGGCCCGCAGGGGGACGAGCAGGGAGCGGCCCAGCGGCGTCAGGGCGTACTCGACGCGGGGAGGATTCTCGTCGTACTCGTGGCGGCTGATCAGACCGTCGGCCTCGAGCGATCGCAGGGTCTCGGTGAGGGCCTTCGAGGTGATGCCCCGGATGTGCCTCTTCAGTTCGGTGAAGCGACGAGGTCCGCCGTCGAGGGCGTTGACGACGAACACGGTCCAGCGGGCGCCGATCCGGTGCAGCACCGTGCGGCTCGGGCAGGTCGCCGCCATCACGTCGTACGCGTCGCCCATGGCCGCCCCCGGTTTCGTTGTAGATACCGGTATCCAATCTATACCGTCTGCGTTCCTACGAGAGGACGGGTGACACATGGAACGGATCCTGGTCATCGGCGGTGCGCGGGCGCTCGGCGCGGCCGTCGCGAGGCGCGCGGCGAAGGACGGGTACGACGTCGTCGTCGGTGCGCGCGACCTGGCCGCGGCCGAGGCGACGGCGCGCGGGATCGGCGCCACCGCGGTGCGGATCGATCTGCAGGACGAGTCGACAATCGCGGCCGCGGCGGAACGCCTGAAGGACGGGGTCGACCACATCGTGACGACCGGGTCGGCGCCGCACGACGTTCCCCTGCCCGAGCTGGATCGCGACGAGCTGCTCGCCGCGTTCACGGCGAAGGTGGCCGGCCCGATGCTGGTGGCCAAGCACTTCGCGCCGCTGCTGCGGCCGACCGGGGCGATGGTGATGTTCTCCGGCGTGGTCGGCTGGCGCCCCGGGCCGGGGTCTCTCGTCAAGGGCGTCACGAACGGCGCCGTGGACTACGCCGTGCGCCACCTGGCGGCGGAACTGGCGCCGGTCCGGGTCAACGCCGTCTCGCCCGGTGTCGTGGACTCCGGCGCCTGGGACCGTCTCGGCGACCGGAAGACCGCCTTGTTGCGCAAGAGCGCGGCCGGGACCTTCGTCGGCCGCCATGGCGAGACCGACGACGTCGTCGACGCGGTCATGTGGCTCCTGGGCGCGGGCTTCGTCTCCGGCGAGACGATCCACGTCGAGGGCGGCGCCCGTCACTCGTACGCCTGACGCCCTACCGCGGGGTGGAGCCGAGCTCGCCGGCGGGGCCGGGAAGAGCTCGGCGCGACGCCGGACAATTACTGTCGTGCAGAAGTGAGAATTCCGGGCGCCGCGTGCGGGAAATATTATTCCGGCAGCGGACGGGCGGAAATGTCACATCGCGGAAGGCCGCCCGCCGCGTGCTACTGTCGAATCAGTTGCAGGTGTGGTTGCCAGACGATTTTCCGACGGCTGATCAACACGGCGACACGGAAATGCGCACTCCGCGCGTTCCTGACACCGTCCGAAGGAGAACAACATGGCTACCGGCACCGTGAAGTGGTTCAACGCCGAAAAGGGTTTCGGCTTCATCGAGCAGGACGGCGGCGGCGCCGACGTCTTCGCCCACTACTCCAACATCGCCACCCAGGGCTTCCGTGAGCTGCTGGAGGGCCAGAAGGTGTCGTTCGACATCGCGCAGGGCCAGAAGGGCCCGACGGCCGAGAACATCGTTCCTGCCTGACGCGTCGGCACCGACGTCATTGTCGAACCGGGGTCCGCACCTGAGGGTGCGGACCCCGGTTCGTTTTGTTCAGAGCAATGCGGGTGCGGATTTTCGGCCCGTTTCCGGGATCCGCGCGCCGTTCGTTCCACGGGCGGCGTGCGCGGGCATTCCGCACGCCCCGTTTTCACGCCTCACTGGTCGGAATAACTGAAGTCCCCGACGGTCCAGGCGCTGACGTCCTTGATCGCGACCCGGTACATGCCGCCCGTCTCGGGGATGCCGAGGCTGCCCTGGAGGATCCGGGCGAGGTGGAAGTGCAGATGCGTGGGCTCCTCGCCGCGGCCCGACCGGTCCGGCCGCCGGCCGCCGGCGAAGACGTCGGAGAACGGGCCCAGACGGTCCGAGGCCTTCAGCACCTCCGCGACCCGCTCCCGCCACACGGCCTCGGGAGCCAGCCGGCCGGTGATGACGGCCCCACCGACGACCACGGTCAGCGACATCTGATTGCTTCGCTCGTTCTCCACCGCGGCCGAGAGGGCGACGAGCATCTCATCAGGGTTCGACACGGGCACGGATTCTATGCGAGCCGCCCCCTCCCGCGCCGCCCCGGGCCGCGAAACGTCCTCGCCTGCGGTGCGGGGCTCCGGCCTCCGTCGGATCGCGGGGGTCACGCCACCACTGGAGAAAATCTACTCCGACGAGAGTAGACATCCTCTCCCGGCAGGGTTACGCTGCTTCTCGTAGACATGGTCCGGAAGACCCGGCAGAGACGAACTGGCGGGTAGCTGTACACGGAACGGAGGAACGGACGCCATCAGAACCGCCCGGCCCGAGAGTCACTCGGCCCGGGTGCCGCGAGTCCCAGGAACGGAAGGTGGTTCCCGGTCAAGCAGCTTCGATCCCACCGCGCCCCCTTCTCAGGACCGGGCGGCGGAAACAGAAGGCCGGCGCGGCAGTAGCGCCGACAGATGGTGTTGAATTCCTTCGGGGCCCTGGTGCCGTACGGCATCAGGGCCCCTCGACGCGTTGCACAGCGAGGTGACATGACAGCGGACAATCCACTGGGCGATCGTCTGGACGACGACGACTACCCCGCCTACACGATGGGCCGGGCAGCCGAGATGCTCCGCACCACTCCGGGCTTCCTCCGGGCCATCGGCGAGGCCCGCCTCATCACTCCTCTCCGCTCGGAGGGAGGACACCGCCGGTACTCCCGCTACCAGCTGCGGATCGCCGCCCGGGCCCGCGAGCTCGTCGACAAGGGAACCCCGATCGAGGCCGCCTGCCGCATCGTGATCCTCGAGGACCAGCTCGAGGAGGCCCAGCGCATCAACGCCGAGTACCGCCGCGCGGCGAGTGAGGCGAACAAGGCGGCCGACGGCTCCGGTCGCGGCTCCGGCCCAAGCTCCAGCTGAGACCCACCCGCACGTCGCACCGGACGCCCGCCCCGCACGTCGCACCGGATGTCCGCCCGGCCCTGAGCGCCTCTGAGCGCCGGACGACGGCAGCCGGGCCCTACGACGCGCCGGAAGCCGGACGTCCGCCCCCGTGCGGGGGCATCGCGGCCTCGGCCTCGGCCTTGGCGTCGTGGACCGCGGCGGCGGCCTGCCGCGCGGCCTCGCCGGTGGCCGCGGCTGCGTCGAGGGCGACTCCCGGGGCAGCCGGAACCGCCGGGTTCGCCGGAGTCCCGCCCGCGTCGCCCACGTCGCCCACGTCGCCCATGTCGTCGGCGTCACCGGTCCCACCCGTGGGGGCGGACCGGGGAGCGCCCTTCCCCGCGTGGTCGCCGACCGCGCGGCTGACGGTACGGACCGCCTCGGTCAGCTCACCGGGGATGACCCAGAACGTGTTGTTCTCGCTGCGGGCGATCTGCGGGAGCGTCTCGAAGTACTTGTAGGCCAGTACCTGCGGGTCCGCGTTGTTGCGGTGGATGGACTGGAAGACGAGCTCGACCGACTTGGCCTCGCCGTCCGCCCGCAGGATCATCGCCTGCTGCGTGCCCTGGGCCTCCAGGATGTCCTTCTGCTTGGTGCCCTCCGCCGTGAGGATCTTGGCCTGGCGGTCGCCCTCGGCGTGCAGGATGGCCGCCCGCTTGTCCCGCTCGGCCCGCATCTGCTTCTCCATCGCCTCCTTGATGGTGTGCGGCGGGTCGATGGCCTTGATCTCGACGCGGTTGACGCGGATCCCCCACTTCCCCGTGGCGTCGTCGAGGACGGCGCGCAGCCGGGAGTTGATCTCCTCGCGGGAGGTCAGCGTCTTCTCCAGGTCCATGGAGCCGATGACGTTCCGCAGCGTGGTCACGGTCAGCTGGTCGATCGCCTGGAGGTAGTGCGCGACCTCGTACGCCGCGGCCCGCGGGTCGGTGATCTGGAAGTAGAGGACGGTGTCGATGTTCACCACGAGGTTGTCCTCGGTGATCACCGGCTGGGGCGTGGACGAGTACACCTGCTCACGGACGTCGAGCTTGGTGTTGACACGGTCCGCGACCGGGACGACCAGGTTGAGTCCCGGCTGAAGGGTCCGGCGGTACCGGCCGAACCGTTCGATGTTGTAGCGGCGCGCCTGCGGAACGATCCGCACCGAGGCGGCCACGAGGAAGACGACGACGAGAGCCGCCACGAGGATGGGGACGACAAGGGGATCCACAACGCCTCCGCTGCTGTGCTCAGCCGTTCAGGGAAGGAGGTCGCGGGGGTGGACGACGGCCGTGGCGCCCTCGATCTCCATGACGTCGACCAGTGCTCCCACCGGGATCACCAGACTGTCGTCGAGGGCCCGGGCGGACCACTCCTCACCGGAGAGCTTGACCAGGCCGCGCGTGCCGGTGACCTCCCGGACGACCTCGGCCCTTTTGCCGATCAGCGCGTCGCTGCCCTCGCGCGACACGGGCTGTCGTGCCATGTGCCGCATCGCGACCGGCCGGACGCCGGCGAGACCCGCCACCGCCGCCAGCCCGAAGGCCAGCAGCTGGCCCGGCAGGCCGACGCCGATCCCGGCCACCACCGCCGCGACCAGCGCGGCGGCCGCCAGCAGCCCGAGGAACAGGGCGAGGGTGAAGAACTCCGCGGCGCCCAGCACCACGGCGGCGATCAGCCAGACGTACCACGGCATCGCACTGCCCTCCTTCAGGGGCTGCCTTCCACGCTACCTCTGCCGGGCGACGCCGGGGACTTCGCGAGGCGCCGGGAGGTCGCTCGCGGAGGTCACGCCGGACCGTGGCCGCCTTCGCCGCCCTCCCACAGGCTCTCCACCGCCCGCGACGGGCCGCCCACCTCGCGGACCCGGTCCATCGCCACGCGGACGAAGGCCCTCAGCCGGGCCGTCTCCCGGCCGGTGGGCCACACGAAGGCGTAGTCGATGCCCGGCGCGTCCGTGAACGGCTTGAAGACCAGGCCGGGCCGGCTGTAGTAGTGCGCGCCCGCCGCGGCCACCGGTGTCACGCCCTTGCCCGCGAGGACGAGGGAGAGCGCGTCCTCCCAGTACGTCATGGCCTGCCCGTGCGGGATGGGCCGGCCCGAGGGGGTCTGCCGCGGGAAATGGTGGTCCAGCCAGTGCCTCGGCACGCTCCCGCCGACCGTGAGCAGCGTCGACTCCGCCAGGTCCTCCAGGCTGACCGCCGCACGCCGCGCGAACGGGTGCGCGGACGACATCAGCAGCACCCTCGGCTGGGACACCAGCACCGGACCCAGCGTCAGATCGGGTTCGGTCACCGGCGGCTCGGTGATCTGGACCTCGACGTCCCCCGCCCGCAGGGGACCGTAGGGGTCCGATATCTGCACCTGCCGGACCTGTACGTCCACTCCTGGATGCAGGCGCCCGAAGTCCTCGGCGATGCTGTGCAGCAGGTGGCCCGTGAACGCTCCGGAGAAGCCGATCCGCAGCGAGCCGGTGATCCCCCGGCCGGCCGCCGTGGCCCTGGCGACGGCCTCCTCGACCGCCCGCCACGCGGGCGCGAGATCGTCGCGCAGTCGCTCCCCGATGGGGGTGACGGCGACCTGACGGCTGGTGCGGTCGAACAGCCTGGCGCCGATGCGCCGCTCCAGCCGGGCGACGGTCTGGCTGACCCTGCTCTGGGAGACGCCCACACGCTCGGCGGTCCGTCCGAAGTGCAGTTCCTCCGCGAGGGTCAGGAAGATCTCGATCTCCTGGCGTTCCATCTCCGCGTCTCCCGCAGCGTCGTTCCGCACCGGCATTCCCGCGACCTCGGACGATGAGCCCGGCGAATCGATCGTTGCACAGATCGTCCTTGTCGCGCAGGTCCCCCGATCCCAAAGCTGGGCTGGTCAGCCGGATCGTCAGACCTCAGGAAGGACCGCCTCATGGCCGTCACCGAGTCCTCTCCCCACACCCACCCCGCACCGGAGATCGCCGCCCCGCCCGAGGCCGCCACCGGCGTCGTCGCCTTCGCGGCGCGTGAGTGGCTGGTGCTCATCACCCTGTGCTGCGCCACCTTCATGTGCGGCCTGGACTTCTCCATCGTCACCGTCGCCCTGCCCGACATCGGCACCGCTCTCGGCTTCTCCTCGGCGGGCACCCTGCAGTGGGTGGCCACCGCCAGTCTGCTGCCCTCGGCGAGCCTGCTCCCCCTGTTCGCCCGGGTCGCCGACCTGATCGGCCGGAAGCGGCTGTTCACCCTCGGCGTCGCCGTGTTCACCCTCTTCTCGCTCGGCGCGGCCCTGGCGGACAGCCCGGGCGTGCTCATCGCCACCCGCATCGGCCAGGGCACCGCCGCCGCCATGATCGCTCCGGCCGCCATCGCTCTGATGACCGGCTACTTCCAGGAAGGGCCCAAGCGCGCCCGCGCCCTGGGCCTCAACGGAGCCGTCATGTCCCTGGGCTTCGTGCTCGGCGCGCTCGCCGGTGGCGTCATCACCAGCGGCTTCAGCTGGCGCTGGACCATGGTGGCGCTGTGCGTGATGGGCGCCCTGGCCCTGGCCGGAGCGCTGGCGCTGCCGTCGATCCAGGAGTCGGGCGCCGTCCGGCGGATGGACGTGCCCGGCGCGATCCTGGCCACCACCGGTCTCTTCGGCCTGGTCTACGGCATCTCCACCGGCGGCGACGAGGGCTGGACCCGCCCCGGCGCCCTCGGTCCGATCGCCGGCGGTCTGCTGCTGCTGGTCGCCTTCCTGCTCGTCGAGCGGCGCCACCCGGAGCCGCTGGTGCCGCTGTCGGTGCTGAACCGGCCGTCCGTGAAGTGGTCGGGGCTGTTCGGTGTCATCACCTTCGGCATGTGCGCCGGCACGACGGTGCTGCTGAGTCTGTACATGCAGGACGTGCTGGGCTTCACCGCCCTCCAGGCCGGGCTGAGCTACCTCGGTGAGGGCGCGGCCGCCACACTCGGCGGCATGTACGTCGCCCGGCTCCTCGGCCGGTTCGGCGGCGTGCGCGTGCTCGCGGCAGGCCTGCTCATCCAGGGTGTCGGAACGGTCGCCATGTTCACACTGCCCCAGGACGTGGACCTGGTCGCCCTGCTCGTCACCTCGTCCGTCATGGGCCTCGGCCACGTGTTCAGCGTCGTCTCCTTCATCACGGTGATGACCACGGGGGTCACCGAGCAGGACCAGGGCGTCGTCGGCGGTCTCTCGCAACTGCCGCAGTACGTGGCCGCGATCGGCGTCTCGGGCCTCAGCGCGATCGCCGCCGCCCGCACCGGCGCCCTCACCTCCGGCGCCACCCCGTCCCGCGCCGCCGTGCTGGGCGGTCTGCACGCGGGCATGGTCACGGCCGGTGTCGTGGCGCTGGTGGGCGGTGCGCTGGTCGGTGTCCTTCTGCGCGAGCGGACCACGGCGTAGACGGAGACGGCGCGCCGTGCCCGGCCCGGGACAGCGCCGACCGGCACCGTCCCCCCGTCGTGCGGCGCGGCCTTCCGCGGCCACCCCGCGGACAGCCGCGCCGCAGCCCTCGGAGTCCCGCCGTGCTCCATCGCCACGCGAGGAAGCCAGCCATGAACGACAGCCGACTGCGCAGGCCCTCCGCCGTGCGCACCCTGCGCGTGGGCGACCTGAAGGTCACCTACGTCCCCGACGGAGCGATGCTGCTGAAGCCGGCCGCTGCCCCCTCCGCGGTCCTCGACCGCCACCTGGAGGGCTATGCCGCGCACCTCAACGACACCCGTCGGCTGGTCGCCAACACCGGCGGCCTGCTCGTCGAACTCGGCGCCCGGGCCCTGCTGATCGACACCGGCTTCGGCCCGCGCGCGGTGCCCGAGGACCCGGCCCACCCGTACCGGGGCGCCGTGCACGGCGGTTCGCTGCCCGGCAACCTGGCCCTGCTCGGCCGGGCGCCGGAGGACATCGAGACCGTGGCCTTCACCCACCTGCACGCCGACCACATCGGCTGGGCCTGCGTCGAGCCGTCCCCGTTCGCACGGGCCGCCTTCGTGATCCCCAAGGGCGAGTGGGACCGCCGGGACCCCGCGGCGGCGGTCCTGGAGCCCCGGACACAGCTGGTGCTCGCCGACGACGAGATCTTCCCGGGTGTCCGGGTGTTCACCGTGCCCGGCGGCGACGGCGGCCCCACCGGCTTCGCCATCACCTCGCACGGCACCCGCCTGCTCGCCTTCGGCGACACCCTGCTCACCGCCCTCCAGGTGCGGCACCCCGAGTGGTCCGTGACGGCCGACGCGGACACCGTCCGTGCCGCACGCGACCGCCGCCGCCTGATCGCCGAGCTCCTGCGCCCGGCCACCCTGGGCTTCGGCCTCCACTTCGCGGACGTGGTCTTCGGCCGGGCACGGCCGCACGGTGAGGGAGCGGCCTGGCATCCGCTGTGAGAGCCCGGACGGCTTCCGGCGGTGACGGGAGGGCGGACTCAGTCCCAGTGGCGGGGGTCGAGGCCGAGGGGGCCCGGCTTCACGGACCGGATCGCGTCGGTGTCGAAGCCGGCGTCGCCGCCGGGGATCAGCCACAGGCCCGGCGTGCTCTTGACGTAGTAGCCGACGGCGAGGGCCACCACGTCGGCGTGCCGGTCGCCGTCGACGTCGAGCAGCGGGAAGGTGGCGGCGAAGTTGTCCCTGCCGGACGGGTACCGCTCGCCGGGGACGCCCGGGGTGTCCAGGTCGACGACGGAGGCGCGGGAGGGGTCGGGGCCCTCGGGTGTGCCCGGGATCAGCGTGACGCGGCCACTCTCCTTGTCCTCGCCAGGACTGTTGACGACCAGGTCGGGGTGACCGTCGCCGGTCACGTCGCCGGTGCCGGCCTCGGCGCCGAAGTGGTCGCCTGACTGGGAGTCGCCGGGGATGTCGAGGGTCTCCTGGTCGACGGTGACCGTCTCACGTCCGGCGCCGATGCCGTCCTTCGCGCCGTACACGATGGTCAGTTGCCCGGCGGTCGGGGCCTCGTTGGAGCCGACGTGCCGGTCGGCGTGGACGAGCAGGTCGGTGCGGCCGTCGCCGTCCACGTCGTCGGCGGCGGGGACGGCCGGGCCGTCGGCGACCTGGTTGTCCAGGCGCGGGTACTCCGCGGGCACAGGGCCGTCGGGGCCGCCGCGGAAGGAGGTGTCGACGGGCATGAACTCCGGTACGTCCTCGTCCGGCTCCGGGGTCTGGGTGGTGGTGAACAGCAGGTCGTCGTAGTGGTCGCCGTCGAAGTCGCCGGCGGTCATGGCGCCCGAGACGGTGTTCCATTCGTGGCGGACCTCGCGCGCCGGGGCGCCGTCGCGGCCGAACGGGCCGTACGCGATCCGGCCGGGGCGGGGCCGCACCCCGGGATCCTTGGACACGCGGCCCACCCCCCGGTCGATCAGGTCGCAGTGCCCGTCGCCGTTCACGTCGGCGACCGCGGCCAGGTTGAAGTCGTCCTCGGCCTGGACGGGCACCGGGTCGCCGAGGCCGTCGCGCCCGCCGTGGAGGATCACCGCCTCGCGCGCGGTGCCCGGCTCCGGCGCGCCGCCCGGGTTCGGGTCCCGCATCGCCGTCAGGTCCGTGTAGCCGTCGCCGTCGAGGTCGGCGCGCAGCAGCGGCCCCTCGAGCCCTTCGTAGACCCGGTGGCGGGCGGTGTCCAGGCCCTTCCGGGAGCCGGGGATCACCACCACACGAAGGCCCTCGGGCGTGAACTCCTGCTCCGGGTCGTCGGCCACGACGGCGGTGGCGAAGTCGTCGTAGCCGTCCTTGTCGAAGTCGCCGAGGGATCGGACACCGTGGCCCTTCCGGTCCCGCGGGCCGGGAGGCCGCTGGTCGTCCTCCCCCTGGCACCCGGTGAGCGAGAGCGCCATGACGCCGGTCAGGGCGAGGACGGCGTGCAGGGTCGTGCGGTTTCGGGGCAAGCGGCGCATCAGGGGCTCCCGGAAGTCGGAGTCGTCGGAGGGGTAACACCCGCCGGGAGCGGTCCTGGTTCCGGCCGGGTGATCACAAGTCGGTAAGGGGATCCGGATCCGCCACGGCGGCGGTCATCCGGGCGCCGAGCGCCGCGATCTCGGCCCGCAGCTCCTCCCCGCCCTCGACCCGGAACGCGAACGGCACCCGGGCCAGCCACTCCTGCGCGTACATCGCCGGGTTGCGCGTACTGCCGGTCAGGACGCACCCCGCGCGTCCCTCGCCCAGCGGTTCCAGCCGCCCCATCGGCGGGTGCACGAACCGCGCCACCTCGGCGAGGGGGGCGTCGAACACCACCCGGGTGGGGAACGCCCAGCCCAGGCCGAGGTTCTGCTCCAGCACCGCCACCGGGTCGAGGTCCTTGGGCGGCGTGAACACGTGCCGGGTCTGCCGGACCGCGTGGACCCGGTCGACCCGGTAGGTGCGGACGGCGTCCGCGCGGTGGGAGTGGCACAACAGGTACCAGCGCCCGTGGCGGACGACGAGGGCCCAGGGGTCCACCTCCGCCTCCCACTCGCGCCCCGACTCCCCGCGGTAGGCGAGCGACACCCGGCGCCGGGACACGACGGCGTCGACCAGTTCGCCCGAGACGGCCGGGTCGGGGCGGGCGGAGTACGGGTCCGGGGCGGCCGCGGCGTACTCCCGCAGCTGCGCCGCCTGCCTGCCGACACCGTCCGGCAGCGCCTTGACGACCTTGCCCAGGGCGACGCCCACCAGGTCGTCGACGTCGGCCGCGGCGGGCTGGGAGCCGAGCACCGCCATCACCAGGCCGAGGGCCTCGGCCTGCGTGAAGTGCACGGGAGGCAGCCGGGTGCCGCGGCCCAGGCGGTAGCCGCCGCCCGGTCCGCGGGCGGACTCCACGGGGACGCCGGCCTCGCGGAGGATCTCCACGTACCGGCGCGCGGCGCGTTCCGTGACGTGCAGCCGGGCCGCGAGTTCGGCGGCCGTCGTGCCGGGGCGGGCCCGGAGCATCTCCAGGGCGCGCAGCGCCCGCGCGGTGGGGCTCATTTCGTTCGCCACGGCAGCAGGCTAGTGCGGGCCCACGCCCTCGCCGCGCCGGTCCGTCGGGCATACCGGCAGGGGAACGTCCGGATCTGCTCCTACGGTGGCGGGGACGGCCTCGGGGACGACTCCCGCGCGGGCCTGTACGACCACCTCAGGAAGGCACCCACCATGGACATCCTGCTCATCGGCGGACTGTGGCTCGACGGCACGGTCTGGGACCGCGTCGCGGCCGAGCTGGAAGGGCTCGGCCATCGCGCCGTGCCGGTCACCCTCCCCGGCCAGGGGGACGGCAACGTCTCCGCCACGCTGGACGACCAGGTGGAGACGGTGCTCGCCGCGGTGGACGCGGCGTCCGGCCGGCCGATGGTGGTGGGGCACTCCGCCGCCTGCACCCTGGCCTGGCTGGCCGCCGACCGGCGGCCGGAGCGGGTGGCCGAGGTCGCCCTGATCGGCGGCGCCCCGACCGGTGACGGGCAGCGCTACGCCGACTTCTTCGAGGTCCGTGACGGCGTGGTGCCCTTCCCCGGCTGGGGCCCGTTCGACGGCCCGGACGCCGCCGACCTGGACGATGCGGCCCGCAAGGAGTTCGAGGCGGCCGCGGTGCCGGTGCCCGAGGGCGTGGCCAGGGGGATGGTGCGGCTGACGGACGAACGGCGGTTCGCCGTGCCGGTGGTGCTGGTCTGCCCGGAGTTCACCCCCGCGCAGGCGCGGGAGTGGATCGACAGCGGCGAGGTCTCCGAGCTGACCCGGGCCGAGCGGGTCGCCTTCGTCGACATCGACTCGGGTCACTGGCCGATGCTCACCAAGCCGGCCGAGCTCGCCCGGCTCCTTGCCGCGGAGGCCGCGGAGCTCAAGAAGGCCGCGGAACTCGAGAAGGCGGCGGAGGCCGGCTGACGCACGGGGCGGCCCGGGCCGGCGGGGCCGTCGCCGCCGCTCAGACCGCCTCCGGGTGGGGGGCCGATGCCTGCCGGGGCCGGGGGACGGGCGGCGGCCCGCCCGCCGTGGGGACGGCCGGCGCGGTCCACCGGCCGACGGTCCTGACGTAGCCGGCGATCACCGAGGCGGTGACCAGCAGCAGCAGCGGCCCGGCGATCCACGGGTACGCGGCCATCTCCTCCGGCAGCCACCGGTAGGACGCCAGCAGCGCGACGAAGACCCCGGCGCCGTACGCGGTCAGCCGGACGCCCGGCCGGCACCAGCCGCGGTCGTGGGTCCGCAGCGCCGCCTCGATGGTGAGCGTGAACACCACGCCCGCGAGGAGGTCGACGCCGTAGTGGTAGCCGAACCCGAGCGTGGCGCAGAGCGTGGCGACCAGCCAGAAGGTCCCCGCGTACCGCAGGAAGCGCGGGCCCCGGCGGGAGTGGACGAAGATCGCGGTGGCCCAGGCGGTGTGCAGGCTGGGCATGCAGTTGCGCGGCGTGATGCCGTCGAACGGCATGGGCAGCGGTGAGTCGGCCGCCGGGAGGGTGCGCGGCCAGAGGTCGGCGACCGCCCAGGGCTCGCTGGGCGGCAAGTGCGGCGCCCACAGGCTGACCGACTCCCAGTGCGCGGCGCCGGTGCCGTAGGCGAAGACCGGGCCGACCACCGGGAAGATCATGTAACAGGCCGGGCCGAGCAGTCCTATCACCGTGAACGTGCGCACCAGGTGGTGGCGCGGGAAGCGGCGTTCCACCGCGACCCGGCGCAGCTGGTACAGCGCGACGACGACCGCGGCGAGCGCCAGGTTGCCGTACACGAGCTCCAGGACGTTGAAGCCGACCGGGCCGGTGGCGGTCACCAGCCGCCCGGCCAGCCAGGACGGGTCGCCCAGCGCGTGGTCGGCGGCCGCCAGGTACTGGTCGAGGACCAGGGGGCGGGTCTCGGAGGTGATGAGCAGCCAGGTGTCGCCGGTCTTGCGGCCGGCCAGCAGCAGCAGTCCCAGGCCGACGCCCTTGAGCAGCAGGAGCCGCTCCCGTCCGGTGCGGCGGGTGACGGCGAGGACCGCGAGGCCGAGGATCACCCACAGGGCGCCGTTGCCGAAGGGGTGACCGCCGCTCGAGCCCGTGCCGGTCGCCCAGCGCAGGACCAGCAGCACGACGTCGACGCCGACGGCCGCCCCGATCGCGACGAAACGTTCCCGCCAGGTCAGGACCACCAGCGTCAGCGCCAGGGCGGAGTACAGCAGCCCGCCCGAGTCCGGCGGGAACACCAGCTCCCGTGCCCAGGTGGCGAGCGGCCCGGGGATGCCGAGATGGCGGGCGGTGGCCTCCAGCGCGGCGAGGAACCCGAGGGTGACGGCCGCGGCCACGCCCCACAGCCACGCCGGAAGTCGGCGCCGCCCGTCGACCTCGCCGCCGTCGGCTCCGCTGCCCAAGCCCCGAGACACCCTCACGCCCCTCGCTCCGTCCCCCCGTTACGTATCGCGCGAGCGAAGCACGGGCCATCCGCGCAGGTCAAGAGCGCCACCGGTCGTTCCGGCCGGGCCGGGCCCCGCAGGCCTGCCGGCCTAGCCGTTCTCCACCGGCACCGCGTCCCGCCAGACGGTGACGTCCAGGGTGACGTAGTGGCTGGAGCTGCTGCTGGGCGAGCTGCCCACGAAGGTCACCAGGGCGATCAGACCGCTCGGCGTGGTCGCGCACAGCTGCCTGCCGCGGGAGAGCCGGTCGACGGAGATCGTCTGCGGGAGGAAACGGGTGTCCGCCTTGCAGGCCTCCAGGGAACCCTCCGTCTCCTTGTCCAGCAGGACGAGTTCGGTGGAGTAGTGGCCCAGGTGGCAGTCGGTGAACGAGCAGCCGAAGTACAGGTCGTCCTTGTTGTTGTCCCGCGGGGCGAGGGGTTCGTCGCTGAACACGAGGTGGTAGCCCTCGGGCAGGTTCACCCCCTTGTGGACCTCCGGGTCCGGGGCGGTGGCTTCGCGCGGCGTCGCGTCCTGCGGGTCGGCCGGCGCGGTCGCCCCGCGGGTCGCGTCGGCGGCGTTGCCGGTGCGGTCCTTGCCGGCGTCGGCGGCGGGCGTGTCACCGCGCCCGAGGTAGCCCGCGAGGGCGGCGACGGTCAGGGCGAGGGCCCCGCCGAGGACGCCGAGGACGACACCGGTCCTGCGCCGCCGGGGCGGCGGGCCGGTCACCCCGGGCGCGGAGGGCCCGGCCGGCCAGGCGGACCCGTACCCGGGCGGCGGTGTGGGTCCGGCGCCGTACCCGGGCGGCGGTGTGGGTCCGGCGCCGTACCCGGGCGGCGGTGTGGGTCCGGCGCCGTACGCGGGTGCCGTCAGGGTGGGGCCGTACGCCGGGGCCGCCGGTGCCGCGGGGGCGGGCGGCGCCTGTCCGTGGGCGCCGGCGGGTGCCGTCTCGGTCGGCGCGTAGGCGGCGCCGCCGGGCGGCGTGGCCGGCGACTGGTGTCCGGCCACCGCGGTCGGCGGGTGCCGGGGCACGTCGGGCGCCGTCGCCGGCTGCTCCGGCACGGCCGGGCGGCCGGGCTCCCCGGCCGGTCCCGTCCCGGTCGAGGGCGCCGGGGCGGGGGCGGTGTAGCGCCGGTTGATCGCGGTGGTCAGGGGGTCCGGGAGCCATCCCTCGGGGCGGCGGAGCTGGGTGAGGTCGGAGGCGGCGCTGCACAGGGCGAGGACCTCGGCGAGCGAGGGGCGCGCGCTCTCGTCCTTCGCGAGGCAGCGGCGCACGAGTTCGTCCAGTTCCGCGGGGAGCCCGGTGAGGTCGGCCTCCTCGTGCACGATCCGGTACAGCACCGCGTGCGACGGCCCCTCCCCGTGCGCGGCCCGGCCCAGCGCCGCGAAGGCCGCGACCTGGCCGAGGGCGAACACGTCGGACCCCGGCCCGACGGTGCGGCCCGCCGCCTGCTCCGGCGACATGAAGGCGGGCGTGCCCACGGTGACGCCGCTGCCGGTCAGCGCGGTGCTGTCGGCGGCGCGGGCGATGCCGAAGTCGATGACGCGGGGGCCGTCCCCGGCGAGCAGCACGTTGGAGGGCTTGAGGTCCCGGTGCACGATGCCGGCGCCGTGCACCACCTGCAGCGCCTCGGCGACCCCGGCGGTGAGCAGCAGCACGGTCGCGACGGGCAGCGGCCCGTGCTCGGCGACGGCGGAGGCCAGCGTCGGTCCGGGCACGTAGGCGGTCGCCAGCCAGGGCCGCGGGCCCTGGGTGTCGCTGTCGATCACCGGGGCGGTGTACAGGCCCTGCACCCGTTCGGCGGCGCGCACCTCCTGGGCGAACCGCCGCCGGAACTCGGGGTCCTCGGCGAACTCGGGCCGGATCACCTTGAGTGCCACGGGCCGGCCGCCCGGGGTGTGGGAGAGGTACACCTTGCCCATGCCGCCCGCGCCGAGGCGCGCGGTCAGCCGGTAGCCGCCGACCGCTGTCGGGTCGTCCGCCTCCAGCGCCTTGAACATGCCGTCGGCGGATATGCCCGCACCGTTCATCGATCCCCCCGGAACGCCCGTCGCTCAGCAGCGGGGGCAGCCTAACGCGCGGCGGAATCCCGGTCACGGCAACGGCGGAACGGACGCGGCCCTTCCGGCGGGCGAGGACCCCGCGGACGTGTGGGGCCCTGTCAGGCGGGCGGCGGGACGGCCGGGTCGGCCGGGAGGGCCGGGTCGGCGGGCACGGCCCCCGGGTCCGCAGGGGACGCCCCCGGGTCCGCGGGGGACGCGGCCGGGTCGGCGGGTGCGTCGGCGGCCGGGTCGGCGGGCGACGGAAGGTGACACAGCAGCAGGCAGACGTCGTCGTCGCGCTCGGAGTCGTGCAGGAGCGGCTTGAGCAGGGCGTCGGCCGAGGCCTCCAGGTCGTTTTCCAGTTCGGGCGTGGTGAGCGTGCCCAGGGTGCTGCCGAGCCGGGCGATGCCCGGGTCGATGCCCTGCGAGCGGCGTTCGACCAGGCCGTCGGTGTACAGCGCCAGGGTGGAGCCGGCGGGCAGCTCTGCCTGGTGGTCCGCGTAGACGTAGGGCACCGGGATGCCCAGCATCACGCCCGGCTTGGCGTGCAGGACCCGCACGCTGCCGTCGGGGTCGCGCACCACGGCCGGCGGGTGGCCCGCCGAGGCCCAGGTGACCTCCCGCTCGCCGGGCCGGAAGCGGGCGATCATCGCGGTCGCGTACAGGTCCGGCTGAAGGTGGCGGAGCATGCCGTGCAGGCGGGTGAGGATCCCGGCGGGGCTCTCGTTCTCCACGGCGTAGGCACGCAGGGCGGTGCGCAGCTGGCCCATGACGACAGCCGCGTGCAGTCCGTGCCCGGTGACGTCGCCTATGACGGTCAGCAGGCTGCCGTCGGGCTGGATGAAGGCGTCGTACCAGTCGCCGCCGATGTTGAGGCCGCTGGTGGCGGGCAGGTAGCGGGCCGCGAGCAGCATGCCGGGCGGGGAGGGCAGCTCGGTCAGCTGGGCGCGCTGCAGGGTCTCGGCGGTGTCGCGGTACTGCTCGTGACGGCCGGCGTTGTCGAGGGCGATGCCGACGCGGCGGGCCAGCTCCACCAGCATCACCGAGGCGTCCGGGTCGAAACGCGGACCCGGGCAGGTGAGGGTGAGTACGCCCAGCGGGTGGCGCGCGCCGAGGGGTATGGCGAGCAGCGGGCGGCGCGGGAACAGGGCGGAGGGGGGCAGGTCGTCCACCCCGGGGAGCCCGCCGGGGTGCCCGGCGGCGTGCTGGGGGCGGCCGGTGCGGGCGGCGGTCACCGCGGCGGCGGGGTGGTCCCGGATGCCGCGGGGGTGGTCGTCGTCGTTCTCCTCGTCGAAGAGCCAGACGTCCAGGTGCTCGGCGTGCTCGGGCACCAGCAGGTCGGACAGGCGGCGCAGGATGACGTTCCGGCTGAGCGAGGAGGTGATGGCGGCGCTCGCGTCGCCGAGGAAGGTCAGCAGGTGCCGGGCCCGCTCGGCCTCGGCCCGGGTGACCCGCTCGGCGTCCAGCAGGTCGCGCTGCGCGGTCGCGGCGGCCTCCAGGTCGGAGTGCAGCGCCACGACGCCGAGGTTGGTCCGCTCGAGCTCCTCGCGGTGCAGGCCGACGAGCTGCTCCTGCTCGTCGAGGAGGCGCAGGACGACCTCGGTGTCCTCGTCGGCGCTCAGCAGGGCCTCGGACAGCGGCAGACCGGCCTGCGGGACGCCCGCGGGGGGCGGTCCGGGCAGCGGGCAGGACAGGGTGCACCCGCCGTCGGGCACCGGCGCCCGCGGCGAGCCCGACGGGTGCAGGAAGGCCTCCAGCCGGGCGGCCCCGTCCCCCTCGGGGAGGGCGCGGACGCGGAGCCGGAGTTCCCAGCCGCTGCCCTCGCCGAGGCAGCGGCGCAGCCGGGCGGTCAGCTCGGTGACGAAGCGGGCGCGGTCACGCGGCGCGGCCCCCGCGTCGAGGGCGACGCCCGCGGCCGCGGCACGGGCCAGCGCCGCGTCGGCGACGGAGGTGACCGGCCAGGCGTCGCGCTTCGCCGTGACGGGCTTCGCCGCCGCCCTCTTCCGCGGCGGACTGTTCGTCCCCGCGGCCTTTCCGGCGGGTGCCTGCGCGGTCGACGCCTTCCGGGCCGGGACCTTGGGCGTGGCGGCCTTCCGCCCCGCGGGCCGCGGAGCCGGGGACTGCGGTGTCGCGGACTCGCCGGCCGCGGGCTTCCCGGCCGAGGAGGCGGAACCCGAGGATGCGGAACCCGAGGCCCCCCGGCCCGAGGAGCGGGGAGCCGCGGACTGCGGGGCCGGGGAGGTGGGAGCCGGGGGCTTGCGGGCGGAGGTCTGCCGGGCCGGGGTCTGCGGTGCCAGGGGTGCCCGGGGCGAGGGCAGGCCCGGTGACCCTGCCGTCGGTGGCCCCTTCTGGGGGCGGCCGGTCGTCATGCGCGCCCCAGGGCCGGTCGGCCCGATCGGCAGGGGGCAGGCTCGCGGGCCGCTCGTGCGGGGCTTTCGTGTTCCGCCACCTGCATCGTCTCCCTGCTGCGTACGCCCATGGTCCGACCGGATGGCACACCAGCGTCAATTATTGCCACAAGACAACTATCGACGCGAGTGCCCGCACCGAGGGCAACACCCGATCCTGACCCCCGCGGGGCCCTGCACCTCACGCGACCTCCTGCCTCCCGTGCCAGTCAAGACACACGATCAGGGCATCGTCGTCCGGCAGGCGCTTGCCGCGGTGGCCGGTCAACTCCCGCAGGATCGCCCGCGGTACCTCCGCGGCCGGCAGCAGCCGACTGGACTGGATCGCCCCGGAGAGCGCGGCGTCCCCGTACGCCTCGCCCTTCGGCGAGGCGACAGCGTGAACCCCGTCACTGACGAAGATGAGCCGGTCTCCCGGAATCACCTGGAACTCCTGGGCGACGTAGTCCGTCTCCTCGAACATACCCAGGGGAAGCTGCGCGTCGAAGCTCATGTGCTCCACGACACCGTCCCGCAGCCGCAGCACCTGGGGCGAGCCGGCGTCCACGACCCTGGCCCGGCCGGTGGCCAGGTCGAAGTCGAGCATCAGGACGGACAGGTAGCAGCGCCCCTGGTAATGGGAGTAGACGGCGTGGTCGGCCAGGGCGGCCTGGTCGTCGATCTCGATGCCGGCCCGACGGGCGTTGCGCAGCGCGCTGATGGCCAGGTTGGTCAGCAGCGACGCCTCGATGCCCTCGCCCATGCCGTTGGTCACGTACAGCGTCAGACGGTCGGCGGTGGCCGACCAGTCGAAGTTGTCCCCGAAGATCGCGTAGGCCGGCTCCAGCTGCGCGCCCAGCTCGTACTCGCTGCGGGCGCAGGCCCGGCCGGGCAGCAGGTGCCACTGCATCTCGGCGGCCAGGGTCAGCCGGTCCTTGCGGCGCGCCTGCATGAAGAGGTCGGTGTCGCGTTCGGCGACGACCACCTCGTGCCCCAGCACCTCGGCGATCTCGGTCAGCTCCTCCTCCCAACGACGGACGGCGTCGTCGTCGGGAAGGGTGACCGTCAGCACGCCGAGGCGGTCGCCGCGCACGCTGACCGGAAGGTGCAGGCGCACGCGCCCGTCGCGCGCGGCCTCGCAGTACGGCTGCTGGGAGCCGAAGGCGCGTCCGGCCGGGCTGTTGTGCACCGACACGGGTTCCAGCGTGTGCGGCAGGACCGACACCGGCTGCAGAACGCTCAGTCCGTAGTCGGCCATGAACAGTTCGACGTCCAGTGCGTCGTACTGAGCCGTCAGCACGCCGCGGACGGCGTCGAGCAGCGCGTGCGGCTCGGCTCTTCGAAGAGCGCGTTCAGCGGCCACAAATCTGTGCATAGGGAGATGTTCACCAATCTTTCGCCGGACGGCACATCCGCCCTGCCCAGGTGGCAGGGGTCGGTGGGCCTGAACGAGCCGTGTCGGTCACTGTGCGTCACGGGCAGGGGGTGGGCGCGCCTAGTACGCTGACAGGCACCCCAGTGCCTGCGAGAGTGTGACCGTGACTGCCTTCCGCCGCTGCCCCGAGCCCGACGAGGTCGCACGTGTGACCACGACGGCCGCCGAGCTGCTGGAGGTCGTGTGGGGCCGCGCTTCGACGGCGCCCACCTCCGCTTCCCAGCTCCGCGTGCTGCACATCCTGGAACACCACGACGGCATCAAGCTGCGCACCCTGGCCGAGTCCCTGGCGTCCACGCCGCCCTCCACCAGCCGACTGTGCGACCGGCTTCAGGCAGCCGGTTTCGTCGAGCGGAGGACGAGCCCCGAGGACCGCCGGGAGGTGCGGCTGCACCTCAGCAGCCGCGGCCGGGTCTTCCTCGCCGAGCTGCGGACCCGGCGGGAGCGGGAACTGCGCAAGGTGCTGGCGGACATGCCGGCCGCCAAGCGGATCGCACTGCTGGAGGGGCTGGAGGCGTTCTGCGCGACGGCGGAGACGCAGATCCTCGGCGACGAGGCTTCGGACTCGGGCTCCGGCGACAGCCGGACGGCCTGAGGCGGCGCTCCGCGCGTCGGTGCCGCGGTCGTGCTCGACCCTCGGCGGTGACGCCCAGCACCCGGAGACGATCTCCGTACACCGGAGCATTCCAGGTCCTTCCCCGTGCACGTCCGACACGGTTTACTCTGTTGCCTGGCGGCTATCATTGTCAAACGGCAACAATTCGTCTGACAGCCCGTACTTGACCCCTGATACCCCCTATTGGGCCGTTATGACGGGGCCGTTCGGCCCCATCGCAAAAACCCCAGGCCAGAGGCCTGGGGCTGGTTGCTTCCGCGCTCGGTCGGGGGCCGCCTACCGGACCTCCTCCGCCGCGCCCCGCCGCCGCACGGCGGTTCGCAGGCACAGGAAGAGCAGCAGCCCGAAGGGCGACAGCAGGACCGTCAGGACCAGCAACGGCCCCATCAGCAGGGGGTGCAGGCCCAGCCGCCTGCCCTCCAGGTACATCCACTGCCCGATCAGCAGGTCCCAGGCGACGACCTGCGCCCACACCGCGCCCGCGCCGTTCGCCGACGCGGTCAGGTCGCGGAAGACGTCGAGGTCCGGGCCGCTGACCGCCGCCCAGAGCTCGGGGAGGACGGGGGCCACCAGGCCCAGGTACACCAGGAGCACGGGCGCCGCCGTCCACGGCGAGCGGGCGAGGCGGCCGGTCGGCCCCCAGGCCGGGGCGAGGATCATCAGCGCCCACACGGGGGCGGCCAGCCAGAAGGACAGCTCGAAGAGGGCGCCGGTCATGACGTGAACTCCTCGCGGGCCGGGCGGCCGTCCGCGGATGCGGGCGCGGGGGCATCCGGCGCTTCCGGGCGTCCGGCGAGGCCCCGACCACCCGTCAGGACCTCCGCCGCGGCCGGGATCCCGGACTCCGCGCCGCCCGCCGCGACCGGCACGGCCCGCAGCGCGAGCACTCCCCCGGTCAGCACCGCGGCCAGGACCGCCACGGCCGCCGCCGTCATCGCCCCGTCCGGCCGGAGCAGCGGCCGGCCGGCCAGCGCCTGCCACAGCACCAGCAGCACGACCGCCGCGTACGCGCCGGAGGCGAGCCGCACCAGACGCGCACGGACCCGGTCGTCGGCCAGCCGGGCGAACCGCGGGGCGAGCGCGGCGAGGACCATGACCAGCAGCGGCAGGACCTGTAGGGCGTGCATGCCCACGAAGTGGGGGATCCGCAGGTCGCCGCCGGTGGTGGACCAGCCCGTCAGCGGCATCGCCGGACCGCCGTCCGCCACCCCGACGCCGTGGGCGCCGACCACCCCGGTGACCTCGGGCCGCTGCCCCGGCCGGGGCGTGGTCATCAGGAAGCCCACGGCCGCCCCGGCCAGCGCGAGGAACACCCCCGCCCGCATCGCCCACGCGGACGCGCGATCGGCGACGTCGGCCCGCAGCAGCAGGACGGCCAGGACGAGGGTGGCCGCCCACAGGACCATGATGGTGATCCCCATGACGCCGAACAGGGCCGCGTCGAGGGGCGTTTCGACGTTGAAGTGGCTGCGCCTGCCGCGGACGACCTGCCCGACGATGATCACCATCTCGACGAGACTCGCCAGGGCGACCACGGTCCCCGCCCACCACCCCACGCGGCGGCCCCGCGGCAGCTGCGCCAGCAGCCAGGCCAGGGACAGGCAGTACGCCGTCAGCGACAGCGAGAACTTGAGCGGCTTGGCCCAGACCGGCGCGCCCACCAGCACGCGGTCGTCGACCACCAGCCCCACGGCGGAGACGGCCGCGGTCACCATCATTGCCGCGGAGAAAACCATCAGCGGACGGTGCCAGGACCGCCAGGACGCCGGGGCCGGACCCGGCGGACGTAAGGACGTCATCACTACCTCCCATTACAGATAGCGGCACTATCCACTATCCGATGGCTTCACTATCTATGCTGAGGACCGCACCGGCAAGACCTCCCGCCCGGCGGGCGGAAGGTGGCCGAAAGAAGCGGGTGGGACGAGCGAAGAGGAGTGAACCGGGCGTGCGCATCGGCGAGTTGAGCCGGAAGACCGGAGTGCCGGTGCCGACGATCAAGTACTACGTCCGTGAAGGCCTGCTCCCGTCGGGCGAGTTGACCAGTCGCAACCAGGCGGTCTACGGCGAGACGCACGAGCGCCGCCTGCGGCTGATCCGCGCGCTGCTCGACGTGGGCGGGATGAGGGTGGCCGAGATCGCGGAGGTGCTGGCGGCCGTCGACGACCCGGAACGGCCGCTGCACGACGTGCTCGGGACCGTGTCCGGCCACGCCGGCGACCCGGGCCCCCGGCCCGAGGACGCCGGTGCGGTGCGCGAGGTGCCCGAGGTACCGGAGGACCCCGAGACCGCGGCCGCGCGCGAGGTGGTGGCGGAACTCGTCTCCCGGCGCGGCTGGGGGTCCCTGGAGTCGAGGCCGGCCGCCGATCTGGTCCGGGCCCTGGCCGCCATGGCCCGGCTGGGCCACGCGTCGTTCACCGAGGTGCTGGACGACTACGCCGACGCCGCCGAACGGGTCGCCCGGGCCGACCTCGGTTACCTGGACCGGCAGCCGGGTGTCGAGAAGCGGGTGGAGACGGCGGTGGTCGGGACGGTCCTCGGCGAGGCGGTCCTCGGGGCGCTGCGGCGCATGGCGCACGCGGACGCCTCGGAGCGGCTGTACGGCGGGGCGGCGGTCCGGGAGCGCCGCCCGTGAGGTCGCGCCCGCGCCCCGGTGGTGGAGGACACTCGCCGTCATGGCCCTGACCCAGCAGTTGGCGCGCGTGTCCCCGCGGTACCTCGACCGGTGCCGCGAGGCGGCCGCCCGGTCACCGGACGGGGACCCCAGTGGGACCCGCCGGCGGCGGACACCCTCGACCTGGACTGGGCCATCTGGGAACTGTGCCGGCTCTGCCGGCACATGCGGCCCGGCGCACCCCAGTTGCCCGTCCTGCTGCGCGCCGTTCAGGGGGACGACGACGGGGCCCTCCCCTTCCTCGACCACGACACGGTGTACGACGGCTTCGACGGCCCTCCCGCCCACCTGCCGCCCGAGGCGGTGGGAGAGGTGGCGCGTGCCCTGGCCGCGATGGACATAGGAGCGGTCCTGGAGACGCTCCCCGCCTACCGCGAGGCCGGCGGGTTCGCCGGGTTCACCGGGGACGTCCGCACCTACCTGGTCCGCCACTTCACGCTGCTCAGGGAGTTCTACCGCGTCGCCCACGAACGCGGCTGGTGCGTCGTGGTGTGGGTCGACTGAGCTGCGCGGGAAGCCGCAGGGGTCCGCGGGCGTCCCCCGGGGCGCGCTCGTGCGACCGGTGCGCGGGACCGCACAACCCTTTGCGCCCCGGGCACGTCGTACGTCACCGAGACACTCGGTACGCCCGACGGGAGCATGACCTTGCGCAGACGCACTTTCGCCGTTGCGGCGGTGGCCGCCCTGGCCGTCGCCGGACTGGCCGCACCGTCCGCCGGCGCCGCGCCCTCCGGGCTGCGGGACGACTTCAACGGCGACGGGTACCGCGACCTGGCCATCGGCACGCCGAAGGCGGACGGCGGCACGGTCACCGTCGTGTTCGGCTCCTCCTCCGGCGTCGACCCGGCCCGGTCGGTGAACGTCACCCAGGACACCCCCGGCGTGCCCGGGGCCTCGGAGTCGGTGGACCAGTTCGGTGAGAACGTCACCAGCGGCGACGTCAACCACGACGGCTACGCCGACCTGATCGTCGGCTCTCCCTGGGAGCAGGTCACCGGCAAGCCGCGGGGCGCGGTGCACGTCGTCTGGGGCGGCGCGAAGCCGTTCACCTCCGGCGGCGTGATGCTCACCGCGCCGAACGACACGGCCGACTTCTTCGGCACCGGCGCCGCCTTCGCCGACCTCGACGGGGACGGCACCGACCAGCTCACCGTCATCGGCGGCAACACCTTCTTCTACTACGCCGACTCCGGCCCCACCCAGGACGGCGCGATCGGCCCGGAGTTCGACTTCCTGCCCGACGGCGTCGTCCTGGACGGCATCACGGCCGGCCACTTCTCCGCCAAGGGCGTCAGCGACTTCGTCCTGAACGGCCGGCTCCAGAAGGACGGCATGGAGGCCGGCTCCTATGTGGGCCTGCTCCACGGCGGCCCCGGCGACATCGGCTACTCCTCCTCCGTGCTGGCGAGCGGCTACGGCCCCGGCGGCGCGTCCTGGGACCGGGCCGTCGCGGCGGGCGACATCAACGGCGACGGGTACGACGACCTGGTCACCGGCTGGACGGACACGCCGGAGGGCGGCTCCTTCACCGTGCGGTACGGCGGGTCGGCCGGCCTGTCCGCCAAGGGCACGACGTACACCCAGGCCAGCGCGGGCGTGCCGGGGACGGCGGAGGCCTTCGACTACTTCGGCGCGGCCGTCACGGTGGGCGACGCGACCGGCGACGGCTACGCGGACGTCGCCGTCGGCGCCTCGATGGAGACCGTGGGCACCCACCGCAACGTCGGCAACATCGTGTTCCTCAAGGGCGGCCGGTCCGGCCTGACCACCAGCGGCGCCCAGTCCTTCCACCAGGCCACCTCGGGCGTCCCGGGCGCCGCGGAGGCCGGCGACCACTTCGGTTCCTCCGTGCGGCTGCGCGACATCAACGGCAACGGCCGGGCCGACCTGGCGGTCGGCGCGTACGGCGAGGACGTGGTGTCCGGCGGCTACGACGACGGGGCCGCGTGGGTCCTGCGCGGCACGACCACCGGCCTGACGGCCTCGTACGCGACGTCCTTCAGCGCCCCGGACTTCGACTACGGGACGGTGATCGGCCGCAAGTTCGCCGACGCCTTCGCCCGCTGACCCGCGGCGACCACCCATCCTCTACGACCGGCAGGAGGCGCGAGGCATGCGCGACAGAATCCTTACCGCGGCGGTGATCGGCGCGACGGCCCTGCTGGGCCTGGCCGCGCCCACCGGCGCACAGGCCGCCGAGGCCGCCGCCCCGCGGGGCGACCTCAACGGCGACGGCTACCCGGACCTGGCGGTGGGTGTCCCCTCCGGCCAGGTCGACGGCAAGGCCTCGGCGGGTTACGTGCACGTGCTGTGGGGCGGACCGGACGGCCCCGGCCGGCACGGTTCCGTCCGTATCAGCCAGGCCTCCCCCGGCGTGCCCGGCACGCCCGAGGCGGGCGACCTGTTCGGCTCCGCGGTGGCCGTCGCCGACGTCGACGGCGACGGGACCGCCGACCTGGTGGTGGGCGCCTCCAGCGAGTCGCTGACCGGCGACGCGTACGCCGAGCACGGCACCGTCACGGTGCTGCCCGGCGGCGCGGCCGGCTTCCCCGTCGGCTGGACGGTCGCCCGGGGCCCCGACGAGTACGCCCGGATCGGCTCGGTGCTCGCCGTCGGCGACGTGGACGGCGACGGGGCCGTGGACCTGGCCCTCGGCCGCAGGCTCGAGGAGAGCGGCACCGCGGTCCTGCGCCGGGGCCCGCTCACCGTCGACTCCCCGGACACCCTGGGCGGCCCGATCACCCAGGCGATGTTCGGCACCGTGACCGCCCTCGCCGTCGGCGACTTCGACGCGGACGGCGACGACGACCTCGCGATGTCGGTCAAGGCGCTGGAGAGCAGGTCCGTCCAGGTACTCCGCTGGCAGGGCGGCGTTCCGGAGCGCGTGTGGAGCACCCCGGCCTCCGCCGCCGCGCTCGCCGTCGGCGACTTCGACGCGGACGGCGCGGACGACCTGGCCCTCGGCTACTGCTACCCCAACTACGAGGCCGACGTGCCGGACTGCGCGGACACCTCCACGGGCCGCGCCGAGGTGTTCACCGGTGGCCTGGTGAAGGTCGCCTACGGCTCGGCCGGCGGCGGCTTCGGCGCCCGCACGCAGGAGATCCAGCAGGACACCCCGGGCGTCCCCGGCACCGCCGAGGCCGACGACCGTCTCGGCACCGCGCTCGCCGTGGGCGACGCCGACGGCGACGGTCACGCCGACCTCGCGATCGGCGACGCGAACGAGGCGGTCGGCACGGGCAAGGACGCGGGCATGGTCACCGTCGTGCACGGCGGCCCCACCGGGCTGCTCGCCGCCGACGGCACGGCCCGCGCGGTCGGCTTCACCCAGAACGGCGCCGGCGTCCCCGGCACCGCGGAGGCGGGCGACCTGTTCGGCTCCTCGGTCCACCTCGAGGACCACGACGGCGACGGCGACGGCCGCGCGGACCTCACGACCGGCGCGCCGGGGGAGAACTCCGCCACCGGCGGCGTCTGGCTCCTCCCGGGCTCGGCCCAGGGCCCCACGGCGACGGGCTCCCGGGCGATGAGCCCCGGCAGCCTCGGCCTGCCGGCCTCCCCCACCCCGCGCTACGGCCAGGTCCTCGGCCGGAGCTGACCCGCGCCGGGGCGGGTCCTCGGCCGGGGTGACCCGCACCGCCGGAGGGGCCGCTCCTCCCGCGCGGCCGCAGCCGCAGCCGTACTGATCGAAGGCCCAGGTCGCCGACCTGGGCCTTCGTCGTCGTCCGCGACCCTCGCCGCGCCGCCCGCCCCCGCCGCGGGTCCGCCCCGCCCGCCGGCCGCGAACCTGGCCGACTCACCCGTTCCGCCCGGGCGTCGCGGGCCCTAGCGTGCTGCCGCCGTCCGGCCGTCCCGGCGGACCGACCGAAATGGGGTACGCACCGTGAACCGTCCGACCCTCCGTCACGGCCCGGCGGCAGCCGCCGGCCGACCGACGGCCCCGCGCCCGCACCGCGCGCGGCGGCCCCGCACCCTGCTCGCCGTCCTCGCCCTGGCGGCGACCGTCCTGGGCCTGACCGGGGCCCCGCCGGCCACCGCCGTGCCGGGCCGTGCCGCGCAGGTCGTCGTCCCGGCGGGAGTGACCGCCGGCGTGGCCGTCTTCGACCGCACGACCGGGACCTTCACCGAGCGGCTCAACGAGAACGCCCGGTTCCGCTCGGCCTCGGTGGTCAAGCTGCTGCTCGCCCTCGACCACCTGCGCACCCACGACCCCCGCACCCTGACCACGGCCGACCGCACCCGGCTCGACTCGATGCTCCGCAGCAGCGACGACGGCGCGGCCGGCTACTACTGGGACCTGGGCGGCCAGACCGCGATCATCGACCGGACCGCCGCACAGCTCGGCCTGACCGACACCGTCGGCCCGCCCGCCGGGTACGAGAGCTACTGGGGATACGTGTCCCTCTCCGCCGCCGACACGGTGCGGATCTACCGGTACCTGCTGGACACCGCGCCCGCGCCGGTGCGGGACTACGTGATGGGCAACCTGCGGCAGTCGACGCGCTGCGCCACCGACGGCTTCGACCAGCACTTCGGCATCGCCGGGTCCTTCTCACGGCCGTGGGCGGTCAAGCAGGGCTGGTCCGGCTTCGGCGGCTCCGGAAGCTGCTCGCCCAGGCCCTCGACGTCCGTCCCCCTCGCCGCGGGCACGGGCCCGGCCACGACGTCCGCGCCGGGGACGGCCCTCGGGACGGCCTCCGGGACGGCCCTCGGGACGGCCCCCGGGACGGTCTCCGGGGCGGCGTCCGCCGCGGCCGGCGTGGACCTGACGCGGGAGGCCCTGCACACCACCGGCACCGTGGGGACCGGTGACCGCGCCATCGTGGCCGTCCTCACCCTGCACGCCGACGGCACCCCGTACGGGACCGCCTACTCGGCGGTGAACCGGCTCACCCGTTCCCTGGACGTGCCCGGCGCGATCCGCCCGGCGGGGACCTGGTTCGGCACCTGGGGTTCCGGGGTGAACGTGCGCCTGCAGCCGTCGGCCACCGCCGCCCGGGTGACGACGCTGCCGGCCGGCGTGGAGGTCCTGGTGAGCTGCCAGAAGCTCGGCCAGGAGGTCAGCGTCCCGCCGTACGTGAACGCGTGGTGGGCCTACCTCCCGCAGTACGGCGGCTGGATGACCAACATCTACGTCAGCTCCCCGGACAACCAGCTCCCGGGCGTGCCCGTCTGCGCCTCCTGACCCCGCCGGGGCAACCCTCGCCGCGGGTGGGCGGTCCCACAGGTGAACGCCGCGGGGCCGCGACATGCCGTCCCGTCGCGGCCCCGCCCGGTCCACCCCTACCCCTCGCCCAGGAGCCCTTCGTGCGCACTCGGATCCGCAGGTACGCCTCAGCAGCAGCCGTCGTCGCGGCGGTGACCGCCGTACCGCTCCTCGCCTCGCCGGCCTCGGCGGCCGTCCCGCCCCCGTCGGTGAGCGACTTCGACGGTGACGGCTACGCGGACCTCGCCGTCGGCGTCCCCGACGGCACGGTCGACGGCCACGCCAAGGCGGGTTACGTGAACGTCGTCCGGGGCGGCCCGAAGGGGATCGGCGCCCACGGGAGCCTGCGCGTCAGCCAGGCGACGGCCGAGGTCCCCGGTTCCCCTGAGGCCGGGGACCGGTTCGGCGCCTCGGTGGCGCTGGTGGACATGAACGGGGACGGCATCGCCGAACTCCTGGCGGGCGCGCCCGGCGAGGACGTGAACGCCTACCCCGACGCCGGGTCGGTCGTCGCCGTCGCCGGGGCCAGGAGCGGCACCCGCCCCGCCTCCGTGGTCGCCACCGGGCGGGCGGCGTCCGCGTCGTACGGCCTGTCGGTGGCCGGCGCCGACCTGACCGGCGACGGCAGCAGGGACGTCGTGATCGGCGGGAAGGGCACGGTGGTGCTGCGCACCGCCGACGGGCTCTCCGGCACCGTCGTCACCGACCACATGGGCAGCCGCGCCCCCTCGCTGGCCGCCGGTGACTTCGACGGCGACGGCACGCAGGACCTGGCGGTCGGGTACTGGTCGACCACCCCGTACGTCCGCTCGCACGTGCGCCTGTACCGCTGGGACGCGGCCGAGCAGGCCGTCCAGAACTTCTGGAACACCGACAACGCCGGCGTCTCCGCCCTCGCCGCGGGCGACTTCGACGGCGACGGCCACGACGACCTGGCGCTCGGCGAGTGCCGTGAGATCGCCGACGAGAACATCGACGACCCGTGCGGCCCCGAGGAGTTCGCCGCGGGCGGCGGGATCCACATCCACTACGGCGGCACGCCCTCCGGCTCGTTCGGGTTCCGTCACCAGACGCTGGGCCAGGACAGCCCCGGCGTGGCGGGCGTCGCGGAGTCCGGCGACCGCTTCGGCGCCGCCCTCGCCGCCGCGGACGTGGACGGCGACGGCCGGGACGACCTGTACGCGGGCGCCCCCGGCGAGGCGATCGGCACCCGGTCCGGTGCGGGCGCCACCACCCTGCTGTTCGGCGGTCCGGCCGGCCTGTTGGACGCCTCGGGCCGGGGCCGCTCGGCGGCCCTCAACCAGGGCACCCCGGGCGTGCCGGGCGCCGCGGAGGCCTCCGACGCCTTCGGCGCCGCCGTCGTCACCGGCGACTACGACGGGGACGGCGCGGTGGACCTGGCGGCCGGCTCGCCGGGCGAGAACGCGGGCTCGGGCGGGGTGTGGCTGCTGCCCCGGGCGGGCGCGGCGGGTTCCTTCGCGATCACCCCCGGGAAGCTGGGGCTGCCCTCGCCGTCGAGCGCCCTCGGCTACGGACGGCACCTCCACAGCAGGTGACGGGCCGTCGGCCGACGCGGCCGGCGGTCTGAGGGGGCAGCGCCCCCGGGTCCGGAACCCGGCGCTCCGGGTCCCGGACCCCCGGGGGAACCGGGCGGCCCATGAATTGACCACCGTCTCCCGTGCAACCTTTGCCACGCCTGCTCAGTCATGTACATGAGGCCGGGGGACATGCCGTGGGCGCGCGCGTCGTGACCCGTCGAGGCGCCGGGCCGGCCGCACCGTCCGTGCGGGGCCCAGGCCGCCTCCGTCCCCTGCCTCCTGTCGACGCACCGAGGCGTCGACATACGTGAGGTAGGAGCTTTGACACGTCGTACGACACATGCCTACCGCCCGCTGAGCATGAAGCGCAGAGCCTGGATCACCCTGGGCGCCGTGCTCCTCGGCGGCGGTGGCGTGGCCACTTACGCGATGGCCGACCCGCCGGCCGACACACCGGCCGACGCGGCCCGTTCCAAACGCCCGGTCCGGGTCTACGACCTCTCGCTGCCGGGCAGCGGCGCCAAGAAGGAACTGCCGCGCACCACGACCAAGCTCTTCTCGCTGCTGGGCGTCTCCTGGGACGCCGCCGAGAAGCCGCTCGAGGGCACCGCGCAGGTGCGCACCCGTAGCGCGGAGACCGGCAAGTGGACCGGCTGGAAGGACCTGGAGTTCCACGCCTCCCCGCCGGAGAAGCCCACCGCCGAGATGCGCGGCGCCTCCGAACCGCTCTGGGTCGGTCCGTCCGACGGCGTCGAGGTGCAGGTGGTCCGCGAGGACGGCAGCACCACGGCGATGCCCAAGGGCATGCAGGTCAACATGGTCGACCCGGGCGTCGTCACCACCGCGGAGACGAAGTCCACGGACGTCCAGGTCGAGCCGGCCGCCTTCGCCGCGGCGAGCGACGAGAGCGAGTCGCCCACCCCGGCGGCCACCGAGCCCGCCCCCGAGGCCACCGAGCCGGCCCCGGAGAACACCGAGGCCGCCCCCGAGGTCACGGAGCCCGTCGGGGAGACCACCTCGCCGGCCGCCGAGCCGACCGGTTCGCCCTCGGTGACGCCGTCCGAGACGGCCCCGACCAAGCCGGCCGCGCTCCCGTCCACCGTCACGCAGCCCCCGATCATCAGCCGGGCGCAGTGGGGCGCGGACGAGTCGAAGGTCGAGGACCCGGCCGAGTACATCGAGAAGGTCCAGGCGGTCTTCATCCACCACACGGTGGGCTCGAACAGCTACAGCTGCGCGCAGTCCGCGTCGCTGGTGCGCGGCGTGATGGAGTACCACGTCAACGTCGAGGAGTGGAACGACCTCGGCTACAACTTCCTGGTCGACAAGTGCGGCCAGATCTTCGAGGGCCGCGGAGGCGGCGTCGACCTCCCGGTCAAGGGCGCCCACACGAAGGGCTTCAACAGCTACTCCACCGGCATCGCCTTCCTCGGCGACTTCGAGGGCGTGGACGGTCACACGGTCGGGAAGCCGACCCGTGCGGCGCTGGAGTCGGCGGCCCGCGTCGCCGCGTGGAAGCTCGGCCAGTACGGCGGCAACCCCACGGGCAAGGTCACGCTGACCGCCCAGGAGAACACCGGCGTCTGGGACAAGGGCGAGTCGGCCACCCTCAACGTGATCTCCGGTCACCGCGACGCCTTCGCCACCGTCTGCCCCGGCGCCACCCTGTACTCCAAGCTCGGCGAGATCCGCCGGGTCGCGGCGAGCCCGCTGCGCAACGCGGCCGTCCCGACCGCCGACTTCAACCGTGACGGCATCACCGACCTGGTGGCCGGCGTCCCGCGCTCCTCGAGCAGCGCGGGCAGCGTCGTGGTCGTCCCCGGTTCCACGGACGGTCCCGACGGGCCGCTGCGCAAGGTGATCTCGCAGAGCACCGCGGGCGTCACCGGCGCCTCCGAGGCCGGCGACAACTGGGGCGCGGCCAGTGCCTGGGGCGACGTCGACGGGGACGGCTACGCCGACCTCGTGGTCGGCGCGCCGGGCGAGGACACCGGCGCCGGCGTCGACGCCGGAGGCCTCGTCGTCCTCCACGGTCCCGCCCTGACCGCCCGCACCGCGGTCGTCACCGACCCCGTCGCCAAGGCCGGCGCCAAGCTGGGCGGCACCGTCGCGGTCGGCGACTTCGACGCCGACGGCAAGGCGGACGTGTTCGCGGCCGGCACCGGCAACGGCGGCGTCTGGAGCACCAGCCTCAGCGGCAAGGGCACCCAGAAGGGCACGCTCACCAGCGCCACCGGAGCCGTGGCCTACCTGGACTCGGCGACCGGCGACTTCAACCGCGACGGCTACGCCGACGTGGCGCTGAACTACCGCGACCAGTCCTCCGTCGGGCGGGTCACCTGGTTCAAGGGTTCCGCGGCCGGCCTGGTGAAGGTCAGCGTCCTGTCCGTCAAGGGCGGCCGCTCCATCGCTGCGGGCGACGTCAACGGCAACGGCTACGACGACATCGTCATCGGCCAGCCGTACACGGCGGAGTCCGGCGCCAAGGCCGGCGGTCAGGTCACCGTCGTCCCGGGCACGTCCACCGGCTTCACCACCACCGGGATGAAGACCGTCCACCAGGACACCTCCGGCGTCCCGGGCACGGCCGAGAGCGGCGACGCCATGGGCTGGTCGGTGTCGGCGGGCGACTACAACCTGGACGGCTACGCCGACGTCCTCACGGGCGCGCCCCGCGAGGACATCACCCGCAGCGGCAACCGCGCCGACGCGGGCATGGTGTTCCTGCTGAAGGGCAGCTCCTCCGGCCTCACCGGCACCGGGGCGCTCGGCTACAGCCAGGACACGGCGGGCATCAGCGGCTCGACCGAGACCAACGACCGGTTCGGCTCCTCCGTGGTGCTCCAGGACCTGTCGGGCTGGGGCCGGGCGGACCTGGCCATCGGTGCGGAGGGCGAGGACGCCTACAACGGCACCGTCTTCCAGATGGACTCCGGCGGCTCCGGCGTCTCCACCGAGGGCGGCGTCTACTACGGCCGCTCGGTCCTCGGCACTCCGGCCGCCGGCTACCTGGGCCAGACCCTGACCCCGTAGCGGTGACGGCGTCGCGGCGTGAGCCGTGACCGGCCGGGCCGGGAAGCGACCTTCGGGTCGCTTCCCGGCCCGGCGCTTTTTATTCCACTACCGGCATGAATTTCCGAACAGTTTTCGCCGCGACTTCCCGCCACGACGGCTCGACTTTTCGCGCGACCCCTGTGCTACGGTGGTGACCAGTTGCAGTTTTGGTTACCAGAGACTTCTTGAGTGCTCTCAGACGACCTTTACGTCTAACGGGAGCACTCTTTTGTATTTCCGGACATTGCCAGAGCAGCGACCCCGGGGCCACGAGGTGTGGTCTCGGAAACTGCCCAGAGGGAGATTCACATGGCATCCGGCACCGTTAAGTGGTTCAACGCGGAAAAGGGCTTCGGCTTCATCGAGCAGGACGGCGGCGGCGCCGACGTCTTCGCCCACTACTCGAACATCAACTCCTCCGGCTTCCGTGAGCTCCAGGAGGGTCAGCGCGTGAACTTCGACGTCACGCAGGGCCAGAAGGGCCCGCAGGCGGAGAACATCACCCCCGCCTGACGCGTACCGCGCTCCGCGCACCACGCATCACCGGGCCGGGCCCGCACTCCTCGTGAGTGCGGGCCCGGCCTGTTGCGTGCCGGAGGGGCAAGGGATGCTGGTGCCATGCGCATGGTCGTGACCGGGGCCACCGGTAGCTTGGGCACGCTGGTGATCGACGGTCTGCTGGAGAGGGTTCCGGCGGACCGGGTGGTCGCGGTGGTGCGGGACAGGGAGAAGGGTGCGGCGCTCGCCGCGCGGGGCGTGCGGCTGACGACGGCCGACTACGACGCCCCGGACACCTTCCACGGCGTCTTCCGCGCCGGCGACCGGGTCCTGCTGGTCTCCGGCAACGACGTGACCGCGGACCGGGTCGCACAGCACCGCACGGTGGTCGACGCGGCCGCCGTGGCGGGGGTGGGACTGCTGGCGTACACCAGCGTGCCCGGCGCGTTCCAGGCCCGCCTGGCCGACGCCCACCGGCGCACGGAGGGCCTGATCCTCGCCTCCGGCCTGCCGTACACGCTGCTGCGCAACAACTGGTACACCGAGGTGTTCACCGAGCAGCTGCCGCTGGTGCTGTACCTGGGCGCGGTCGCCCGGGCCTGCGCGGACGGGCGTGTCGCCTCCGCCTCCCGCGCCGACTACGCCGCCGCGGCCGTGGCCGTGCTCACCGGCCGGGGCCACGAGAACCGGACGTACGAGCTCGGCGGCGACACCGCGTGGAACCTGGCCGAGTACGCGGCCGAGGTGAGCCGCCAGGCCGGCCGGGAGGTCCCGTACCGGGCGATGACCTTCGACGGCTACCTCGCCCACCTGATCACCGCCGGACTGCCCGAGCGGGCGGCCGAACTGCTCGCGGGCGCGGACGTCTCGGTGGCCCGCGGCCAGCTGTCCGCGACCCCCGGCGCCCTCTCCCGCCTGATCGGCCGCCCGACCACCCCGATGCACCGTTCCGTCGCCGAGTCCGTGGGGGCACTCGCCACCGCGTGGTGAACGGGGCGGGGCGGCGCCCCGATCCCCCCGCCGCCCGGGGTGAGCGCCGGCCCGGCGTCAGGCCCAGGCCCTCCACCCGGGTGCGGCGGCCAGGGCGGCCAGTTGCGTCTGGGTGTAAGGGGGCGTGGCGAAGAGGGCGGGTCCGTACTTGCCGTCGGCGCCGTTGACGGCCGTGATCACCACCCGGGTGCCGTCCCCCCGCAGGACGTCGGCGATCCGCCGGACCAGCTCGCCCTCACGTTCCTCATAGGTGATCAGCATCGAACCGTCGTCGAGGTTCCGGGCCGAGCAGGAGGCCTGGCGCACACCGGCCGTCCTCCGTCCCGCGCAGGAGTAGAAGTCCCGCAGGGCCTCCTCGTCCACCTCGGGCGCCTCGGCGGGCCCGGCCTTCCGCCGCGCGGCCTCCTTGTCCCCGGGCGCCGCCTCCCTGCCACCGGGCGCCGCCTCCCTGCCACCGGGCGCCGCCTCCTTGCCACCGGGCGTGTCCGCCCGCGCCCCGGGCGGGGCCTCCTTCGACGGGTGCCTGCGCATGGCGAACTGGAAGTCGCCCTGCACGTCGGCCTGGACCTCCGCCCCGTCGGCCAGCAGGCGTGCGCCCGCACCCGAGCCCGGTGCGTCGCCGTCCCACTTCTGCCGGCCGCTCACCGCCGGATCGCCGGGGAGCAGCGCCTCCAGGGTCCGCAGCACCGTGGCTCCGGTGACCGGCGTCCGGTCGGCCGCGGCCGAGGACGCGGCGACGGACGAGAAGTCCGGGACGACGACGCCCCGGGCGGCCTCGGCCGGCGCCCGACCGGGACTGCCGCCCACGGCCAGCGCCCCGGTGGTCACGCCGCCCGCCACCACGAGGGCGGTGACGGTGCGCGTGACCCTCCGGCGGACGCGCATCCGCCTCCCCTGGGCGAGCCCGCCCCGGACCAGCTCGGCGGGCGGGATCACGTCCTGTGCGCACTCCTCCAGCAGGGCGCCCACCCGGGCGCCGAGTCCCTCGTCGGGGCGTTCCACTCGGTTGTCCATGGCTGTCCTGGCCTCTCTCGTCCGTGGGGACCGGATGGCGGGCGGCGCGGCCCGCCCTTCGTTCGACTCACTCACCGACCAGCACGTCCCGTTCGCTCTCGAGCGCCGCCCGCAGCCGGTCCAGCGCCCGTACGCTGCGGACCCGCACGTTGCCCGCGCTCATGCCGAGTTCGGCCGCGGTCTGCTCGACGCTGCGGTCCTCCCAGTACCGCAGGACGACCACGGCCCGGTCCCTCGGGGAGAGCCGTCCGAGCGCGTCCAGCAGGGCCACCCGCAGCGCCGGGTCGGGGCCCGTCCTCGCCCGGTCGGGGAGGGTGCCGGTCGGTCTCTCACCGGTCCGGCGCAGCCGGACGTGCGAGAGGTAGGCGCGGATCAGCACGGTGCGGGCGTAGGCCTGCGGGCTGTCCGCGCGGCGCACCTTGGACCAGGAGACGAACATCCTGCCGAGCGCCGTCTGCACCAGGTCCTCCGCCAGGTGCCAGTCGCCGGAGACCAGCAGAGCGGTGCGGAAGAGGCGGGGACCTGCCTCTTCGAAGAACCTCTCCGCCTCTGCCTGCCGGCGTGCCGCTCTGCTCATGGACTGCTCCTCCTGGGCCTCGGGCGCGTGCTCACACCCCTTTGACGCGCCGGGCCGGGAGCGGCGTTACACAGGGGCCGGAGAAAACGTGCGCCGCGTCGACTCCAGGACCGCAGATGCCGGGGAAAAACCGGCGAAGGCTGGCATGCGCGGCGGTAAGTGCCATAGGTT
This sequence comes from Streptomyces sp. NPDC002734, assembly GCF_040295685.1. Classification (NCBI taxonomy): domain Bacteria; kingdom Bacillati; phylum Actinomycetota; class Actinomycetes; order Kitasatosporales; family Streptomycetaceae; genus Streptomyces; species Streptomyces sp. NPDC002734. The sequence goes on from NZ_JBEOVU010000015.1 coordinate 51,493, forward strand.
GACGCACATGCGTGAGTACTCCATAGCTCGGGCGGCCCGGTTGCTGGGGGTCAGTGCCGACACGGTGCGGCGATGGGCGGACGCCGGGCGGCTGGCGACCCGGCGGGACGACGGGGGACGCCGGGTGGTCGACGGGCAGGACCTCGCGGCCTTCGCCGTGGAGCTGGCCCGGCAGGGCGACGAGGAGCGCCCCGCGTACACGTCGGCGCGCAACGCGTTCGCCGGCATCGTGACCGGGGTGACGCTGGGCGACGTGGCGGCCCAGGTGGAGATCCAGGCGGGCCCGCACCGGCTGGTGTCGCTGATGACCCGCGAGGCCGTGGAGGAACTCGGCCTGGAGGTCGGCGTGGAGGCCACCGCCCGGGTGAAGGCGACCAGCGTGCACGTCGACCGGCCGGTGGAGCAGCGGTGAGGCGCGGGCGGCGGTGGACCGGCGCGGCCCTGGCGGCGGCCGTGGTCCTCACCGGGTGCGGCGCGCAGGAGGCGGAGCCGACGGTGACCGTGTTCGCCGCCGCCTCCCTCAAGGAGTCCTTCGGCACCCTCGGGGAGCGGTTCGAGGACGAACACCCGGACGTCAACGTCGAGTTCAGCTTCGGCGGCAGCGACACCCTGGCCGCGGGCATCACCGGCGGCGCCCCCGCCGACGTCTTCGCCTCCGCGGACCAGGCCACCATGGACCGGGTCACGCAGGCGGGCGAGACGTCCGGGCGGCCCGAGGTGTTCGCCCGCAACCGGCTGTCGATCGTCACCCTGCCCGGCAACCCGCACGGTCTGCGGAGCCTGGGCGACCTGGCCCGCCCGGAGCTGAAGGTGGTGCTCTGCGACGTCTCCGTGCCGTGCGGCGCGGCGGCCCGCAAGGCGCTGGACACCGCCCGGGTCCGCGTCCGGGCCGCCTCCTACGAGCAGGACGTCAAGGGCGCGCTGACCAAGGTGCGGCTGAAGGAGGCCGACGCGGCGCTGGTGTACGCCACCGACGTGAAGGCGGCGGGCGACGCGGTGACCGGCGTGGAGTTCCCCGAGGCGGACACCGCGACGAACAGCTATCCCATCACCGTCCTGAAGAACGCGCCGCAGCCCGAACGCGCCGCCGAGTTCGTGGAGTTCGTCCGCTCGGCGGAGGGCCGCCGGGTGCTGCGCGAGGCGGGCTTCCTGGACCCGGACCCGGACCCGGACCCGGGCGCCCCGGGTTCACGGTGAGCACCGCCCGGCCGGCCGCGCGCGCCCCGCTGGCCCTGCTGGTGCCCGCGGCGGCAGGTCTGGTCTTCCTGCTGTTGCCGCTGGCCGCGCTCCTGCTGCGCGCGCCGTGGGCCGCCCTGCCCGCGCAGCTCGGCAGCCCGCGGGTCTGGGAGGCGCTGCGGCTGTCGCTGCTGACGGCGACCACGGCGACCGCGCTCTGCCTGGTGCTGGGCGTGCCGCTGGCCTGGGTGCTGGCCCGCACCGACTTCCCCGGCCGGCGGCTGGTGCGCGCCCTGGTCACGCTGCCCCTGGTGCTGCCGCCGGTGGTCGGCGGTGTCGCGCTGCTGCTCGCGCTGGGCCGGGACGGCGTGGTGGGCCGGCTGCTGGACGACTGGCTCGGCGTGACCCTGCCGTTCACCACGGCGGGCGTGGTCGTCGCCGAGGCGTTCGTGGCGATGCCGTTCCTGGTGATCAGCGTGGAGGGCACGCTGCGCGCCGCCGACCCGCGGTTCGAGGAGGCGGCGGCCACGCTGGGGGCGTCCCGGTTCACCGCCTTCCGGCGGGTGACGCTGCCGCTGATCGCCCCGGGGGTCGCCGCGGGCGCGGTGCTGGCCTGGGCGCGGGCGCTCGGCGAGTTCGGGGCGACGATCACCTTCGCGGGCAACTTCCCGGGCCGCACACAGACCATGCCGCTCGCCGTCTACCTGGCCCTTCAGAGCGACCCGGCCGCCGCCGTCGCGCTCTCCCTGGTGCTGCTGGCGGTCTCGGTGGCGGTCCTCGCCGCGATGCGGGACCGGTGGACGACGGGAGTGGGGGCGTGACGGAGGACGCGGCGGCTGCGGACCGGCCGGCGGGAGACGGTGCGACGGAGAACGGCGTGGCGGGAGACGGCGCGGCGGGGGACGCGGCTGTGGCGGCGAGCGGCCCGGCGGAGGAGGGGCTGGACGCACGGTTGGTGGTGCGGCGCGGCGCGTTCCGGCTGGACGTGACGCTGGGCGCCGCGCCGGGCGAGGTGGTCGCCCTGCTCGGCCCGAACGGCGCGGGCAAGACGACCGCGCTGCGCGCCCTGGCCGGTCTCGCCCCGCTCGACGGCGGCCGCCTGCGCCTGGACGGCGAGGACCTCGCCCCGCTGCCCGCCGAGCGCCGCCCGGTCGGCGTCGTCTTCCAGGACCATCTCCTCTTCCCCCACCTGTCCGCGCGGGACAACGTGGCGTTCGGCCTGCGCTGCCAGGGCCTGCCGCGGCGGGAGGCCAGGGCCGAGGCCGGGCGGTGGCTGGAGCGGGTGGGGCTGGCCGAGCACGCGGCGGCCCGCCCGCGGCAGTTGTCCGGCGGCCAGTCCCAGCGGGTCGCGCTGGCCCGCGCGCTGGCGACCCGCCCCCGGCTGCTGCTGCTCGACGAACCGCTCGCGGCGCTGGACGCGCGCACCCGGCTGGAGACCCGCGCCACGCTGCGACGGCACCTGGAGGAGTTCGAGGCGGTGGCCGTGCTGGTCACCCACGACCCGCTGGACGCCATGGTCCTGGCGGACCGGCTGGTGGTGGTGGAGGAGGGCCGCGTGGTCCAGACGGGCGCCCCCGACCGGGTAGCCCGTCGGCCCCGCACCGACTACGTCGCCCGCCTGGTGGGCCTCAACCTCTACCGCGGCACCGCCGCGGGGCACCGGGTGCGCCTGGACGACGGCACGGCCGCGGTGACCGTGACCGAGGACCTGTCCGGCGACGTCTTCGTGGCTTTCCCGCCGTCGGCGGTGACCCTGCACCGCGAGCGCCCGGTGGGCACCAGCGCGCGCAACGTGTGGCGGTGCCGGGTGGCCGGGATCGAGACGCACGGCGACCGCGTGCGCGCGGAGCTCACCGGCGAACTGCCCATGGCGGCCGACCTGACCACGGTCTCCGCCGCCGAACTGGGGCTCTCCCCGGGCGGGGAGGTGTGGGCCGCGGTCAAGGCCGGGCAGACGCACGCCTACCCGGCGTCCGACTCCACGGCCTCGCCCCAGGCGTCATAACCGGTCCGTCGCGCTCTCGACCGCCTCGTTCTCCGTGGTCCCGGGCCCCGGCGCCACCGTGGCCGACGGTCCCAGGTGGGCCGCCAGGACCAGGGCCGCCACCGTCACCAGCGCGGCGCCCACGGCGCGCAGGTGACGTGCGTGCGAACGTGCGATCAAGGCGACCTCGCCAAGTACGGGAAACGACATCGCGAACGACATCGGGAAACGACGGGTGAACGACGATCAACGTGCGGCTCAACCTAGGGCCGCGTCAGCCCCACGGCAAGGGGCTCAGCGGTGCGGGCACGTGGGCGGCTTTTGCGGACATGTCCGCGCGGCATGAACACGGTCGTCCACAGGTTGTGAAAAGTGGAGGGAGGTACGGGAGTACCGGAGCCGAGCCGCAGGAGTCGTCGTGACCGTCAGTCCCCCGCCCGAGCAGAACCCCGCCGAGCGCAACGCCCCCGACCTGTCGTCCAGGGACCCCAACTGGTGGCGCCAGGCGGTGATCTACCAGGTGTACCCGCGCAGTTTCGCCGACGCGGACGGCGACGGCCTGGGCGACCTGCGCGGCGTGACCCGGCGCCTCGCGCACCTGGCCACGCTGGGCGTGGACGCGGTCTGGCTGAGCCCCTTCTACCCCTCGGAGCTCGCCGACGGCGGCTACGACGTCGCCGACTACCGGGACGTCGACCCGCGCCTGGGCACGCTGGAGGACTTCGCCCTGATGGTGGCCGAGGCGCACCGGCTGGGCCTCAAGGTGATCGTCGACCTCGTCCCCAACCACACCTCGCGCCGGCACGCCTGGTTCGAGGAGGCGCTGCGGGCGGGCCCCGGCTCCCCGGCCAGGGACCGGTACGTCTTCCGTGACGGCCGCGGTCAAGGGGGCGAACTCCCGCCGTCCGACTGGCACTCGGTGTTCGGCGGCAGCGCCTGGGAGCGGGTGCCGGACGGCCAGTGGTACCTCCACCTGTTCGCCCCGGAGCAGCCCGACCTCAACTGGGACAACGAGGAGGTGCGCGCCGACTTCCGCACCACCCTGCGGTTCTGGTCGGACCGCGGCGTCGACGGCTTCCGGGTCGACGTGGCGCACGCACTCGCCAAGGACCTCACCGAGCCGCTGCGCGACCTCGGAGACCTGGCGGCCGGCGGCGACGAGGCGCTGGAGGGCATGGCCCCGGGCGAGCACCCGCTCTACGACCGGGACGAGGTGCACGAGATCTACCGCGACTGGCGCAAGATCCTCGACTCCTACTCCCCGCCGCGGATGGCGGTGGCCGAGGCCTGGGTCCCGGGCGGGCGGCGGGTGCTGTACGCGCGGCCCGACGAGCTGGGGCAGGCGTTCAACTTCGAGTACCTGCGCGCCCCGTGGGACGGCGAGGCGCTGCGCGAGGTGATCACCGCCTCGCTGGAGCAGGCCCGTACGGCGGGCGCCTCGGCGACCTGGGTGCTCTCCAACCACGACGTCATCCGGCACGCCACCCGCCTCGCCCTGCCACCGGAGGCGGACCCGGACGCCTGGCTGCTCTCCGACGGCCGTGAACCCGTCGTCGACACGGAACTCGGGCTGCGGCGGGCGCGGGCGGCAACCCTGCTGATGCTGGCGCTGCCCGGCTCGGCCTACCTGTACCAGGGCGAGGAGCTGGGGCTGCCGGAGGTCGCCGACCTGCCCGCCGAGGCGCTGCGGGACCCGATCTGGGAGCAGACGGGGCACGCCCGCAAGGGGCGCGACGGCTGCCGGGTGCCGCTGCCGTGGACGCGGGACGGCGCGGGGTTCGGGTTCGGCCCCGCTTCCGGCGGCGGGACCGGCGCCGGACCGGGCGGCGGGTCGGGCGGCGGATCGGGCGACGGACTGCCGTGGCTGCCGCAGCCGGAGCATTTCGCCGAGCTGTCCGTCGAGGCGCAGGACGGGGTGGAGGGCTCCACGCTGGAGCTCTACCGGGCGGCCCTGCGCGTCCGCCGCGGGGTGCTGAGCGCCGACGAGTCCCTGACCTGGCTCGACGGCTCCGGCCCCGGCGTCCTGCACTTCGCCCGCCCGGGCGGCTGGCAGGTCGTCGCCAACACCACCTCGGCGCCGGTCCCGCTCCCCGCGGGACGGGTCCTGCTCGCCAGCGGGCCGCTCGACGCCGCGGGCACGGAACTCCCGGCGGACACCACGGTGTGGCTGAAGGCATGAAGGCGTGACACCGGCGGGCGGCCCGGCTAGGGCGCGGCGGGGCGTGTGACGGGCTCCATCCCCGGCCGGGCCCCGCGGGAGACCGGCCCCTGCCTACCGTGGGGGCATGTCCCCGCTGGCCCGGATCGCCCGTACCTTCACACCGCGCTTCGCCGAATTCGCCTTCGAGCCCGGCTTCACCGCAGCCGTGGACCAGCACGTGGCGGAGCTGCGCGACCGGCTCTCCGCCGCCGGCCCCGCCGCGACCCTCACCCCGGCCGCACCGGACCCCGCCGACCTCACGGACTACGCGCTCGGCTTCCTCGACGCGCTCGACGACCTCCACTGGCGTGAGCCCCCGGGCCACGACTACGCCGTCTGCCGCCTCACCGCCATCACCTGGCTCATCCACCACCACAACCTCCTCCCACCCCGCCCCTGAGCGACAGGGCTCCGGAGCACCGCGCCACGCCCCCACCCCCTGCGGGCGGCTGGGCCGCCCAGGGGGCGATGGGGGTACCCGCTCCGCTGCGGACGGCAGGGCCGCGCAAGGGGCGATGGGGTACCCGCTGCGGGCGGCTGGGCCGCCCAGAGGGCGGCACGGGCGGGCGCAGGGCGGCGCCTCCGCGGCGAGCGGCTCGCACAACCTCGCCCGAGCCGCGGCTCGCACACCCACCGAGCCCCAGCCTTCACGTACGCCCCCGCACCAGGTGCGGCACCCCGGCCCCACAGGGGCGGGCCCCCCGGCGGGAGGACGTCACCCGTCCCGAGGGCGGCGCCCACCCCCGCGGCCCGCCTCCCCCTCACGTTCCGCCCGATACGCCGCCACCCCACCCCGCGCCGCTGCGACCTCCTGCTCCGTCCGCGTCAGCCACCGCTCCCACCGCGACCGCATCGGCCCGATCAGTCCGCCCCCGACCCCCACCACCGCGATGCCGCCCGCGGTCGCGAGCCCCGTGTAGAGCACCGGAAGCACCACCCCCGTCGCGATCCCCGCCTGGCTCAGCGCCGCGACGGACCCGAGGACCAGGACGACCGCCCACAGCACGCGCGCCACCGCACCGCCGTACGCGGCGGACGCGAGCACCGAGCCCACCACCTTGCGCACCGCGTCCGCGACCGCCAGCGTGACCACCACCAGCACCACCGCCACGATGCCGCGCGGCAGCCACGCCACCACCCCGTCGATCATCGCGCCCAGCGGGTTCGGCCCGAACGCGCCCAGCGCCAGCCGCAGCACCGCCAGCATCAGCAGGTAGAACACCAGCCGGCTGACGATCCCGGTCAGGTCGTGCGGCGCCTCCCGCAGCAGGCGCCGCACCCCCGACCGCTCCGCCAGCCTCTCCGAGCCGGCCGTGCGGAGGACCCGGTCCAGCACCTTGGCAGCCGTCCTGGCGACGGCCCATCCGAGGACCAGCACCACCAGGAACGCCGCCAGCCGCGGCACGAACCCGACGACCCCCGACCAGGCGTCGTCCAGCCCTTCGGTGAGGTCCACGGCCACGCGTCGCGGAACCATCGGCGGAACCCCTTCCTCACGCACCCTCCGGTGCCCTCACCACGTCCTCCACGCCCGCCCGTCCGGCGCCCCCGCTCTCACCCTTCCTCGGTCACCCGCCTCCGGCGCCACGTCCGGACCCGCTGCGGCCCGGGACGGAACCGCCCGGGCGACCGCGCCTCCCCGACAGCGCCGACGCGCGCCGGGCCCACGCCTCCCGCGACCTCCGCCCCGCCCACGTCCTCTTCGTCGTCGTCGTCGTCGTCGGGATCGTCCAGCGACCTCGCCGACCGCCGCCACGGCGGGGGCTCGTCCGGCCCGGGGCGCCGGACGCAGAAGATCGTCGTGTCGTCCCCCAGGTGGTCGTCGGAGTGCAGCAGCACCCCGTCCCGCACGAACCGGGCCATCCCCCGCGGCCTGCGCAGCGTGGGGCTTCGCGCGGCCGCACGAGCGACCTCCTCACGGAGCGGGTAGAACTCCCCCGCCTCGTTCCGCGCCTCGGTCACCCCGTCGGTGGTGAGCAGGAGCGTGGATCCCACCGGCACGGTGGCGCGCACCACGGGCGGCCTGAGGTCGGCGACATCGCTCATCCCCAGCGGCAAACCGTGCGCGCCGCCCAGCGGACCGCACTCCCCCGAGGGGCTGATGAGCAGCGGTGGCTCGTGACCGAAGTTGACGATCTCCACGACGCCCGGCTCGTCGGCCGGGAAAGACAGCATCACCGCCGTGGCGAACCGGTCGCGGTCCTGCTCGGCCCCCAGGTCGAGGCGGTAGGCGACCTGCCGTTTCAGCCGGATCTCCAGCCGGCCGGCGACCACCGACAAGGACCGCTCGTGGAACCCGGCCTCGCGGAAGGTGCCGAGCAGGGCGGCCGCCGTCTCGACCACCTCCAGCCCCTTGCCCTGGACGTCTCCGATGAGCACCCGCGTGCCCCACGGGCTGGGCTGGATGTCGTAGAAGTCGCCTCCGACCCGCGCCTCGCTGTTGGCGGGCATGTAGAGCGCCGCGTGCTCGAGGCCGCCCAGCCCTGGCGGAAAGGGCCGCAGGACCGCGCGGCGCGTGGTGTCGGCGACCACCGACATCTGCATGAGTCTGCTCGCGTGGGTGACACGCACCACGCACGCGAAGACCGAGAGGATCCCTCCGACGATCAGCAGTACGAGAACCGGCCACACACTGACCATCGGCCGGGAGACCACGGTGACCACCCCGTAGGCGACCAGCGCAAGCACCGCAAGGGTCGCCGTCACCCGGACGCTGCACAGCGCCGAGGCCACGCCGGGGACCAGCACCAGCCAGGAGGCGGCCCGGAACCAGTCCGGCGTCGCCAACTCCGCCACGATGCCGACCACCCCGATCAGCACCGGGAGCACCCAGCTGACCGCGTGGCCGCGCCAGTAGAGGAAGCGTGTCGTCCGGACCCCCCGCACGAACACGGCACGCGGCGCAGCCGGATCGTAGACCGGACCTCCGGCGTCGCTTCTCCCTGCAGGGGGCGTGGACTGCATGTTTTCAGCGAAACACGGGCGTGGAGGGCCTGCATCCGGTCGTGGACAAGGGCGGGTTCCCGAGTTGCCCGTTCACTCGTACGGGTGTCCGCTGGATATCGGAGCCGGACTTTGTCCACAGGCCGCCGCACGTCCGCGGCATCCGTCCCATGCTCGGGGTCCGGTTCGACGACCGCCCGGTTTCCGGCGGAGAGGAGCGTTTCCATGACGTACGCGCCACACGCCCCCCGAGGCTCCCTGTCCCGGCCTCCCGGCACCTGGCACCCGGGGGCCGACTCGCGCCCGCAGGCCGACCTGCGGCTGCTGGGCGACCGCGGGACGAAGACCATGAAGATGGTCGCGACCGTGGGGTCCGGGCTGATCTACGGCTACTGGGCCGCGGCGAACACCCGGGACGGCGGACCGATCACCGGCTGGAACACGTTCTACGGCTTCATGGCGGCGCTGGCCTTCGTGCTGGCGCTGACGGCGATGCTGGCGCTCACCCCGCGGCTGTCCCGCGGCATACGCGCCGTGGCCTGGGCCGCCTTCGCCGGCATCGCGCTGGGCTTCCTGGTGAGCACCACCGACACCAGTGTCATCCGTTCCGTCGTCCTGGGGGCGGCCCTGGCGGTGGGCGTCTTCGTCTCCGCCCTCTACCGGATACAGACCCACCCGAGGCCGGGAAACGTCCGGACGGGCGACCTCGGGTATCCGCTCACCGAACGGCAGGACGCACGACGCGTCGAGGAGTACGGACAGGAGTCCTTCACGGGACGGACGGCGCCGGAAGCCGTCGGGCCCGCGGCGTCCACGTCACCCACCGCGCCGGAGTCCCCCGCCACCACCCCTGCCTCCTCCGTGCGGCCCGCGGGCTACGGCACGATCCGGCACCGCCGGCGGCGTCGCGGCGGAAAGGTGCGCCTGCTGATGCGGACGCTCAAGATGGCCCGCTCGATACGCCGTCACTGATCCGGACCCCGTGCGGCCGGGCCCTCGGCCCGGTCCCGGGGGCCGCCGCCTCACCCGGTCGGACGCGCGTCGCTCGCCCCGGCCGGGCGGGCGGCGTCTGCTGGGAGGGTGAGTCCCCGCACGCGCCGTCTCCGTGACGTGCTGTCGGCGGCCCTGACCGTCGCGGCGTGCCTCGTGCTGCCGTTCGGCGCGCTCGCCGCCTGGGCGGTGCACCAGGTCGCCGACACGAACCGGTACGTCGAGAGCATGGCACCCCTGTCCTCGGACCCCGCGGTGCGCGGGGTGATCGCGGACACGGTGGGCGCCGGGATCGTGCACGAGCTGACCGACCGGCGCGAGCTGCCCCCCTCGGCGGCGCCCTTCGTCCACAGCGCTGTGGACTCCTTCACCCGGACCGCGGCGTTCCGTGCCATCTGGGACGCCGGCAACCGGGCTTCCCACGAGGCGGTGCTGAAGGCCCTGCGTGAGCGGGGCGACGGCCCGGTCACGGTGGACCTGGCGCCGATCACCGAGCGGATCCGGCACGAGCTGGCCGACGAGAACGTGCCGCTGGCCGGCAGCATCCCGGTTCGGCACGCGCGGGTGGCGGTGCTGGAACCGCAGGAGCTGCGGCGGCTGCGGGAGGGGCTGCGCACCCTGGAGGTCGCCGGGGTGTGGCTGCCGGTGTCGGCGGGGGTGCTGGCGGTGGCCGGCATCGGGGTCGCGGTGCGGCGCCGCCGCGCCGTCACCGCCACGGCCCTCGGCACGGCGGTCGGCGGCGCGGTACTGGTGGTCGCGCTGCTGGTGGGGAGGGCCGCGATCCTCGCCGACCTGCCGCCCGGCGTCTCCCGCGCGGCGGCGGCCTCGGTGTACGACGCGCTGACGGCCACCCTGCGGCAGGTCGCCTGGTCGCTCCTCGCCCTCGGTCTCCTGGTGGCCGCCGGCACATGGCTGACCCGCCGCCGGTTCCTCCCCCGCCTGCCGCGCCGCTCGGCCGAGCGGGCCTCCGCCTCCGCCACCTCGGCCTCTTCTGCCACACCCACCACCTCTCCCACCTCCGCGACACCCACCACCTCGGCCACCGCTGTCACCCCCGTCACACCCGCCGCCCCGGGGACCGGAGAGGCCCGCTCCGCCAACCCGTCGCTTCAAGGACGCGTCGTTGACTAGTCTTTGCGGCATGTACGGCTACGACCCGAACGCCGGCGCCCAGCAGCAGTACGCCCCGCCGCCGCAGCAGCACCAGCAGCAGCCGATGGGCGGCATGAGCGGCGGTTACGGTCAGCCGCAGCAGCCGCTCTATCCCGAGCCCTCCACCGCCGCGCCCCCCTCCCTCGCGGAGGCGGTGCGCGCCTTCACCACCGGCACGATGACGGCGGAGGACTTCCACCAGGTCTTCGCCACGTCCAAGGTCTACTGCCCGCGCGGCGACAACCCGGGCTTCCTGGCGCTGCACAACACGCAGCAGCCGGTGATCCCGATGTTCACCTCGCTCAAGGAGCTGCGGCGGTACGCGGGCAAGGAGTCCAAGTACTTCGTCATCACCGGCTCCGAGGTGCTGGATCTGCTGCCCTCAGGGTACGGCTTCGTGCTGGACATGGAGGGCGAGCACCGCATGGTCTTCGACGCCCAGACCGTGGAGCAGATGGTCGACTACGCCATGCGGCGCATGTACACCTGAGCGCCGGCGCCCCGCCGCGCCCCGCCGTGGAGTCACAGGCCCGGAGGACCTCCCTCCGGGCCTTACGCGCACCCCGAGAAAGTTGAACTCTCAACTAGCGGAAAGTTCAACAATCAACTAATCTCTTCCTCGAGGATGCAGCCGCCCAGGTTGCCGCCGCACAGGAGGTACACCGCCATGCCCGCCGTGACCGTCGAGAACACCCTGGCCCTGCCCCGCGTCACCGCGCCCGCCGAGGCCACCGCCCGTCCCGTGCTGACCGTCACCACCGCGCCCAGCGGTTTCGAGGGTGAGGGCTTCCCGGTGCGCCGCGCGTTCGCGGGCATCGCCCACCGGCACCTGGACCCGTTCATCCTGATGGACCAGATGGGTGAGGTGGAGTACGCGCCGGGCGAGCCGAAGGGCACCCCCTGGCACCCGCACCGCGGCTTCGAGACCGTCACGTACATCATCGACGGCGCCTTCGACCACCAGGACAGCCACGGCGGCGGCGGCTCCATCACCAACGGCGACACCCAGTGGATGACGGCCGGCAGTGGCCTGCTGCACATCGAGGCGCCGCCGGAGCAGCTGGTGATGTCCGGCGGTCTCTTCCACGGCCTGCAGCTGTGGGTGAACCTGCCGGCCAAGGACAAGATGATGGCCCCGCGCTACCAGGACATCCGCGGCGGCACGGTCAAGCTGCTGACCTCCCCCGACGGCGGCGCGCTGATCCGCGTGATCGCGGGTGAGCTGGACGGCCACCAGGGCCCGGGCATCACCCACACGCCCATCACGATGATCCACGCGACCGTCGCCCCGGGCGCCGAGATCACGCTGCCCTGGCGGGAGGACTTCAACGCCCTCGCCTACGTGCTGGCCGGCCGAGGCTCGGTGGGCACGGAGCGGCGCCCGGTCCACACCGGCCAGGCGGCCGTCTACGGCAAGGGCACCTCGCTGACCTTCCGGGCGGACGAGCGGCAGGACGGGAACACCCCCGACCTCGAGATCGTCCTGCTCGGCGGACAGCCGATCCGCGAGCCGATGCAGCAGTACGGCCCGTTCGTCATGAACACCCGTGACGAGCTGACGCAGGCCTTCGAGGACTTCCAGAAGGGCCGCTTCGGGCGGATCCCGGCCGCCCACGGGATGACCCCGGCCGGCCCGCAGGGCTGACCCGGCCGTCAGCCGTCGCCGTCCCCCTCGCCCTCCCCTTCTTCCTCCTCCGGCTCCTCCAGCTCGAACCAGATGGTCTTGCCGTCCCCGCGCGGGTCGACGCCCCAGGCCTGGGCCAGCTGCTCGATGAGCACCAGGCCCCGGCCGGAGGAGGCCATCTCCCCCGGGTCGCGTTTGTGCGGCAGCGCGTCGTCGGAGTCGGTGACCTCGACGCGCAGCCGCCGGAGGGCGCCGGTGCCGGTGATCTCGGCGATCAGGGTGGCGTCGGCATCGGTGTGCATCAGGACGTTGGCCAGCATCTCGGAGGTGAGCAGCACCGCCGAGTCGACGTGGTCCTGCTCGGCCCAGTCGTGCATCAGCTGCCGCAGGTCGGCCCGCGCGTTGGCGATCCGCTCCGGCTGGTCCTGGGCCACCGTCGCCACCACCTTGCGCTTCGGCAGCGGTTCCTCGTCGCCGTGGCGCGCCAGGCGCTCCGGGGTGAGCCGGTGGAGCAGCAGCAGGGCGATGTCGTCCTCGCGCCGGTCGGGCAGCGGGCCGGCGGTCGAGTGCGACGACGGGCCCAGCACCGCGTCCACCAGGATGTCGGCGAGTTCCTCCATGTCACCGCCGTCGTCGGCGGCCTCCAGGATGTCGCGGACCCGCAGCCAGCCGGTGAGCAGGTCGTGGCCGCCGGTCTCGGCGAGCCCGTCGGTGCACAGCAGCAGCGTCTCGCCGGGCTCCAGGGTGAACTCGGTGATCGGGTAGTCCGGGTCGGGATGGACGCCCAGCGGGAGTCCGCCCGCCGTCGACCGCAGCAGCACGGTGCCGTCGGTGAGCCGGATCGCCGGGTCCAGGTGCCCGGCCCGGGCGATGGTGAGCGCGCCGCTGTCCGGGTCCACCTCCACGTACAGGCAGGTGGCGAACCGGGTGTCGTCGGGGTCCTCGGAGTCGTTGATGCCCTGGAGGAACCGGGAGGCGCGGGAGAGCACCGCGTCCGGCGGGTGCCCCTCGGAGGCGTAGGCGCGCAGCGCGATGCGGAGTTGGCCCATCAGGCCGGCCGCCCGCACGTCGTGGCCCTGTACGTCGCCGATGACCAGGGCGAACCGGCCGCCGGGGCCGGGGCCCGCGGTGCTGCCGGGCAGCGGGATCATGTCGAACCAGTCGCCGCCCACCTGGAGTCCGCCGCCGGTGGGCACGTACCGGCCGGCGATCTCCATGCCCGGGATCTTCGGGCCCAGGCGCGGCATCATCGAGGCCTGGAGCCCCTGGCTCAGTTCGCGTTCCGTCTCGGCCGTGCCCGCCCGGGAGAGCGCCTGGGCCAGCATCCGGGCCACCGTGGTGAGGACCGAGCGCTCGTCGGGCGTGAACTTCACCGGATGGGCGAAGCCCGCCATCCAGGCGCCCATGGTCCGGCCTCCCACCACCAGCGGCAGGAAGGCCCAGGACCTGCGCCCGAAGTGCGCGGCCAGCGGCCAGCCGCTGGGATAGCGGGAGCGGTACTCGTCGGGCGAGCGGAGGTAGACCGGCCGGCCGGTGCGGATGACCTCCGCGGCAGGGTAGTCGGTGTCCACCGACATCTGGGTGAACGGGAACGCGTCCTGCTGGGGCTGCCCGTGGTGCCCGACCACCGTCAGCCGGTTGCCCTCGACGCCGAAGACGGCCAGGCCGTCGGGGGAGAAACCCGGCATGGCCAGGCCCGCGGCGACCCGCAGCACCTCGTCGGTGGAGCCCGCCTCGGCCAGCGCCCGGCCCGCGTCCAGCAGGAACGCCTCCCGGTTGCGCCGCCAGTCGCCGATCACCGGGCCCTGCGAGACGGCGCCCTGTGCGGGGTCGCTGACCTCCTGGATGATGCCGACGACCTCGTAGGAGTCGCGCTGCGCGTTGTAGGTGGGGTGGCAGCGCGAGCGCAGGGTCCGCAGCACCCGGCTGTCGCCGTCCATCACCCGGATCCGCGCCTCGGCCAGCGTGTTCTCGGCGAGGGCCAGCTGGACGACGGCCAGCATCTCGTTCCAGTCCTCGGGGTGGACCCTGGCGCGGATCTGGGACTCGCGCAGCACCACCGGCTTGGCGGGCAGATCCAGCTGACGGGCCGCCTCGGCGTCGGCGGTGATCCGGTCGTCGGCCGTGTCCCACTGCCAGAGGCCGACCGAAAGGATCGACAGGACCTCCGGGACCTTCTCGGCCGACAGGGGATCGTGGTGGCGCATTGCACCACTGTAGGAAGACGGCGACCAAGCCTGCCATCCGAAGTGGACGCACATGTTCCGTATGCCCGGGCGCCCGGGACCCCCGCGAGGCGGGGAAACCAAGGGGAAGGGGCGACAGCACGACCGGTACCCTGGGAGGGCCCGGCCGAGTCATGCCGGGAGACCCCGCTTCCACGAAGACTGGATGAACGACGATGCATCGGTACAGGTCCCACACCTGCGGCGAGCTCCGCGCCTCTGACGTCGGCACCGACGTCCGGCTGAGCGGCTGGCTGCACAATCGGCGCGACCTGGGCGGCATCCTCTTCATCGATCTGCGCGACCACTACGGCATCACCCAGCTGGTCGCCCGTCCCGGCACCGCCGCGTACGAGGCCCTGGACAAGATGTCCAAGGAGTCGACCGTCCGGGTGGACGGCAAGGTCGTCTCCCGCGGCGCGGAGAACGTGAACAGCGACCTGCCGACCGGTGAGGTCGAGGTCGAGGTGGCCGAGGTCGAGCTGCTCGGCGCGGCCGCCCCGCTGCCGTTCACCATCAACGCCGAGGACGGGGTGAACGAGGAGCGCCGTCTGGAGTACCGCTTCCTCGACCTGCGCCGCGAGCGGATGCACCGCAACATCATGCTGCGCACCGCCGTCATCTCCGCCATCCGGCACAAGATGACCGCGCTCGGCTTCAACGAGATGGCGACGCCGATCCTCACCGCCACCTCGCCCGAGGGCGCCCGCGACTTCGTCGTGCCCTCCCGCCTGAACGCGGGCCGCTTCTACGCGCTGCCGCAGGCGCCCCAGCAGTTCAAGCAGCTGCTGATGATCTCCGGCTTCGACCGCTACTTCCAGATCGCGCCCTGCTTCCGCGACGAGGACGCCCGCGCCGACCGTTCGCCGGGCGAGTTCTACCAGCTCGACGTCGAGATGAGCTTCGTCGAGCAGGAGGACGTCTTCCAGCCGATCGAGAAGCTGATGACCGAGCTCTTCACCGAGTTCGGCAACGGCCGCGAGGTCACCTCGCCCTTCCCGCGGATCCCGTTCCGCGAGTCGATGCTGAAGTACGGCTCCGACAAGCCGGACCTGCGCGCCAAGCTCGAGCTGGTCGACATCACCGACGTCTTCGAGGGCTCCGACTTCAAGGCCTTCGCCGGCAAGCACGTCCGCGCCCTGCCGGTGCCGGACGTCGCCGCCCAGCCGCGCAAGTTCTTCGACCAGCTCGGCCAGTTCGCCGTCGACCTCGGCGCGCAGGGCCTCGCCTGGGTCCGCGTCGCCGAGGACGGTTCGCTGACCGGCCCGATCGCCAAGTTCCTCACCGAGGAGAACGTCGCCGAGCTGACCAAGCGCCTCGGCCTGGCCGCCGGCCACGCCGTCTTCTTCGGCGCCGGCGAGTTCGACGAGGTCTCCAAGATCATGGGCGCGGTCCGCGTCGAGGCCGCCAAGCGGGCCGGCCACTTCGAGGAGGGCGTCTTCCGGTTCTGCTGGATCGTCGACTTCCCGATGTACGAGAAGGACGAGGAGACCGGGAAGATCGACTTCTCGCACAACCCGTTCTCGATGCCGCAGGGCGGCATGGACGCGCTCGAGAAGCAGGACCCGCTGGACATCCTGGCCTGGCAGTACGACATCGTCTGCAACGGCGTGGAGCTGTCCTCCGGCGCGATCCGGAACCACGAGCCGGAGATCATGCTCAAGGCCTT
Organism: Streptomyces sp. NPDC002734; assembly: GCF_040295685.1. Taxonomy (NCBI): domain Bacteria; kingdom Bacillati; phylum Actinomycetota; class Actinomycetes; order Kitasatosporales; family Streptomycetaceae; genus Streptomyces; species Streptomyces sp. NPDC002734. The sequence continues at coordinate 67,456 of NZ_JBEOVU010000015.1, forward strand.
CGAGATCGCCGGCTACGACGCCGAGACGGTCGAGCGCGAGTTCGCGGGCATGCTGCGCGCCCTGCGCTTCGGCGCCCCGCCGCACGGTGGCATCGCCCCGGGCGTGGACCGCATCGTGATGCTGCTGGCCGACGAGCCCAACATCCGCGAGACCATCGCCTTCCCGCTCAACGGCAACGCCCAGGACCTCATGATGGGCGCGCCGACCGAGCTGGACGAGGCCCGCCTGCGCGAGCTGCACATCTCCGTCCGCAAGCCGCAGCCGAAGTAGTCCCACGGGGCCCGCGCAGGGCCCCACGCGTCACCGCTGTCCCCGAGGGCCCCGTCCCGCCGCCTCCACGCGGCAGGACGGGGCCCTCCGGCGTGCGCGGGTGCGTGTAGCCCTCAGGTGAGCCCGGAATGTGGCGCTGGGGCAGCACATCCGGGGCTCACCCGCCGGACGCGACCAGTTCGCTGCGGCAGTCGCCGCAGTGGCCGGGCTCCGGGGCACGGAAGGCGCGGTCGCAGGTCTCGCAGGTGTGGAGCGGGTGCCGGAGGTCGGGTGGCGGGGCGTCCGCGGCCCTGGCGGACGGCAGGGGCGGCAGCGGCGGCAGCTGGGCGGTCAGGCGGTGGGCGAGGAGCGCGGCCGGGCGGACCAGGGGCACGTCGGGCAGGTTCTCGGTCAGCGCGCGGCGCACGACGCTGGGTGGGACGTCCCGCTCCAGCCACGCGGCGACACCCGGCGCGAGGTGTTCGGCGTCGGTGGCCGACAGGAACAGGCGCGGGTCCAGGCGGCGCAGGCCGACCAGGACCTCGACGGCCGCCTGGAGGAGCACGGGGGCGGGGAACGCGGGCTGGGGGACGGCGGGGAGGCGCTTGCGTGGCGAGGGCTCGTCCGCGGTGGCGGCGGCGCGCCGGGCGGGCCGGCGGGGGGCCGTCTCCCGGGCGGCGCTGTGACCGGGCCTGTTGCAGGAGACGGTGCGGGTGACGACCTGTCCGGTGGACGTCCGCTCGCGGGTGCGGCGCAGGTAGCCGTGGGCTTCGAGCTCGCGCAGGGCGGCGGAGATCCGGGTGGTGCCCTCGGGGAAACGGGCGGCGAGGGTCTTGATGTCGACCGCGGTGCCGGTGCGGACCGACTGGATGTAGCAGGCCAGCCCGATCGCCAGCAGCGAGAGTTGCTGGTGCTGGGCCAGGTCGTTGCCGATCACCGTGAAGTTCTCGGTGTGGCGGACGTTGTCGTGGACGACGCCCGCGAACGACCGCCCGGCGGGGTGGTTTGTGCCCCGGTTACGGGACCGGGCGCGCGAGGGCGCGCTAGGGTTTTCGGTGTCCATCGGGAAGCGGCTTTCTTCCTCGGTGGTCAGGCCCTCGCACTGGGATGCCAGTCCCGGCGGGGGCCGTCACATGTCTGCGGTTGTGTCGCTGAGCGTAAGGCAGGCAACCGGGCCCAAATCCAGCCCTCCCGGGCATATTCACTCGCGGGAGTGAGCCGGGCCCGACGGGAGGGAGGGGTGGGGCTTGGTGGGGTGTTTTCAGCACAGTGGGTAGTACAGAGGGACCGCCAAACGGACCGGGGCACGGCCCTTCAGGTTCCGGTGCGTCGCGCCCTCCGGGAGCGGGGCATCGGCTTCTCCACGGGGCCCGTCCCGTGACGAACTCCCGTCAGCCGGGTGCCTGGTGCCGCGAGGTGGACACGTGGGCCCGGGCGGCACGTCGGCCGCCCGGCGCATCACACGTTCAGGGCACCAGGGGGCGCGGAGGTGACGGCCGGCGAGGTGTCAGGCCTCGTACGTGCCGTTCCACGGGGGGCCGAAGCCGAGGCGGTCGGGGTGGAGTTCGGTCCACTCGTCGCCCTCGTCCTCGGACTCGACGAGGAGGCCGAAGAGGACGCCGTCGACGGTGCGGCGGAAGGGGCGGACGGCAATGTCGCCGTAGGAGCGGGCGGGCAGGGTCTCCAGCAGTTTGGTCAGGTGTGCCTCGGCCTGGCCGAGGACCGCCGGGTCGCGCCGCTGGTCGGCCCAGGTGCCGCCGAACCAGACGTCGGTGTCCCGGTGGACGCCGTCCGCGTCGAAGGTGTGCAGGACGGCGTAGAGCCGCCGCTGCCGCTCCCACTCGTCGTCGGGGCGGTACCCGACGGGGTACGCGTACGTCACCGATGCCAGGAACTGGCCGTCGGCGTAGCGGCCGATGGTGGCCGTACGGCCGTCCGGCTCATGGGCGATCGGGATGACCTGGGGAATTGCCATGAGCGGCAACCTAAGGCCCAACACCCCCCGTTGCGAAGCCGGGCGGCCGCAACGCCCCAGATGCGCGGATTCCGCACCCCGGCGCGCGCCTCCCGGCGGCGACCCGGCGCGCGGCGGCTCAGCCGGCGACGTACTGCGTGAGGATCGCCTGGACCTCGTAGATGTCGACGCCCTTGGTGAAGGTCTTCTGGATCGGCATCGAGGAGCCGGACACCCAGATCTTCAGCTCCGCGTCCAGGTCGAACGTGCCGGCCGTCTCCACCGCGAAGTGCGTGATGGAGCGGTACGGGATCGAGTGGTACTCGGTCTTCTTGCCGGTGATGCCCTGCTTGTCCACCAGGATCAGGCGGCGGTCCGTGAGCATGATGGTGTCGCGGATCAGCAGGTAGGCGGCCCGCACCTGCTCGCCCTGGCCCATCAGGCGGGCGTACTCCTGCTGCGCCTGGGCCGGGTCGATCGGGTGCGCGTTGCCGAACAGAGCCATGGTTCCCCCCACGGTCGGTGACGATCACTGCCGGTTGCGGTCGGTCGTCCGCTACCGACAGTGATCCTCGCACGCGGGTACGACAACGGGGCGGTCCGTGGAGGACCTGTGGGCGACCCGTGACGAGCCGGAGACCCGTCACGGACGCCCACGGCTCACTCGCCGCCGAAGCGCTCCTTGTAGGCCTCGAGGTCGTCCTCGGTCAGCTTGGCGAAGAGCACCGGCGGGACGGTGAACGGCGTGCCCACCGGCAGGAACGCCAGCGCGCGCGCCTCCTCGGCCGACACCCACGTGGCGGTGTCACCGTCGAGCTGGAACGCCTGACGCATCGCCGCCGAGCTGGCCGGGATGAACGGCTCGGAGACGATCGCGTACAGGTGGATCAGGTTCATCGCCGTGCGCAGGGTCAGCGCGGCGCCGTCCTTGTCCGTCTTGATCTCCAGCCAGGGGGCCTTCTCCTCCAGGTAGGAGTTGCCCGCCGACCACAGCGCGCGCAGCGCGGCCGCGGCCTTGCGGAACTGAAGGGCCTCCATCTGGGTCTCGTACTCGGCCAGCAGCGCGGCGATCTGCTCGCCCAGCTTCGCCTCGGCCTCGCCCGCCTCGGAGCCCGCCGGGACCTCCTCGCCGAAGCGCTTCTTCGAGAAGGACAGCACCCGGTTGACGAAGTTGCCGAGGGTGTCGGCCAGGTCCTTGTTCACCGTCGCCGTGAAGTGCTCCCAGGTGAACGACGAGTCGTCGGACTCCGGGGCGTTGGCGATCAGGAAGTAGCGCCAGTAGTCGGCCGGCAGGATCTCCAGCGCCTGGTCGGTGAAGACGCCGCGCTTCTGCGAGGTGGAGAACTTGCCGCCGTAGTACGTCAGCCAGTTGAACGCCTTGACGACGTCGACCTTCTTCCACGGCTCCCGCACGCCCAGCTGGGTGGCCGGGAACATCACCGTGTGGAAGGGGACGTTGTCCTTCGCCATGAACTGCGTGTAGCGGACGCTCTCGTCGGCCTCGTACCACCAGGACTTCCAGTCCCGGGCGGCCGGGTCCACGTCCGCCCACTCCTTGGTGGAGCCCAGGTACTCGATCGGGGCGTCGAACCAGACGTAGAAGACCTTGCCCTCGGCGGCCAGCTCCGGCCAGGTGTCGGCCGGCACCGGGACGCCCCAGTCGAGGTCACGGGTGATCGCGCGGTCGTGCAGGCCCTCGGTCAGCCACTTGCGGGCGATGGAGGAGGACAGGTGCGGCCACTGCTCCTCGTGGGCCGACACCCACTGCTCGACCTCGTGCTGGAGCTTGGACTGGAGCAGGAACAGGTGCTTGGTCTCGCGGACCTCCAGCTCGGTGGAGCCGGAGATCGCCGAACGCGGGTTGATCAGGTCCGTCGGGTCGAGGACGCGGGTGCAGTTCTCGCACTGGTCGCCGCGGGCCTTGTCGTAGCCGCAGTGCGGGCAGGTGCCCTCGACGTAGCGGTCCGGGAGGAACCGGCCGTCCGCCGGGGAGTAGACCTGGCGGATCGCCCGCTCCTCGATGAAGCCGTTCTCGTTCAGCTTCCGGGCGAAGTGCTGGGTGATCTCGACGTTCTCCCGCGAGGAGCTGCGGCCGAAGTGGTCGAAGGCGAGGGCGAAGCCGTCGTAGACCGCCTTCTGCGCGTCGTGCGCCTGCGCGCAGAACTCGGCGACCGGCAGGTTCCGCTCCTTCGCGGCGAGCTCGGCGGGCGTGCCGTGCTCGTCGGTGGCGCAGATGTACAGGACCTCGTGACCGCGCTGGCGCAGGTACCGGGAGTACACGTCGGCCGGGAGCATGGACCCCACCATGTTGCCCAGGTGCTTGATCCCGTTGATGTACGGAAGGGCGCTGGTGATGAGGTGTCGAGCCACGGGGCTGCTCCCAGGTCGCAATGTCTTCGAACCTTGGAATCGTAGCCGACGCGGGAGTGCCGCCCGCCTCCCGTTTTGCCCAGTGGGAGGGGGCGGCACCGTTGATCTTGCGGGCCGGGCGCCCGAGGTGGCGAGCCCGGCGGCGGCCTACTTGGAGGCGGGCTCCCAGTCGGCGAGGACGCCGTCGTAGAGCTCGCGGTCGGTGAGCTCCAGCGGGGTCGGGCCGGCGTGGAAGAACGCGGTGTTGCCGGTCTTCAGCTTCCGCGCGTAGTCGAACGCCTTGTTGTCGTGCTCGCCGAACGCGACGAGGGAGAAGAACACGGCCGGGTGCGAGGCGGCGGCGTCGGTGAACGCCTGGGTGGCCGGGGTCTTCGCGTCGGGCGCGCCGTCCGTCTGGAAGACGACCAGAGCGGGGGCCTTCGGGTCCGCCGAGGCGTCGTGGAGGCGGAGGACCTCTTCGACGGCGACGTGGTAGCTGGTGCGGCCCATCCGGCCGAGGCCGGCGTGCAGGTCGTCGACCTTGTTCTCGAACTCGGCGAGGGTGAGTTCGCCGGTGCCGTCGATCTCGGTGGAGAAGAAGACGACGGGGAGGGCGGCCTTCTCCGCGCCCTCGGGGGCGAGGTGGGCGGCCAGCGCGAGGGCCTGCTCGCCGAGCGCCTGGGCGGAGCCGTCCTTGTAGAACGGGCGCATCGACGCGGACCGGTCGAGCACCAGGTACACGCGTGCCTGCGCCGTCGCGAGACCACGCGCCTCCAGGGCGGCGGACGCGGCGGAGTACGCGGGGGCGAGCGCGGCGGGCACGGCGTCAGCCGCCTTGCCCTTCGCGGGGGCCTTCGCCTTGGCGGGAGCCTCCTCCTTGGCAGGGGCCTTGCTCTTCGCGGCGGGCTCGTCCTTCGCGGGGGCCTCGTCCTTGGCGGCGGGCTCGTCCTTCGCGGGGGCCTCCTCCTTGGCGGCGGGCTCCACCTTCGCGGGGGCCTCGTCCTTCGCGGCAGCCTCGTTCTTGGCGGCGGCCTTGTCCTTGGCCGGGGCCTTCTCCTTGGCGGGAGCCTTGCTCTTCGCGGCGGGCTCGGCCTTGGCGGGAGCCTCCTCCTTCGCGGCAGGCTCGTCCTTGGCGGGAGCCTCGTCCTTAGCGGGGGCCTTCTCCTTCGCGGCAGGCTCCGCCTTCGCGGCGGCCTTGTCCTTCGCGGCAGGCTCGTCCTTGGCGGGGGCCTCGTCCTTCGCGGGGGCCTCGTCCTTCGCGGGGGCCTTCTCCTTCGCGGGGGCCTTCTCCTTCGCGGGGGCCTTCTCCTTCGCGGCAGGCTCCGCCCTCGCGGCGGCCTTGTCCTTCGCGGCAGGCTCGTCCTCAACGACGGGCTCAGCCTTCGCGGCGGGCTTCTCGTCCTCGGCGGGCTTCGCGGCAGCCTTGTCCTTGGCGGACGCCTTGTCCTCGGCGGGCTCGGCCTTCGCGGGCGCCTTGTCCTCGGCGGCCTTCGCGGCAGCCTTCGCCTTGGCGGGGGTCTTGTCCTCCGCGTCCGCGTCTTCGGCGTCCTTCGCAACCTCGGCCTGCGCGGCGGGTTCGGCCTCGTCCTCCGCGGACTGCGCAGCAGGCTTGTCGTCCTCGGCGGGGGTCTCCGCAGCCGCCTCGACGTCCTTGCTCGCACCCTCGGCATCGTCCTGCGCGGCGGGCTCGTCCTCGGCAGGGGTCTCCGCAGCGGCCTCGGCCTTGGCGTCAGCGGCGGCCTCGCCCTCGGCGGCGTCAGAAGCAGGGGCGGCATCGGCATCGGCGCCCTCGCCGGTCCCCTCCTCCTTCACTTCCTCGATACGGGCCTCGATCTTGGCCTCCGCCTCGGCGAGGTCCTCCGGCTCGGCCACGGCCTGCGGCACCGGGGTGCCGTCGACGGCCTTCTCGTCGGCCTTCTCGTCGGCGGCCTCCCCCTCGGCGGCGGACTCTCTGGCCACCGGGACGGCGTCGTCACCCGGCGCGGCCGGCGACGGGATGGCGACGCCGTCGAACGCGGCGGCCACCAGCTCGTGCTCCGTGTCCCCGGTCGGCTGCTCGGGCGAGGAAGCCGGCGCCGGCACCTTCGCCGAGGCGTCGGACCCGGCGGCCGAGGAGGAGTCCGAAGCGGAGGCGGACGAAGAAGAGGCCTCGGAAGAAGAGGCTGCGGAGGAAGAGGAAGAGGAGGAGGACGCCTCGTCCGGGGCGCCCCCCTGCGCCGGGACCGTGGGCTCCGAATCGGCAGCGCGTTCCTTCCGCGTCTTTCCGAACTTGTTCCGCAGGAGAGAGAAGATGCCCATGTGTCGCTACCCTTCGGAGGAGCTGAAGCCCGTCGAACCCTGGCCAGGACGGACACGTAAGGTTAGCGGCCCCCTTGGGGCCGCTCGGTAAGGGGCGCACGCCCCGGGCCCCCGGCCGCACCCGACCGGACGCGTCCCATCGGGTGCACCCATGCCCCGAAGGGGTTTGAGGACGCCTACGAAGACCGGTCCCGCACCGCAGGACCCGTATCGCTGCCCTCGGTTCAGCCTCCGTTCACCCGCACGATCCGTTCCCGCACGTCTTCCTCCCTAGCGTCACGCCCACACCTAGGGCACAAGGGGAGAAACGAAGTGCGCAAACCGCTGCCGCTCATCGGAACGCCGTCCGCCGCTCACCCCGGCGGCCGGTCCGCCCTGACCTGTCGCTTCCGGTGCGGTGACGCCTGTTTCCACGCGGTCCCGAACACCAGCGACAACGAGTACATCGGCGACATCGTGGCCGGCGCCGTCAGCCGCCGCTCGGTGATGCGCGCCGCCGCCGTGGTGACGGTCGCCGCCGCGGCCGGCGCCACCACGGTCCTGGGCGCCGATCCCGCGCAGGCCACGCCCGCCACCGGGGCCGGTCAGGACCACCGCCCCGGGAGGCCCGGGAAGGCGGAGGGCGCCCGCGGCCTGCGCTTCACGCCGGTCGCGCCGAACACCGCGGACCAGGTCACCGTCCCCGACGGCTACGGCCAGAACGTGGTGATCCGCTGGGGCGAACCGATCCTGCGCGGCGCCCCGGAGTTCGACCCGGAGAACCAGAGCGCCGCCGCCCAGGCGGGGCAGTTCGGCTACAACAACGACTTCCTGGCGCTGCTCCCGCTGCGGGGCGAGCCGCACCGTCAGATCCTCGTCGCCAACCACGAGTACACCGACGAGATCCTGATGTTCCGCGACTACGACGCCGCGAACCCGACCCCCGACCAGGTGGAGATCGCCTGGGCGGCGCACGGCCTGTCCGCCGTGGTCGTCGAGGAGGACCGCCGTACCGGGGCGCTGCGCCCGGTCCGCCGGCACCACCTCAACCGCCGCGTCACCGCCACCACCGAGTTCCGCCTCACCGGTCCCGCGGCCGGCTCGGACCTGCTGAAGACCTCCGCCGACCCGACCGGCCGCAAGGTTCTCGGCACCCTCAACAACTGCGCGGGCGGCGTCACCCCGTGGGGCACCACGCTGCACGGCGAGGAGAACTTCAACCAGTACTTCGCCAACTCCTCGCGCCCCACCGACGCGCGGTACGGCATCGGCACCGGCGCCACCGAGCGCAAGTGGGAGCGTTTCGACAAGCGGTTCGACGTCGCCCAGGAGCCCAACGAGGTCCACCGCTTCGGCTGGGTCGTCGAGTTCGACCCCACCGACCCGGACTCGACCCCGCGCAAGCACACCGCGCTGGGCCGCTTCAAGCACGAGGCCGCGACCGTGCGCCTCACCGACGACGGCCGCCCGGTGATCTACTCCGGCGACGACGAGCGCTTCGACTACGTCTACAAGTTCGTCGGCTCGAAGCGGATGGCGAAGGGCACCTCCCGCGCCGCCCGCGAGCACAACCTGACGCTGCTGGACGAGGGCACGCTGTACGTCGCCCGGTTCACCGGCGACTCCCCGGCCGCCGAGTTCGACGGCACCGGCAAGCTGCCCTCCGACGGCGAGTTCGACGGCGGCGGCACGTGGATCCCGCTGGCCACCGCCACCGCCAGGGGCGCCGTCTCGCACGTCGACGGCATGACCGCCGAGGAGGTGTTCGTCTTCACGCGCCTGGCCGGCGACAAGGTGGGCGCCACCAAGATGGACCGCCCCGAGGACGTCGAGCCGAACCCGCGCACCGGCAAGGTGTACGTCGCGCTCACCAACAACACCGACCGCGGCAAGACCGGCAAGCCCGGTGTGGACGAGGCCAACCCGCGCAACCTCAACAAGCACGGCCAGGTCCTGGAACTCACCGAGTCCCGCAACCGCGCCGACGCCCGCACGTTCGCCTGGCGGCTGTTCCTGGTCGCGGGCGACCCGGCGGACCCGGCGACCTACTTCGCGGGCTTCCCCAAGGAGAAGGTCAGCCCCATCTCCTGCCCGGACAACGTGGCGTTCGACCCGCACGGCAACCTGTGGATCTCCACCGACGGCAACGCGCTCGGCAACCACGACGGCCTGTTCGGCGTGGCCACCACGGGCGAGCGGCGCGGTGAGCTCAAGCAGTTCCTGACCATGCCGAAGGGCGCGGAGACCTGCGGTCCGGTCGTCCAGGACCGGCGGGTCCTGGTGTCGGTGCAGCACCCGGGCGAGATCGCCGGGGCCGACGTGGCCCACCCGGCCTCGCAGTGGCCCGACGGTCCGGGCACCTACGTCCGGCCCTCCGTGGTCACCGTGTGGCGCGAGGACGGCCAGGACATCGGCGTCTGACGCCGGTCCGGCCTCCTAGGGACGGAGGGCGAGGGTCACCAGCAGGGCCCGGTGGTCCGAGCCCTCCATCTCCAGGAAGCGCGCGTCGCGGGCGGTGAACCCGGCGGAGACCAGCACGTGGTCGATCTGCACACCCGGCGACGGTCCGCCGGTCACCGGCCAGCTGGACGCGCGGGCCTCGCCGGCCAGGGCGGCCGCGTCCGCGAGGCCGCCGTCACGCAGCAGACGGCGGAAGGCGGCGTGGTCGCGGGAGGCGTTGAAGTCGCCGGCGAGGATCACGGGGGTGTCCTCGCCGCCGGCTCCACCGTCCTTGGCCGCCCGCTCACCGACCGCCCGCTCCCGGGCCCAGCGGCGCAGGCCGTCCAGCTCGGCGCGCCAGGCGGCGAGCCGCCCCGGGGTCGGGGGAGAGGGATGGGCCAGCTGGAGCCGCACCCGGTGGCCGCCCGCCTCGACGAAGGCGCCCGGCTGCCCCATCTCCGCCGGGACGCCCGCGGCCGGTGTCAGGGGCCGCCGCGAGAGGATCACCGACCCGGCCGGGCCCGGTGCCTCCACCGCGTGACGGTGCGGATGGGTGGCGGCGAGGGCGCCGGCCAGCTCCCGCACGCAGGCGGGGTCGCACTCCTGCACGAAGACCAGGTCCGGCTCGTCACGCCGGACGAGGTCCACCAACGCCTCGGCGGCCTGCCCGAACTGCAGGTTGGCGGTCAGCACCCACAGCTCGGCCGAGGGAGCCCCCTCGGCCGCCGGAGCCCTCTCGGCGGCGCGGACCGCGCCGGGCGCGGCCGTGTACCAGGCGAGGAGCGCGGTCAGCCCCGCTCCCCATACCGCCAGGCCCGGACGCCGGGCGGGCAGCGCGCACAGCAGTCCCAGGCCGGCCGGGACCAGCAACCAGGGCAGAAACGCGAGCAGTTGCGGCACCGGGGTGGGGCCGTCGGCGTCGGCGACCCGGAACGCCGTCACGGCGGAGGTCCCCGCCAGAAGCGCCGCGCTTCCCCAGGCGGCGACGGTACGGCCGGCGCCCCGGCGTCCCCCGCCGGGCGCCTGCTGCTGGTTCACGGCGGCCACGCCCCCATCGTGCCGCACCCGGCTCACCCCGGGGCGTGGAACTCCCGCACCACCTCGATGAGCCCGACGATGTGCCGGTTGAACTCGTCCAGCTCCTCCGCCGGCACCCAGAGCTCCAGGATGGTCTCGCCGCCGGCCTGACGGACCGGGTAGCGGGCCAGGAAGTCGCTCTCCACCTCGAAGCGGGTCACGTAGCCCGAGCCGGAGGCCGGCACGTTCCAGTCCCGGGCGATGCGGACGGCGTAGTCCTCGTTGAGCACCGGGTAGAAGATCGGCTGCTCCGGCAGCCGCGGCGGCCAGGCACGGTGACCGGACGCCGCGACCAGCGCCAGCTCCTCCGGGCCCACGGGGCGCCAGAGGGTCGTGGTCGTCGTCGTCCTCGTCGCGGTCATGCGGTGACGATAGGCGGGAGCGGGACCTGCGGGCCACGCGGTTTCCCGGCCGACGGAGGGCCCTCTTTGAGCTACCGCCGGTAACGCCACCATGGTCCGGCAACCCTTCCACCAGGCACGACGTCGCCGCGGCGGGAGTATTCGGTCACAGATGGCCCATGCGGGGTTGCGGCTTATTACCGACGGGTAGCATCATCGTTGTTACCTGCCGGTAGACCGCCGGAACCGCCACCTGATCCCTTACGGAGCCGTCGATGGGGCACTACAAGTCGAACCTCCGCGACATCGAGTTCAACCTCTTCGAGGTCCTCGGGCGCGACAAGCTGTACGGCACCGGCCCGTTCGCGGAGATGGACGTCGACACCGCTCGCAGCATCCTCGAAGAGGTAGCCCGCCTCTCGGAGAACGAGCTGGCCGAGTCCTTCGCCGACGCGGACCGCAACCCCCCGGTGTTCGACCCCACCACCAACACCGCGCCCGTCCCGGCGTCCTTCCGGAAGAGCTACCAGGCCTTCATGGACTCCGAGTACTGGCGCCTCGGCCTGCCCGAGGCGATCGGCGGCACCCCGGCGCCGCGCTCCCTCATCTGGTCGTACGCGGAGCTGCTGCTCGGCTCGAACCCGGCGATCTGGATGTACGCCTCCGGCCCGGCCTTCGCCGGTGTCCTGTACGACGAGGGCAACGACGTCCAGAAGAAGATCGCGGAGATCGCCGTCGAGCGTCAGTGGGGCGCCACCATGGTGCTCACCGAGCCCGACGCGGGCTCCGACGTCGGCGCCGGCCGCACCAAGGCGGTCCAGCAGGAGGACGGCTCCTGGCACATCGAGGGCGTCAAGCGCTTCATCACGTCCGGTGAGCACGACATGTCGGAGAACATCCTCCACTACGTGCTCGCCCGCCCCGAGGGCGCCGGCCCCGGCACCAAGGGCCTGTCCCTCTTCCTCGTCCCGAAGTACGAGTTCGACTTCGAGACCGGCGAGCTGGGCGAGCGCAACGGCGTCTACGCCACCAACGTCGAGCACAAGATGGGCCTCAAGGCCTCGAACACCTGCGAGATGACCTTCGGCGACCAGCACCCCGCCAAGGGCTGGCTGGTCGGCGACAAGCACGACGGCATCCGCCAGATGTTCCTCATCATCGAGTTCGCCCGCATGATGGTCGGCACGAAGGCGATCTCCACCCTCTCCACCGGCTACCTCAACGCGCTGGAGTACGCCAAGGAGCGCGTCCAGGGCAACGACCTGGCCGGCGGCAAGGGCTCCCCGAAGGTCACCATCACCCACCACCCCGACGTCCGCCGCTCCCTGCTCACGCAGAAGGCGTACGCCGAGGGCATGCGCGCCCTGGTGATGTACACCGCCTCCGTCCAGGACGCCATCCAGGTCAAGGAGGCGAACGGCGAGGACGCCTCCGCCGAGCAGGCCCTCAACGACCTGCTGCTCCCGATCGTCAAGGGCTACGGCTCCGAGAAGGGCTACGAGCAGCTGGCGCAGTCCCTGCAGACCTTCGGCGGCTCCGGCTTCCTCCAGGAGTACCCGATCGAGCAGTACATCCGGGACTCCAAGATCGACACCCTCTACGAGGGCACCACGGCGATCCAGGGCCAGGACTTCTTCTTCCGGAAGATCGTCCGCACCGGCGGCGCCCCGCTCACCGCGATCGCCGAGGAGATCAAGTCCTTCATCGGCCAGAACATCGGCGGCGAGGACCTGGCCGCCTCCCGCGAGCAGCTCGGCCGCGCGGCCGGTGAGCTCGAGGCGATCGTCGGCCAGCTGCTGAACGACCTGATGGCCTCCCAGGAGGACGTCAAGAACATCTACAAGGTCGGCCTCAACACCACCGGCCTGCTGATGGCCGCCGGTGACGTGATCGTCGGCTACCTGCTGCTCAAGGGCGCGGCCGTGGCCGTCGAGAAGCTGCAGACCGCCACCGGCAAGGACGTCGCGTTCTACACCGGCAAGATCGCGGCCGCGAAGTTCTTCGCGAAGACCGTGCTGCCGGGCGTCACGCTCGCCCGCAAGGTCGCCCAGAGCGTCGACCTGGACATCATGGAGCTGCCCGAAGAGGCGTTCTGAGCCACCCGGCCCCCGTCGGCCCGCCTTCCTCCGCCCCGCGCGGCAGGGAGGCGGGCCGCCGCCGTTCCGGATCCGGTTCCGGCCCTCCTACCAGGGCCGACCCCTCGCCAGGGGAAGCGCGGACGGGCAGAATGCAGCAGGCTCCGGCGTGTACCCGTCAAGGGCCTCCCACCGCGACGGCCGCCGAGGACACCGGACGGCCTCGCCCACCGCTCCGGAGCCGCCCCGTGACCCCACCCGCCCCGCCCCGCCGGCCGCCCACCCCGTCCGGTCGCCGGCCCGCCCGCACCGGTCCCCGCACCCGCACCCGCACCCGCACCCGCACCACGGTGGCCGCAGCCCTGCCGGCGAGCTTCCTGCTGGCAGGCGCCCTGTTCCTCACCGGATGCCAGGCCCCGCCGCCCGGCACGCACACACTTCCGGCCGTCACGCGCACTCCCGAGGCCGGGGCGGAACTCCCCCTGACCGCCTACTCCCGCAACTCCTGGGACGCCCTCGACACGGGCCAGAAGGCACTGGTCCACCTGGCGCGACAGTGCCTGGAGGAGTTCGGCTTCGAGGACCCCGACCCCGGGCCGCCCATCGCGATCGGCGAGCCCTGGCGGGACTCCCCCTACCGCGCCGTCCCCCCGGCGCAGGCCACCGCGCGCGGGTACCAGCAGCCCCCGTCGAAGCGTCCTCTCCGGTCGGTCACCGTCGGGACGCGGCCCTCCGCCGAGGACCAGGTCCTGCTGGGCACGGGTCCCGCCACCTACCGGGGCCGGAAGGTGCCCGAGGGCGGATGCCAGGGCGAGGCGTCGCGGACGCTCCGCACGGGGCTCGGGGCGTTCCCCGACCCGGAACCCTCGGCCCAGGCCGCCGAACGGGCGCTGAGGAAGGCGGACAAGGACGCCCGGGTGGCCGACGCCGTCGCCGGCTGGAGCACCTGCATGAGCGAGCACGGCTTCCACTACGACCACCCGCGTGACCCGGTCAAGGCCTTCGAGGAGCCGCACAGCAGCCCCACAGGCGCGGACGAGGTGACGCGGAAGCAGAAGGACACCGCCGCCGCGGACGGGGACTGCAACCGCCGGACCGGACTGGAGCGGACCTGGCTCTCGGTCGTCGTGCCCCTCCAGAAAGTGGAGCTCGCGAAGCACCACGAGCAGATCGAGCGCGCCGCCGAGTGGTTCGACGGCTACCGGCGCAACGCGCGGCGCGCCCTCGCGGAGGGCTGAGGCAACCGGTCGCCGAAGCGGGTCGGTGGCCGCGGACCACCGCACTCTAGGCTGGCTCCCATGAGCGCACCCATCCGCTTCGACCGCGGCCACACCAACGACCTGATGACCTACCTGGCGGCCTCCCCGTCGCCGTACCACGCCGTGGCCAACGCCGCCGCGAAGCTCCGGGAGGCCGGGTTCCGCGAGCTGTCGGAGACGGACGCCTGGGACGCCTCGGCCGGCGGCCGTTACGTGATCCGCGGCGGCGCGCTGATCGCCTGGTTCGTGCCCGAGGGCGCGGCCCCGCACACCCCGTTCCGCATCGTCGGCGCCCACACCGACTCCCCCAACCTCCGCGTCAAGCCGCTGCCCGACACCGGTTCCCAGGGCTGGCGGCAGGTCGCCGTCGAGATCTACGGCGGCCCGCTGCTCAACTCCTGGCTCGACCGCGACCTGGGCCTGGCCGGCCGGCTGACCCTGCGCGACGGCAGCACCCGCCTGGTGAACGTCGACCGCCCGCTGCTGCGCGTCCCGCAGCTCGCCATCCACATGGACCGCTCCGTGCACACCGACGGACTCAAGCTGGACCAGCAGCGCCACATGCAGCCCGTCTGGGGCCTGGGCGACGACGTCGCCGAGGGCGACCTGATCGCCTTCGTGGAGGACGAGGCCGGCCTGGAGCGCGGCTCGGTCGCCGGCTGGGACCTGATGACGCACTCCGTGGAGGCCCCCGCCTACCTGGGCCGCGACCGCGAACTGCTGGCCGGTCCGCGGATGGACAACCTGCTCTCGGTGCACGCCGGCACCGCCGCGCTGGCCGCCGTGGCCGCCGTCGACGACCTGCCGTACATCCCGGTGCTGGCCGCCTTCGACCACGAGGAGACCGGCTCGCAGTCCGACACCGGCGCCGACGGCCCGCTGCTCGGCACCGTGCTGGAGCGCTCCGTGCTGGCCCGCGGCGGCTCCCTGGAGGACCGGGCCCGCGCCCTCGCCGGCACCGTCTGCCTCTCCTCCGACACCGGCCACTCCGTGCACCCCAACTACGCGGAGCGGCACGACCCGACGCACCACCCGCGCGCCGGCGGCGGCCCCATCCTCAAGGTGAACGTCAACAACCGCTACGCGACCGACGGTTCGGGCCGCGCGGTGTTCGTCGACGCCTGCGAGCGGGCCGGAGTGCCGTTCCAGTCCTTCGTGTCCAACAACTCGATGCCCTGCGGCACCACCATCGGCCCGATCACCGCGGCCCGCCACGGCATCCGCACCGTCGACATCGGCGTGGCCATCCTGTCCATGCACAGCGCCCGCGAACTGTGCGCCGCCGACGACCCGTTCCTCCTCGCGGGCGCGCTCGCGGCGTTCCTGCGGGGATAGCGGAACCCTTGTGACACATGGGCGGCAGCCGCCCGGGTATCCGGGGTTGACGAAGAATCCTCACGAAGGAGACACAACTCATGGGACTGGGTGGCTGCATCGTCCTGATAGCGGTGGGAGCGATTCTCACCTTCGCCACCGACTGGGAGATGAGCGGCGTCAACGTCGACCTGGTCGGCATCATCCTCATGCTCGTCGGCCTGATCGGCGTGGCGACCTTCACCAGCATCGCGCGGCGCCGTCGCGTGGTCATGCCGCCGGCGACGACCACGGTCGTCGAGGAGGAGCCCCACCGCCACTACTGACAGGCGGCGGAACTCCTCCTCTCGTGAAGCGGCGCGTCGTTACGCGTCCAGCCCGGCGAGCACCAGCGGCAGGCGGGTCGCCCCGTCGGCCGTGAGGCGGACCGGGACGCCCCAGTCCTGCTGGTGCACGTGGCAGGCGGGGTACTCGTTCGCCGGATCGTCGTCGCACGAGGCGGCCATCGCGGAGACGTGGAGCACGCCCTCCGCCACAGCGGGGTTCAGCTCCAGCGCACGGCTCAGATCGGTGTCCGCGCCCTCGCCCGCGAGCAACAGCTCCGGCGGGGTCGAGGAGACCAGCAGCCGGGTCGACGGCCCGTACCGGGTGTCCAGCTTCTGACCTGCGGGAGCCTGGAAGATCACGTCGAGCTCCAGCCTGCCCGGGGCCACCTCGGTCGCCGCACGCCGCGTGCGGTGCGCGACCGACTCCACCCGTACCGCCTCCTCCGGCAGCCGCAGCCGGGTCAGCCGGTGCCGGGCCGACTCGACGACCACGATGTCCCCGCCGACCAGCACCGCGTCGCTGGGCTCGCGCAGATCCGTGGCGAGCGTGGTGACCTCGCCGGTGGCGGGGTCGAAGCGGCGCAGCGCGTGGTTGTACGTGTCGCTGACCGCGACCGAGCCGTCGGGCAGCGGGGTGACGCCCAGCGGGTGCTGAAGCAGCGCCTGCCCCGCCTCGCCGTCACGGTGGCCGAAGTCGAAGAGCCCGGTGCCGACCGCGGTGTGCACCGCGCCGTCCCCGTCCACCCAGCGCAGCGCGCTGGTCTCGGAATCCGCGAGCCACAGCCGCTCGCCGTCCGTGGACACCGCGAGCCCCGAGGGCTGCGCGAACCACGCCTCCCGGCCCGGGCCGTCGACCAGGCCCTCGTTGGTCGTGCCGGCGGTCACCCCGACCGTGCCGGCCGCCGGGTCCCACGCCCACAGCTGGTGGACGCCGGCCATCGCGATCCACACCTTGCCCCGCCAGTGGGCGACGTCCCACGGTGAGGAGAGGCTGACCTCGCGGGCCGCGCCCGAGGTGGGCTCCCCCTGCATCCACTGCCGGCCGGTGCCGGCCACGGTGGTGACCTCGCCGGTGGCCAGGTCCAGACGGCGCAGCGCGTGGTTCACGGTGTCCGCGACCACCACGGTCGTGTCGTCCAGCAGCGCGAGACCCTGCGGCTCGCTGAACAGGGCGGTGGCGGCGTCGCCGTCGGCCAGACCCCGGCTGCCGCCGCCGATCCGCCGCACGACGCTCTCGCCGTCCGCGTCGAGCTCCACCAGCTGGTGCCGGGTGGTGTCGCTGACCAGGAAGTTCCCGCTCGGCAGCAGCAGCGCCTTGCCGGGGAAGCGGAGGGTGGTCGGCTCCGGCTCCGGCGGCACGTACGGGCCGTCACCGCGGCGCAGGGTGCCCTTGGCCTCGTGCTCGGCCTCCAGCTCCTCCACCAACTTCTCGATGGCGTGCGCGTGGCCCTCGCCGGCGTGCTGGGCGACGACGTAGCCCTCGGGGTCGATCACGACCAGCGTCGGCCACGCCCGGACGGCGTACTGCTTCCAGGTCGCCAGCTCCGGGTCGTCCAGCACGGGGTGCTCCACGCCGTACCGCTCCACCGCGTCGACCACGGCCTGGTGCTCCGCCTCGTGGACGAACTTCGGCGAGTGCACGCCGATGATCACCAGGGTGTCCCGGTGCTTCTCCTCCAGCTCCCGCAGCTCGTCCAGGACGTGCAGGCAGTTCACACAGCAGAAGGTCCAAAAATCGAGAACGACAACGCGTCCTCGCAGGTCGGAAAGGGTGTACTGCTTACCGCCCGTGTTCAGCCAGCCGCCCTTGCCGATCAGCTCGGGGGCGCGAACGCGGGCGCGACGGGGCGCGGAGTCGTTCATCCCTCAAGGGTGCCACGGGGGTGAACGGTGCCTGTGGGCACCGTCCCCTCACTTCCCCGGGGGCAACGGGTCCGCGACGAAGCTTCCCTTCGCGGGCAGCGTCTCGACCACGCCGCGTTCCCTCAGCTCCCTCACCGCACGGCGCACCGTCCCCGCGCTCACCGAGTACTCGTCGGCCAGCACCCGTTCGTTGGGGATCCGCCTGCCGAACTCGGCGGCACGGATGCGCCGCTCCAAGTCGTCGGCCACTCGCTGCCATTCATAAACGACCACGCACCCATGTTCGGTGCACACTGCGCACGGTGCACTTCAGCTAGCACAGGGTGCACACTGTGCACAGTGTGCGTACTCTGATCACCACCTCACGAGGAAGGGGTCCGGCCGTGAACGAACCCACACCCCTGCGGCGGCTGCCGTGGACGGAGGACGGGAGGCCGGCGTTCCTGTCGGGGGACGACGGGCCCGTCTCGCGGCTCGCGGACGAGCTGGAGGAGCAACAGCTGGAGACCGCCGCCGTCGTGCTGGCCCTCGCCCGCGAGACGCTCGCCTCCGGCCGGACGACGCTGCTGGAGGCCACCTGGGTGAACCGCCGCCTCACCGAGTGCCTGCGCGACGCCCTGCACGTGGCCGAATCCCGCGGCGCGCGGCTGGGACTGTGACCGCCGTTCGGTCTACCCACCGCGTCCGGAGCCCTCCGGTGGGGAACTCCATCACCCATGAGACTCGTGGTGCGCGAACGCTTGGTCGCCGTGGGCGACGACTACTGGATCGAGGACGAGAACGGCAACAAGGTCTACCTGGTCGACGGCAAGGCCATGCGGCTACGGCAGACCTTCGAGCTGAAGCACGGCCGGACGGACGCGGTGCTGCTCGGCATCCACCAGAAGATGGTGGCCCTCCGCGGCACGATGGTGATCGACCGGGACGGCGAGACGCTGGCCACCGTGCGCCGCAAGCGGCTCTCGCTGCTGCGGAACCACTACACGGTCACCATGGCGGACGGCACGGAGCTGAACGTCAGCGGCCGGATCGCGGACCGCGAGTTCGCCGTGGAGCACGAGGGCGAGCTCCTCGCGGTGATCTCCCGCCGCTGGCTGACCCTGCGCGACACCTACGGCATCGACATCGTGCGCGAGGACGCCGACGCCCCACTCCTGGTCGCGGTGGCCATCAGCGTGATCCGGCTGGCGGAGAAGGACCACGGGGGCGGTGACGACTAGGCCCCCGGCGGTGGACTCCGCCTCCGAGGAGGAGATGTGACGAAGGCGAGGGGATTCCCAGGGGAAACCCTGTTCTCCGTTGTCGCAGGCACGTCATATGCTGCCCTCGGCAGTCGCGCCCCGCGTGCAAGGCGCCCCGCTCGAAGGGCGGCCTCACGCGTGTGTTCTCGCGCGACCCTCGCGCCCGGCGATCACCGGGTTCCCTGGGGGGTACACCACCTGTGCGCAGGCGCAGCATCTCCACCGCGACGGCTCTGGCCGTCCTCTTCAGCTCGGCGGCACTGACCGTCACCGCGGCCGGCACCGCCTCGGCCGCCGCCTCCGTCGCCGCTCCCGGCGGCATGGTGGCCCACGCGGGCCTCCAGCGTGTCTTCGTCGCCGACCGCAGCGGCGGCAGCATCACCGCCGCCGACTGGTCCGGCGGTCTGATCAAGAAGGTCTCCGGCCTTCCCGGGGTCACCGGTCTGGTGCTCTCCGACGACGGCTCCACCCTGTACGCCGCGGCCGAGGACAGTCACGAGATCGTGGCCCTCGACGCGGGCACGCTCGCTGTCACCGACCGCTGGACCATCGACACCACCGAGGGTCCGCGGGGCATCGCCTTCACCTCCGGCAAGGTCTGGTTCAGCTACGGCGACCAGTGGTCCGGCAACCTCGGGTCGATCGACCCCGACTGGACGGCGCCCGAGCCGCCGGTCGAGCCGACCGAGCCTCCCGCGGAGCCGACCGAGCCGCCCGTGGAGCCGCCGGTCGAGCCCACCGAGCCTCCGGCCGAGCCGACGACGGAGCCCACCACCGAGCCCTCGGGCGAGCCCGGCACCGAGCCGACCGAGCCCGTCGTGGAACCCACGACCGAGGCGCCGGCCGAGCCGGTCACCGAGCCCGCCGCGGGCGGGTTCTCCACGGCCGGCGAGGAGGACGGCCAGGTCAGGATGGGGCTCTCCCCGCGCGGCGGCATGTGGTACGACCCGGCCGACCTGGACACCGATCCCTCCTCCCCCGGCCTGCTGGCCATGGGCGAGATGGGCATCAGCACCGGTTCCCTCGCGGTCCTGGACGTCTCCTCGGGCGATGCCGAGGAGGTCGCCTACCACCACGGCGACTACTCGCTGAACTCCGGCGTCGGCGACATCGACCTGGTGCCGGGCGGCTCGCAGGTCCTCGTCAACGGCACCCAGCGGCTGTCCTACGCGAACGGCAGGTTCGCGACCGCCGGCACGTACTCGGCCGGCGGCTACGACGCCGAGGTGAACAAGGACGGCACCGTCGCCGCCTTCGGTGGCGAGACCATCTCCGTCTTCGCGCCCAACGGCGCCAAGCCGCTGCGCACCCTCTCGGCCGGCGGCGCCACCGCCGACGTCGCGTGGGCGCCGGACGGCTCCCGGCTGTTCGCCCTGGTCGGCGCGTCGAACGGGTCGTACACCCTGAAGGCCTTCACCGGCCCGAAGCTCAACGTCCCGACCCTGACCGTCAGCGCTCCCTCCAAGGGCACGCGGGGCACGAAGCTCACCGTCACCGGCAAGATCACGGCGACGGTCCCGCTGCCGACCGGGGTGAAGCTGTCGGTCGCCCGTATCGACGTGTCCAGCCCCAGCGGCAAGGCGCTCGCCTCGGTGACGGCCAAGGCGGACGGCACGTTCAGCTTCACGGACACGCCGCCGGCCGGCGGTGACGTGGTCTACCGGGTCACCTACGCGGGCGACGCCACGCACACCTCGGTGGTCAAGTCGGACACCGTGGTCATCCCGCGCTCCTCGACCTCGCTGACCCTGAACAACAACGGCAAGGTCTACTCGTACGGCAAGGACGTCACGTTCACCGCCCACCTGGGCACGACGTACTCCAACCGCACGGTGGAGATCTGGGCCAACCCCTACGGCTCGGACAAGCCCAACACGCTGCTGAAGTCCGCCAAGGTCAACTCCAGCGGCAACATCTCCGCGGTCGTCGACATGAAGCGCGACACCACGGTGACCGCCGTGTTCAAGGGCGACGCCAAGTACGCGTCCAAGACGGTGACGTCGGTCGGCTACGCCAAGGTCAGCATCTCCAACAGCGTCTCCGGCCACTACAAGACCGGCTACGTCGGCTCGCACAACTACTACTGGTTCCGCAAGACCAAGGACCCGCTCGTCAGCACCACGATGAGCTACTACACGGGCCGCAAGGTCCGTTACGACATCGAGGTCTACTACGACGGCAAGTGGTACTCCGGCGCCTCGCAGTACTTCAAGCTGAGCAGCACCGGGAAGATCACGGTCAACCTGGGCGCCTCCGGTGAGGCCGGCATCAAGGCCCGCGTCCGGACGAACTACATCAACAACTCCTCCGGCGACAACGTCAACTCCACGACGTACGGCTCCTGGAAGTACCTGTACTTCACCAACTGACGCCCCTCACGCCACGACGCCGCGTCCCGGATCCCCGGTGCGCGGCGTCGTGCTGTCGGAGGTGCGCTGTCGAAGGCGTGCTGTCGAAGGCGTGCTGTCAGAGGGAGGGGCGGGGCGGCGTGGGGAGGCCCAGGCGGCGGTCCTTGAGGGCGGGGAACTGCTCGCGCGTCGCGGCGACCCGCGCGGGGTCGAACTCCACGGTGAGGACCTCCTCGTCGGGGCCCGCCTCGGCGAGGACCTCGCCCCACGGATCCACCACGATCGAGTGACCCGCCTGCGGAACTCCGGCGTGCGTGCCCGCCGTTCCACAGGCGAGGACGAAGCACTGGTTCTCCACCGCCCGCGCGCGGGCGAGGAGCGTCCAGTGCCCGCGCCGCCGCTCCGGCCACCCGGCCGGCACCACCAGCGTCTGCGCACCGGCGTCCACCAGCGCGCGGAAGAGTTCCGGGAAACGGAGGTCGTAACAGGTGGCCAGCCCCAGGGTGGTCCACGGGAGTTCGACGGTGACCAGGTCGCCCCCCGCGCCCATCAGCACGGCCTCGCCCTTGTCGAAGCCGAAGCGGTGGATCTTGCGGTAGGCGGCGGCGAGGTCGCCGGAGGGCGCGTAGACCAGCGAGGTGTTGTAGAGCGTGCCGTCGTCGGCGCGTTCGGGGACCGACCCTGCGTGCAGCCAGACGCCGGCGTCGCGCGCGGCCTCGGACATGGCCTCGTGGGTGGGGCCCTTCAGCGGCTCGGCCCAGGTGTCGAAGTCGTCGAAGGCGAAGGCCCCGGTGGTCCACAGCTCCGGCAGGACGACCAGGTCCGCCCCGGCCTGCTCGCGCACCAGTGCGGAAGCCCGCTCGCGGCGCCCCTGGACCGATTCGCTCCCGTCGACACGCATCTGGAGAAGAGAGGCGCGCACCGTACCACCGCCTTGGCCGTCGTGATGTCCACCCGGCTCTACGATCGTCACACGAAAGCTCTGCCGGGGTACCTCCCCGCAGCGTAACTTAGCTTTCCAAGACGCTGGCACTGCCCGAGTTCCAACCGCCCGAGGGGTCCCGTTCCGTGAGTCTGCATCCTGCCCTTCAGCCCTACGCCGACGCCTGGACTCACTCGATCGAGGCGATATCCGAGCTGGTGCTGCCCCTCGTGGAGGGCGAGTGGAACCGGCGGACGCCCTGCCCGGGATGGTCCGTCCGCGACCTCGTCTCCCATGTCATCGGGCTGGACTGCGAGATGCTCGGCGACCCCCGGCCGATCCACTCCCTGCCGCGCGACCTCTACCACGTGACGACCGAGCACCAGCGGTACATGGAGATGCAGGTCGACGTCCGGCGTCACCACACGGCGCCGGAGATGACCTCCGAGCTGGAGTACACGGTGATCCGCCGCAACCGGCAGCTGCGCAACGAGAGCCGGCAGCCGGACGCGGTGGTGCGCGGTCCCCTCGGGCGGGAGATCACGCTGGAGGAGTCGATGCGCTACCGCGCCTTCGACGTCTGGGTGCACGAGCAGGACCTGCGGGCCGCGCTCGGCGTGCCGGGGAACCTGGACTCGCCCGGCGCCCAGGTGGCGCGCGACTACCTGCTGGACGCGCTGCCGGAGGTGGTCGCCGAGCGGGCGGGCGCACCGCGCAGCTCGGCCGTGGTGGTGGACGTGCACGGTCCGGTGGAGTTCCTGCGCACGGTGCGGGTCGACATCCGCGGCCGCGGCACGGTGGAGACGGCGCCGGCGCTGGGCCCGGCGGCGACGCTGACGCTCGACTGGGAGACGTACGTGCTGCTCGCCTGCGGCCGGGTGAAGCCGGCCACGGTGATCGACCGCGTCAAGCAGGAGGGCGACCTCGACCTGACCGCCGCGATCCTGAACAACTTCACCGTCACCCAGTAGCCGGCGAGGGAGGGGCGGGCGGCGGACCGGAGCGGGCCGAGCCCCTCCGGGCGACCGCTGCCGCCCCTCGCACCGGACCGGGCCGGTCCACGGCACCGGACCGGGCCGGTCTACGGCTTGTGGACCGCCGCGACCCGCCCCGGGACCACGGCCCGCTCGCGCTCGCGGCGTGCCGTCGGCCGCCACAGCCGCACCATCTGCGAGGCGCCGAGCAGCTGCACCGCGAACACCACGCAGAACGCGACGCGGTAGTCGTCGCCGGTGGCGTCGAGCAGGACGCCGATCCCCAGCAGGGTCGTCATCGACGCGGTGAACCCGCCGATGTTGGTGATCCCGGACGCGGTGCCCGCGCGTTCCGCCGGGTTCGCCGGGCGGGAGAGGTCGAAGCCGATCATCGACGCCGGTCCGCACGCCCCGAGCACCAGGCACAGCAGCGCGAAGACGGCCAGTGGCGCCCTGCCCGGCCAGGCCAGCAGCACCGCCCACACCACCGCGGTGGCTCCCACCGTGCCGAGCGCGAGCGGCATCCGCGCCCCGTGACGGCGGCCGATGATCTGCCCGTACACCACGCCGATCATCATGTGGGCCAGCACGATCACGGTGAGCAGCGAACCCGCCTTGGCCCGCTCCATCCCCTGGTCCTCGACCAGGAACGGCATGCCCCACAGCAGCAGGAAGACCATGCCGGGGAACTGCGTGGTGAAGTGCGTCCACATGCCGAGCCGGGTCCCCGGCTCCCGCCAGGACTCGGTGATCTGCCGCCGGACGTAGGCCACGCCCCGGTGCGGGGCCGGCGGGGTGTCGTGCCCGTCCGGGTGGTCCTTGAGGAAGAGCAGGGTCAGCACCAGCACCACCACGCCGCACAGCGCGCTGCCGACGAACGACGCCGTCCACCCGAACTGGGTGAGCGCCCGGGAGAGCACCAGCGTGGAGACGACGTTGCCGCCCTGCCCGATGAGACCGGCGAGCTGCCCGACCAGCGGCCCGCGCCGCGCCGGGAACCAGCGGGCGCCCAGCCGCAGCACGCTGAGGAAGGTGAGCGCGTCGCCGCAGCCGAGGAGCGCGCGGGAGACCAGCGCCATGCCGTACGAGGGCGCCAGGGCGAACCCGAGCTGGCCCAGCGTGAACAGCACGCAGCCGGCGACCAGGACCTTCTTGGTGCCGAACCGGTCGACCAGCAGGCCCACCGGTATCTGCATCGCGGCGTAGACCAGCAGTTGCAGCATGGAGAACGTCGAGAGCGCGGAGGCACTGACGTGGAAGCGCTCCACCGCGTCCAGGCCGGCCACGCCCAGCGAGGTGCGGAAGAGGACGGCCACGAAGTAGACGGACAGGCCCACCGCCCAGACGGCGACGGCCCGCGTCCCGCCCGGCGGGTCCAGCGGCGGCAGGGCGTCCCCGGTCCGCGCGGCGTCGGCCTCACGGGCGGCCGGCTGCTCGCTCATCGGGCCTCTCCGCGCGCCAGGTGGGAGAACCAGCTGACGTGTCCGTGCACGACCGCGACCGCGCGGTCCGCGTCGCCGGCGCGCAGCGCCTCCAGGATCTCCCCGTGCTCGACCAGCGTCTTGGCGGCCCGGTCGGGATGCGAGTGCATCACCGCGACGCCCATCCGCAACTGCCGGTCGCGCAGCTGGTCGTAGAGGTGGGAGAGGATCACGTTCCCGCCGCTGCGGACGATCTCGGCGTGGAAGCAGCGGTCGGTGACCGCCGCGGCGGCGTAGTCGCCGGCCGCCGCCTGCTCCCGCTGCCGTTCCAGCAGCTCCTCCAGGCGGGCGATCAGCTGCGGGGAGGCGGGAACCGCCTTGCGGGCCGCGTGCTCCTCCACCAGCAGCCGGGTCTCCACCACGTCCGCGATCTCCTGGGCGGTGACCGGCAGGACCAGCGCGCCCTTCTTCGGGTAGAGCTTGATCAGCCCCTCCACCTCGAGCCGCAGCAGCGCCTCCCGCACCGGGGTGCGCGACACCCCCACCGCCTCGGCGAGTTCGCCCTCGGTGAGGAGGCTTCCCCCCTCGTACCGCCGGTCGAGAACCGCCTGCTTGACGTGGATGTAGACCCGCTCGGCGGCGGGCGGCTGCTTCAACGGCACGGTCATGCGAACAGCATAGATACAAGAAGGGCGCATCCCTGGTCCGCATCCGGCATGCGGACGGACGGCTATCCACCCCCAGTCACCGCAAAATCCAGAAATTACCCCCGTCTCCCGCGCAACCCTTGGCCCTCGCCGGTCGTCGGACATCACGCACCGCCGTATCCCGCGGCGGCGCCCTGCCCCGGGGACAGTTCAGGGGCACATCACATCCGGGGGTTCCCTACGTGAAGACCGGCATCAGGAGCCGTCGCCCGCGCAGAGTCGCGGTCTCGCTCGTCACCGGGGGCGCGATGCTCCTCGGCGGGACGCTCGCCTCGGCGCCCGCGCATGCCGCCGCCGCGCCGCCGCTGAAGAACGTGGCCTCGCCGTCCATCGCCGCCAAGGGCGGCTTCGTGATGGAGACCCAGTTCGGGCGGACCACCTACAGCAAGAGCGCCGACACCAAGCGGCCCACCGGCTCCACCACCAAGATCATGACCGCCAAGGTGGTGCTCAGCCAGTCGAACCTGAACCTCGACTCCAAGGTGACCATCGCCCAGGACTACCGGGACTACATCGTCAGGAAGGGCGCCTCCTCGGCGAACCTGGTGGTCGGCGACAAGGTGACCGTGCGTCAGCTGCTCTACGGGTTGATGCTGCCGTCGGGTTGTGACGCGGCGTACGCGCTGGCGGACAAGTACGGCACCGGCACGACGCGGTCGGCGCGGGTGAAGTCGTTCCTGGGCAAGATGAACTCCACCGCCAAGAGCCTCGGCATGACCAACACGCACTTCGACTCGTTCGACGGCATCAGCAACGGCTCGAACTACTCGACGCCGCGGGACCTGACCAAGCTGGCCCGCAGCGCGATGAACAACACGACCTTCCGCACCGTGGTGAAGACGAAGTCGTACACCGCGAAGACGGTCACCAAGAGCGGCTCCACCCGCACCATGGGCACCTGGAAGAACACCAACCCGCTGCTCAGCAGCTACAGCGGGGCCATCGGCGTGAAGACGGGCTCGGGCCAGGTCGCCGGCTACTGCCTGGTATTCGCGGCCACCCGCAACGGCAAGACCGTGATCGGCACGGTGCTGGGCTCGACGTCCTCGTCCCAGCGCACCACCGACGCGACCCGCCTGCTCAACCACGGCTTCGCCCGCGTGGGCTGAGCCACCCGGACAAAAAAGGAGCCCGCCGCGCTGTCGCGCGGCGGGCTCCTTCGTCCTGCTCGGGGAACCGTCAGGCCCAGGTGACCAGACGCCTCGGCTGCTCCAGGACCGCGGCGATGTCCGCGAGGACCTTGGAGCCGAGCTCCCCGTCGACCAGCCGGTGGTCGAAGGAGAGCGCCAGGGTGGTGACCTGACGCGGCTTGACCTTGCCCTTGTGCACCCAGGGCTGCAGCTTGACCGCGCCGAAGGCCAGGATGGCGGCCTCGCCCGGGTTCAGGATCGGCGTGCCCGTGTCGACGCCGAAGACGCCGACGTTGGTGATGGTGACCGTGCCGCCCTGCATGTCCGCGGGGGACGTCCGGCCCTCGCGGGCCGTGGCGACCAGGTCGCCCAGCGCCCCGGCGAGCTCCGGCAGGGTCTTGGCGTGCGCGTCCTTGATGTTCGGCACGATCAGACCCCGCGGCGTGGCGGCCGCGATGCCCAGGTTCACGTAGTGCTTCTCGACGATCTCCTGGTTGGCCTCGTCCCAGGACGCGTTGATCCCCGGGTTGCGCCGGATCGCGACCAGCAGCGCCTTGGCGACCAGCAGCAGCGGATTGATCCGCAGCCCCGCCATGTCCGGGTCCTGCTTGAGCTCCTGGACCAGCTTCATCGTGCGCGTCACGTCGACCGTGACGAACTCGGTGACGTGCGGGGCGGTGAAGGCGGAGCCGACCATCGCGGCAGCGGTGGCCTTGCGGACGCCCTTGACCGGGATGCGCGTCTCCCGCGCACCGCCGGACACCACGGCAGGCGCCGCGCCCGCCGTGGCAGGAAGGGGAGCGGCCGGAGCCGCCTGCGGGGCCGGAGCCGCCGGGGCCGGGGCCTGCACCTCGGGAACGGCGGCGGCCGCAGCGGCCTGCACGTCCGCCCGGGTGATGATCCCGTCGGGACCGCTCGGGCGGACCGACCACAGGTCGACCCCGAGGTCCTTCGCCAGCTTGCGCACCGGCGGCTTGGCCAGCGGGCGGTCCGGCCCGCCGGGCACGGCCGGGGCCGCGCCGTTGCCGTTGACCGGCGCGGGGGCGGGGACCGCGGCCGGGGCGGTGGCCACCTCGGCGACGGCCACGGCGGGGGCCGTGCCGTTCTTGCGCGGGCGGCGGCGCGTGGAGGACTCCACCACGCCGTACCCGACCAGCACCGGCTGGCGGCCCTGCGGCTTGGCCTCCTCGGCCGCGGCCGGAGCCGGGGCCGCCGGGGCGACGGGCTGCTCGGCGGCCGGGGCCGCCTCGGGCTCGGCGGGCGCGCCGCCGGCCACGTCCACGGCGATGATCGAGGTGCCGACGTCGACCGTGACGCCCTCCTCGAAGTGCAGCGCGCGCACCACCCCGTCATACGGGATGGGCAGCTCCACGGCCGCCTTGGCGGTCTCGACCTCGCAGACGACCTGGCCGTCGGTGACGGTGTCACCCGGCTGGACGTACCACTTGAGGATCTCGGCCTCGGTGAGGCCCTCGCCCACGTCGGGCATCTTGAACTCGCGCACAGAGGTGCTCATGTTCCGGCCTCCTCTCAGTACGCGAGCGCGCGGTCGACGGCGTCGAGCACGCGGTCCAGGCTGGGCAGGTACTCCTCCTCCAGGCGGGCCGGCGGGTACGGGGCGTGGTAGCCGCCGACCCGCAGCACGGGCGCCTCGAGGTGGTAGAAGCAGCGCTCGGTGATCCGGGCGGCGATCTCCGCGCCGGAACCGAAGAAGACCGGCGCCTCGTGCACCACGACCAGCCGGCCGGTGCGCTCCACCGACGCCTGGATCGCGTCGAAGTCGAGCGGGGAGACCGACCGCAGGTCCAGGACCTCCAGCGAGCGCCCCTCCTCGGCGGCCACGTCGGCGACCTCCTGGCACAGCTTCACCATCGGGCCGTACGCCACCAGGGTGAGGTCGCTGCCCTGGCGGACGACCTGGGCCTTGTGCAGCGGGCCGGGGATGGCCTCGGTGTCGACCTGGCCCTTGTCCCAGTAGCGGCGCTTGGGCTCGAAGAAGATGACCGGGTCGTCGCTCTCGATCGCCTGCTGCATCATCCAGTAGGCGTCCGCGGCGTTCGACGGCGTGACGATCTTCAGGCCGGCGACGTGCGCGAACAGCGACTCCGGCGACTCGCTGTGGTGCTCGACCGCGCCGATGCCGCCGCCGTACGGGATGCGGACGACGACCGGCAGCTTGACCTTGCCCAGCGACCGGGCGTGCATCTTGGCGAGCTGGGTGACGATCTGGTCGTACGCGGGGAAGACGAAGCCGTCGAACTGGATCTCCACGACGGGCCGGTACCCGCGCAGCGCCAGACCGATGGCGGTGCCCACGATGCCGGACTCGGCGAGCGGGGTGTCGATGACCCGCTCCTCGCCGAAGTCCTTCTGCAGGCCGTCGGTGACGCGGAAGACGCCGCCGAGCTTGCCGACGTCCTCACCCATGATCAGGACCTTGGGGTCGGTCTCCAGGGCCTTGCGCAGCGACTCGTTGATCGCCTTGGCGATCGCCAGGTTCTTCAAGGACTCACGCGCCTTCACGGACTCGACTGCCATGGTCAGACCCCCTCACCGTCGGAGAACGACGCCTGGTAGGCGGCGAACTGGGCGCGCTCCTCGTCGACGAGCGCGTGACCGTCTGCGTAGGCGTTCTCGAAGATCGCGAACCTGTCCGGCTCGGGCATGTTCCGGACCGCTTCGCGCACCCGCTTGCCCAACGCCTCGCTCTCGGTCTCCAGTTCCTCGAAGAACCCCTCGTTCGTGTCGGTTTCGGCGAGGAGGTACGCGCGCAGGCGGGCGATCGGGTCCTTGGCCTCCCAGGCCGCCCGCTCGTCGTCACCGCGGTAACGGGTCGGGTCGTCGGAGGTGGTGTGCGCGCCCATACGGTAGGTGAAGGCCTCGACCAGGGTCGGGCCCTCGCCGCGGCGGGCCCGCTCCAGGGCCTGCTTGGTCACCGCGAGGCAGGCCAGCACGTCGTTGCCGTCGACGCGGACGCCCGGGAAGCCGTAGCCCTGGGCGCGCTGGTACAGCGGCACGCGGGTCTGGCGGTGGGTGGGCTCGGAGATCGCCCACTGGTTGTTCTGGCAGAAGAACACCACCGGCGCGTTGTAGACGGCCGAGAAGGTGAAGGCCTCCGCCACGTCGCCCTGGCTGGAGGCGCCGTCGCCGAAGTAGGCGATGACCGCGCTCTCGGCCCCGTCCTTGGCGACGCCCATGGCGTAGCCGGTGGCGTGCAGGGCCTGCGAGCCGATGACGATCGTGTACAGGTGGAAGTTGTTGCTGTTGGGGTCCCAGCCGCCGTGGTTCACGCCGCGGAACATGCCCAGCAGGTTGGCCGGGTCGACCCCGCGGCACCAGGCGACGCCGTGCTCGCGGTAGGTCGGGAAGACGTAGTCCTCGTCGTTCAGCGCGCGCCCGGAGCCGATCTGGGCGGCCTCCTGGCCGAGCAGCGAGGCCCACAGGCCCAGCTCGCCCTGGCGCTGCAGGGCGGTGGCCTCGGCGTCGAAACGCCGGGTCAGCACCATGTCCCGGTACAGCCCGCGCAGCTCGTCGGGGGTGATGGAGTCGACGTAGCCGTCGTACTCCGGGTTGCTCACCCGCTGCCCCTCGGGAGTCAGCAGCTGTACGAGCTGGGGCTCCGCCGGAGCGGAGTCGGCCGCCTGGGCGGTCTTCTTCGCCGCCGTCCGGCCACGGGACGTCCCGGCCTTGCCTGAGGCGGCGCTGCGTCGCTGGGTGCGCGCGGCGGTGCTCTCCACGGTCACGTTGCTCCTCCGTCGTCCGGTCCCCGGGGTTGCCGGGTGACCTGGGGTGCCCCCCTCGCCCTTTGGGACGCGGGGTAACAGTTCCGCCTGGCCCCGACAGCGCGCACGGGGTGGGTGCCCTCGGCCGGTAGCAGGCGTGACAGTGCCCCGGCGAGCGCCCTACGAGAAATCACGTTACCCGCGGCTCCTCATTTCTGGGAAACCGCGCCTGACCTGGGATTTTGATTGGATTTCCAAGTAAAAGAACTCGGAAGTCCGACCATCTCCCAGAAGTCGGGAAGAACCGCTGGTGGCAGCCTTGGAACGGCCCGCAGGTGGCCGGAACATCGCGCACCGTATAACGGACACGGTCCTCATGGAAGACTCCGTACGGCTCTTTTTCTCCTCATTCGTGCCAGCCTTTCCCGGATCGCACGAAGTTCCCTAGGGAAAAGATCGAGGGGCGGAGGAGCGCATACGCTCCTCCGCCCCTCTTTCTGTACTGGTCGGTCAGCCCTCGGTGCCGGCCACGTTCCCCACGATGGTGCCCTCGGCGCTTCCCTCGGCGGCGCCGGTGTCGCCGGTGCTGCTGCCGGTGGAGCCGTCCACGGTGCCGGTGTCGCCGGTGTCGCCGCTGGTGGAGCCGTCCGCAGTGCCGGTGTCGCCGGTGTCGCCGCTGGTGGAGCCGTCCACGGTGCCGGTGCTGTTGGTGTTGCCGCCCTTACCGGAGTTCCCGCCGCTGCCGCTGTTCCCCGGCTTCGGGGACTCGGGCTGCTGGGAGGGCGTCGACGACTCCTGCTCGCGCGGGGTGTCGCCCCAGCCGCCGCCGGTGCTGGTGTCCGTGTTCTCCTCCTCCTGGCCGGAGGTGTCGTCCGGAGCCTCGGACTCCTCCTCGGGTGCGGAGGTCTGCGAGGTGGCCGTAGGCGTCGGCTTGTTCTTGCCGGTCGGGGTGTCGTTGAGATTGTTCATGGCCAGCGCGACGCCCGCCACCACGGCGATCACCGCCAGCGCGGCGAGCAGCAGCAGCTTGCCCTTGCCGCCGCCCGACCCCCCGGGGCCTCCGGTGTAGCCGCCGTCGTCCCCCGGGTTGTACGAGGGGATCATCGGCTGCGGGATCTGCGTCGTCGACGAGCCGGCGCCCGGACCGCCGCCGTGCGGGAGCATCGCCGTCGCCGCGGTCGCGCCGGCGCCACCGCGCGGGCCTCCGTTGGCGAGGACCGGTCCGGTGTTCCAGGTGCCGGTGTAGCCGCCCTGCTCGTAGAGCATCTCCAGGGCGTACTGGACCAGCCCGCGCATCTCCTCCGCGGTCTGGAACCGGTCGTCCGGGTCCTTGGCGAGGGAGCGCATCACCAGACCGTCGAGCTCCGGCGGCACCTGGTTGCTCACGCCGGACGGAGGCAGCGGGATGTCCTGGACGTGCTGGTAGACCACCGACAGCGGCGTCTCGCCGGTGAAGGGCGGCCGCAGGGCCAGCAGCTCGTAGAGCAGGCATCCCGTGGCGTACAGGTCGGAGCGGTGGTCCACGGCCTTGCCGAGGGCCTGCTCCGGCGACAGGTACTGCGGGGTGCCCATCACCATGCCGGTCTGCGTCATGGTCGACTGCGCGCCGTGCAGGGCGCGCGCGATGCCGAAGTCCATGACCTTGACCGCGCCGTTGTGCGTGATGATCACGTTGGCCGGCTTGATGTCGCGGTGCACGATGCCGTGCTGGTGCGAGTACGCCAGCGCCTCGAGGACACCCGAGACGATGATCAGGGCCTGCTCGGGCCCCGGCGCCTCGGACTCGATGAGGAGCTCGCGGATGGTGCGGCCCTCGACCAGCTCCATCACGATGTACGGGACCGAGGACCCGTCCGTCCTGTCCTCGCCCGAGTCGTACACGGCGACGATGGCGTGATGGTTGAGCCCGGCCACCGACTGGGCCTCGCGGGTGAAGCGCGCCTTGGACACCGGGTCCTCGGCGAGGTCGGCGCGGAGCAGCTTCACCGCCACGGTCCGGCCGAGACGCACGTCCTCGGCGGCGAACACCTCGGCCATACCGCCGCGCCCGAGTCTGCGGGTCAGCCGATACCGGCCGTCGCCCACCAGTCCGCCGTTGCCCCAATTATCCGGCGCGTCAGACATGCCGCCGCCGGCCGCCTCGGGATCGGACGGGCCCTGAGCGGGATGCTGCTGTGCCATCAGTCCTCGCCGTCTTTCTGCCCGCGATGCGTGCAGGGTTGTCGCGGTCTCCGTCAGCCACGCTACAGCCTTCCCGCACCCCTCCGTCCGGGGTCGGACCCAGGTTCCGGTCGAGGAGTGACCCCGCCGGCTCCAGCCGGGGACGGACCGGTCATCAAACCCCGTGGGCGGCCTGGCGTGCAAATTCCCGGTTACCGGCCCGGAGATCGAGTAACGCTTCCGCGACGCTTCCTTCGCGTACGGTCACGGAACGGGCACCACGCTTGACGTGTCTGTGCCCTACGGCAGACTTGGCCGGTAAAGACACGGTCGATCACGGTCGACACCCACTAGCGGGAGGGCCCCGGCCGCTGCCGCCGTGCCGGATCCGATGGGGGACGCACACAGATGAGCCAGGACGGCGCACAAGGACAGGGCCGGTTCACGGGTCAGTCGCTCGCGGGCGGCCGCTACCAGCTCCGCGACCTCCTCGGCCAGGGTGGCATGGCCTCGGTGCACCTCGCCTACGACTCGGTGCTGGACCGGCAGGTGGCCGTCAAGACGCTGCACACCGAGCTGGGCCGCGAGCAGGCCTTCCGCGAGCGCTTCCGCCGCGAGGCGCAGTCCGTCGCCAAGCTGGCCCACACCAACATCGTCTCGGTGTTCGACACCGGCGAGGACGTCCTCGGCGAGCTGACCACGCCCTACATCGTCATGGAGTACGTCGAGGGCCGTCCGCTCGGCTCCGTGCTCCAGGCCGACATCGACCAGCAGGGCGCCATGCCCGCCGACAAGGCGCTGAAGATCACCGCCGACGTCCTGGCGGCCCTGGAGATCAGCCACGAGGAAGGGCTGGTCCACCGCGACATCAAGCCCGGCAACGTGATGATCACCAAGCGCGGCGTGGTCAAGGTCATGGACTTCGGCATCGCCCGCGCCATGCAGTCCGGCGTCACCTCCATGACGCAGACCGGCATGGTGGTCGGCACTCCGCAGTACCTGTCGCCCGAGCAGGCGCTGGGCCGCGGCGTGGACGCCCGCTCGGACCTCTACTCGGTCGGCATCATGCTCTTCCAGCTGGTGACCGGCCGGCTGCCGTTCGACGCGGACTCCCCCCTGGCCATCGCGTACGCGCACGTCCAGGAGGAGCCGGTCGCCCCGTCGTCGATCAACCGCTCGCTGCCCCCGGCGGTGGACGCGCTGGTCGCCCGGGCCCTGCGGAAGAATCCGAACGAGCGCTTCCCCAGCGCCGTCGCCATGCGCGACGAGTGCCTGCGGGTGATGCAGTCGCTTCAGCAGGTCGCCCCCAGCATCGTCCCCGGCACCCAGAGCCAGAGCGGCTCGGGAGTCGGCTCGGCGGTCTTCCCGCCGGTGGGCCAGCAGACGCCGCCCCCGGCGGACGTGCACATGCCCTACCAGCCGCAGACGCCCACGCCCGGCCCGTACGCGACCCCGCAGGCGGGCTACGGCTACCCGCACTCCGGCGGCTACCAGCAGCCCCACCCGGGCTACCAGACCCCGATGCCCTCCGGCCCGGGCTACTCCACCGGCCCCACGGCCGCGCCGACCCCGGCGCCCGCGAGCGGGGGCGGGAAGAACCGGGGCGTGCTGATCGGCGCCGTGGCCGCCGTCCTGGTGGCCGGCGGCGTGGTCGCCGCGCTGTGGCTCCCGGGGAACGACGAGAAGACGACCACCGGCGGCGGGGGCCCGTCGGCCTCCGCGTCCGCCGATCCGGCCGACGACTACAAGGGGCCGGAGAAGGAGAAGACGATCGACCCCGCGGAGTGCAGCGAGCCGGACGAGGCCTACGACGACGAGACCAAGATCGTCATGCCGGACTTCCGGTACAAGTACTGGCCCTCCGTGCAGAAGTGCCTTCAGGACGGCGGCTGGCACTACGACCCCAAGGACGTCTCCGACGCCACGTGGGGTGAGGACATGGTCGTCCGCCAGTTCCCCGCGCCGGGCACCAACGTCGACGAGGACGACGTCAACGTCGAGCTGGAGATCTCGACCGGTCGCTCCCAGTAAGGGCGTGCCGGCCGCCCCGAAGTGACACGGGAACGGGCCCGGAGCGGCGCACAAGGCGCTGCTCCGGGCCCGTTCGTCGGGGCGGTCGGTCGGACGTGGCCGACCGGGGTCACAGGTAAGGACCGCCGGAGCGGACGCCCGGGTGCTGCTCGCCGTCCGAACCCGGCGGCAGCGCACGGCGCATCTGCTCCAGCTGGGCCCGCGCGGCCATCTGCTGCGCGAAGAGCGTGGTCTGGATCCCGTGGAAGAGCCCTTCCAGCCAGCCCACCAGCTGGGCCTGGGCGATCCGCAGTTCCGCGTCGCTCGGCGTGCCCTCGTCGGTGAACGGCAGCGAGAGCCGCTCCAGCTCGTTGACCAGCTCCGGGGCCAGCCCGTCCTCCAGCTCCTTCACCGAGCTGGCGTGGATCTCCTTCAGGCGCACCCGGCTCGCCTCGTCGAGGGGAGCGGCGCGCACCTCCTCCAGCAGCTGCTTGATCATGCTGCCGATCCGCATGACCTTCGCAGGCTGCTCCACCTGCTCCGTCACGGGGGTCTCACGGGACTCGTCGTCCCCGCCGCCGCCGAGTGCCATGCCGTCCTGGCCCACGACCAGGATCTGCGGGTTCTCGGGCGAGCTCTCGTTTCTCGGCATCTCCATACCGCCATTGTCTCGCACCTGTTGTCCCCACACGATCAATACCGTCCTTGCCTGAAGAGTCTGCTGATCCACCGTCCGGATGTCCCGGGGTGCCGCGGTCAGGGCCGCGTGTGAGGCTGGGACCGTCGCTTCCGGGCTCCGACCCAGCAGGGGGGCATCGGTATGGCCACCCAAGGCCGACGGGCACTCGCGTCCGCACTGCTCCTGCCCGGGCTCCTCACTCCCATGCCCGCCGTGGCCGCCGTCGTGACGGCCGCGTCGCCGGGCGCTCCGGCGCCGAGCGCCACCTCGCCCTCGCGGGCGGGCAGCGTGGTGGGCGACGGGCAGGAGCGACCGGGCCGCAGCACGTCCCCGACACCGTCCGCCGCCCCGACCTCGCTCCCGCCGGGACCCACCCGTTCGGCCTCCCCGTCGGGGGCGGTCCCGGGACCGTCCGTCTCCGCGGGGGTGCCGCTCCCGCCCGGCGTCACCGCGTCGCCGGGGGCCACCGCGTCGCACGACCGCCCGAGCGGGGCGGCCACCCGACGCGGCCGTCCGCCGCATCCGCCCGGACCGGCCACCCGCCCGGGGGACCGGGCGGAGCCGCCCGACGCTCCCGAGGAGCCGGCGCCGGAGGAGTCCGCTTCCCTCGGCCCCGTCCCCGCACCCTCCTGGTGGGTCCCCGGGCCGTCCGCCTCCCTCGGCGCCGTGGTTCCCGGCGTCACGCCACCGGGCCCGGGTCCCACGCCGCCCGCCCTGGTCCCGCCGGACGCCGCCGACTCCGGTCCCTCCGGCGACCAGGCCGGAGCCCGCACCGGATCCGGCACGCGCAGCACGGCCCCGCTCGGCGTCGGCCTCATCCTCACCGGCCTCGCCCTGGCCCTGACCTTCCAGGCCCTCCGCCTGCGCCAGTCATGAGCCGTGGACGCGTGGACCGCCGGCCCGCGGACCGGTGGCCTGCGGACCGGTGATCCTCGGACCGGTGATTCGTGGACCGGTGATTCGTGGACCGGTCACGCGGTCGCGGCGGGGGCGAGGAGGAGGACCTTGCCGATGTGGTCGCTGGACTCCAGGACCCGGTGGCCGTCCCCCGCCTCGGCGAGCGGGACGGCCCGGTCGACCACCGGCCGCACGTGCCCGTCGGCCACCAGCGGCCACACGTGCTCCCGCACCGCCGCCACGATCGCCGCCTTCTCGCTCAGCGGCCGCGCCCGCAACGAGGTCGCACTGACCGCCGCGCGCTTGTTGAGCAGCGTCGCGATGTTCAGCTCGCCCTTGATCCCGCCCTGCATCCCGATGATCGCCAGGCGCCCGTTGACCGCCAGCGCCCGCACGTTGCGGTCGAGGTACTTGGCCCCCATGTTGTCGAGGATGACGTCCGCCCCGGCGCCGTCCGTGGCCTTGGCGATCTCCTCGACGAAGTCCTGCTCGCGGTAGTTGATCAGGATGTCCGCGCCGAGCTCCGCGCAGCGGTCCAGCTTCTCCCGGGTGCCCGCGGTCACCGCCACCTTCGCGCCGACCGCCTTGGCCAGCTGGATCGCCATCGTGCCGATGCCGCTGGACCCGCCGTGCACCAGCAGGGTCTCGCCCGGACGCAGACCGGCGACCATGAAGACGTTCGACCAGACCGTGCACGTCACCTCGGGGAGCGCCGCCGCGTCCCGCAGCGACAGCCCCTCCGGCACCGGCAGCAGCTGCCCGGCCGGGACGGCCACCTTCTCGGCGTAACCGCCGCCGGACAGCAGCGCGCACACCTCGTCACCGACGCTCCACCCGGTCACTCCCGGGCCGAGGGCGGCGATCCGGCCGGAGCACTCCAGCCCGGGGTAGGGGGACGCCCCCGGCGGCGGGTCGTAGAACCCCTGCCGCTGGAGCAGGTCGGCGCGGTTGACCGCCGCCGCCACCACCTCGACCAGGACCTCGCCCTCTCCGGGCACCGGGTCCGGCACCTCGGCCCACACCAGCGCCTCGGGTCCGCCCGCCTCGGGAATCGTGATCGCATACATGCGAACGACGCTACTCCCTCACCGGACGAAGCCCCAGGCATGCCACCGGCCGCACGGCCTCCGGGGTGAGGGCGGGGGCGAGGACGGGGCCGACGGAGCCAATGGAGCTGGCGGAGCCGACGGGGCCGGCGGAGCCTCGGGCGACCGTCACGGGCGGTCGATGGTCCCCGCCTGCCGGTCCGGGTGCGGCAACGGCCGCATGTCCGGCGCGACCTGACGTGCCTGCGAGGACCGCACGATGCAGATCACCCGGTCCGCCATCTGCAGCGTGCCGAGCGTGGCGTCGTCGAACCCGAGGACCCGGTGACCGCGCACCACGCTGATCACCATGTCGTCCAGCTCGCGCGGCTTCTTGCCCACCTCGGCCTTTATGACCGGTCGTTCGGCGATGTCGAGTCCGCTGCCCTGCTGGATGAGGTCCTCCATCACCATGCCGGCGGCCGGGCTCAGCACCGACAGGCCCAGCAGACGACCCGCGGCGCTCGCACTGGTGATGACCGCGTCCGCGCCCGACTGCCTCAGCAGTGGCGCGTTCTCCTCCTCGCGGACCGCCGCCACGATCTTTGCGCCCCGGTTCAGCTGACGGGCCGTCAGCGTGACCAGCACCGCGGTGTCGTCGCGCTGGGTGGCGATGATGATCTGGCGCGCACGCTGCGCCTCGGCGCGCAGCAGCACGTCGCTACGGGTGGCGTCGCCCACCACGCCCGCGTACCCCTCGGCGGCGGCGGAGTCGATCGCCTTGGCACTGGGGTCGACCACCACGATCTGCTCCGCGGGGACACCCGAGGCGCAGACCGTCTGCAGGGCCGAGCGGCCCTTGGTGCCGAAGCCGACAACGACGGTGTGGTCCCGCAAGGTGTGCCTCCAGCGGTTCAGGCGCAGTTCTTCCCGCGTGCGCTCGGTGAGCGCCTCGAGGGTGGTGCCGACGAGGATGATCAGGAACACCACGCGCAGGGGCGTGATGACGAGGATGTTGGTCAACCGGGCGCTGTCGCTGGCCGGGGTGACGTCGCCGTAGCCCGTGGTGGAGAGGGTCACGGTCGCGTAGTAGAAGCTGTCGAGCAGGTCGAGTCCGCCGCCGGCGTTGTCGTTGTAGCCGTCGCGGTCCAGGTAGACCACGAAGGCGGTCGCCACCAGCACGGCCAGGGCCATCAGCAGACGCTTGCCGACCTGGCGGAGGGGGTGCGGCACCTCCTTCTGCGGCAGCTTCACCCGGTAGGTGACCAGACGTTCGCCCGCCTGTCGGGCGATGGCGTCCTGTCCCGGCAGTTTCACGTGAAACACACTCCAGTTCCGGCGAGCGTCCAGGGGAGGTCCAGGAGCTCGCTTTCGTCTCCCGGCCGCAATCCGCCAGGCGGGATCACGGCGAGGGCGTCGGCCGCCGCCATGCCGCGGAGCATGGCGGGGCCGTTGTAGTGCAGCGGATGGGCCCGGTCCGCGCGCAGCACCACCGGCACCAGCCGGGTGTCGTGCGGATGCCCCTGGACTCCTTCGGCCAGCGGCAGGGCGTAGGGCTCCGGCGCCGGATGCTCACCCAGGGCACGCAGCAACGGCTGGGCGAGCGTCAGCAGGCCGGAGACGGCGGCCAGCGGATTGCCCGGCAGACCGACGAGGTGGCGCCCGTCCTGCAACCGGGCCAGCAGCATGGGGTGACCCGGGCGGACCTGAACGCCGTCGACCAGGAGGTCGGCGCCGGTCGCGTGCAGGATCGGGTGGACGTGGTCGACCGGGCCGGCCGCGGTGCCGCCGGTGGTGACGATCAGGTCCGCCTCGCTGTCGACGACCGCGCGGCGCAGCGCCTCGGCGTCGTCACCCAGCCGGCGGACGGCGGTGACCTCGGCGCCGAGGACCCGCAGCCACGGCGGAAGCATGGGGCCGAGGGCGTCCCGGATCAGCCCGTCACGCGGCCGCCCCTCGGTGAGGAGTTCGTCGCCCAGGACCAGGATCTCGACGCACGGCCGGGAGGCGACGGTGAGCGTGTCGTACCCCGCCGCGGCAGCCAGGCCGAGGACCGGCGGGGTGACGGGCGTCCCGGCGGGCAGCAACTGGTCCCCCGAGCGGCACTCCTGGCCGCGGAGGCGGATGTCCTGGCCGTGCCCCGTCTCGCGCTGGGCGTGCAGGCGGCCGGCCTGGTCGAGACGGCCGTGCTCGCTCCGCAGCACCGCCGTGGTGTCGCGGGGCACCCGGGCGCCGGTGGCGATGGGGGCGGCCTCGCCGTCGGGCAACGGCGCGGGCTCGGTGTCACCGGCCAGGACGTGGGTCTCCCGCACCTGCCAGGGGCCGGGGCCGGCCACGGCCCAGCCGTCCATCGCGGAGGTGTCGAACGGCGGCAGGTCGGTCAGCGCGGTGAGCGGAACGGCCAGCACCAGGCCCAGTGCGGCGTCGAGCGGCACCTGCACGGGCATGCGGGAGCGGCGGCGCGCGGCACGGGCGGCGTGACCCGCCCGGTCGGCGACCGCACGCGCCTGCCGCCAGGGCAGGCCGATGTGCCGGTGACCGGTCCCGGCCTCCGACGGCTTCGAGGCCTCCGCCGGGGGACGGCCCGGGGCGGGCACGCCGGAGGTCCTGCCCTCGTTGACGAGGGTCAGTGCGTCGTGGACGCCGAGGTCGTCGAAGCCGCCCGGGCCGCCGAGACCGTCACGACCGTCGGCGGAACCGCCGTCGACGGGCAGGCGGCCCACCGGGTCTCCTGGATCGGTCATCCGGCGTCCGCGGGCGTCGCGTCGTCCGCAGCGGTGCCGGGCGCGGTGCCGGACGTGCTGCCCGGCGCGGTGCCGGACGTGCTGCCGGGCGCGGTGCCGGAAGGGGCGTCCGAGGCGGTTCCCTTCGCGGCGGCGGCCTCGTCGGCCCAGCGCAGGGCCAGGGCGACGGCCTTGCGGGTGGCCTCGGCGACCGCTTCGGGACCGCCGCCCGCACGACCGGCCGCATAACCCACCAGGAACGTGGTCAGCGGCGCCGCGGGGCGGGCGACACCGTGCGCCGCGTCACGGGCGAGGTCGAGGAGCAGAGTCTTGTCGACGTCCAGGTCGATGCCCAGCTCGTCCTTGGCTGCGGTGATCCATTCATCCAACACGTGCTCATGCTCCCTGATACGTGCGCGGGCGGCGTCGATGTCGTCCCAGGTGTCGCAGTCGAAGGACGCGGCGGGGTCGCTGATGAGTGTGACCCGAAGCGCTCCGGTCAGTCGTCGCAGGGGCAGCCCGGAGAGGCCGCCGTTCTCCTCGGCGACCGCGGCGAGCACGCTCCGCAGCGGCTCGGCACGGTAGGCGGCCACCAACGGCTGCCGCCGCCCCTCCCCGTCCACCACCAGCACGGCATCACACCCGGCCTCACCGTCGGCCGGCTCGGCAGAGTGGGCAGGTCCAGCGGCCGTGGCCCCGGTGTACGCGGCGGCAGCGTGGGCGGCGACAGCCTCCACGGCGTCGGCGGCGGTACCCGTGGCGGAAACGGCCCCGCCGGTACGGGCGGCGGCGGACGCGGGGGCGGTCAGCGTGTGCACGAGGCGGTGGACGGTGGCGGCGTCGAGGAAGGGAAGGTCGGCGCTGAGGACCACCACGACGTCGGCGGTGGTGAGCTCCAGGCCCGCCGCCAGCGCGGCCACCGGCCCGCCGCCGGGCGGAGACTCCCGCGCCCACCGCACCGGCCGCGCCGTGGACCGGGGGTCGGCCACGACGACGGTGCGCCCGGCGTCGGCACAGGCGGCCAGGACCCGGTCGAGCAGGGCCCTGCCACCCACCCGCACACCCGGCTTGTCGGCGCCGCCCAGCCGGCGGGCGGCACCGCCGGCGAGCACCACGGCGTCGAAGCCGTGGTGTCCGTCGCCCCGCGCGGCGGGGGAGCTGCTGTGGTCGATCACCCCCCGAGTATGGAGGGCGCCGCGATCACAGGGAACGCAGGAGCACCGCCGGCTGCTCGACGCAGTCGGCCACGTACCGCAGGAAACCGCCCGCGGTCCCGCCGTCGCAGACCCGGTGGTCGAAGGTCAGCGACAGCTGCGTCACCTGACGCACCGCCAACTCGCCCTGGTGCACCCAGGGCTTCGGGGTGATGCGCCCCACACCGAGCATGGCCGCCTCGGGGTGGTTGAGGATCGGGGTCGAACCGTCGACGCCGAACACCCCGTAGTTGTTCAGGGTGAAGGTCGAGCCGGAGAGCTCGGCGGGCCGCAGCCCGCCGGACCGCGCCGACTCGGTGAGCCGCGAGAACTCCCCGGCCAGCGACTCCGCGTCCCGCCGGTGGGCGTCGCGCACCACGGGCACCACCAGCCCCCGTGGGGTCTGCGCGGCGAAGCCGATGTGCACCTCCCCGAACCGCACGATCTCCCGCGCCGCGGTGTCGACCGTGGCGTTGAGCTCCGGGAAGCGGTCGAGGGCGGCGACGCAGATCCTCGCCAGCAGGGCGATCAGCGAGATCTTCGGCCCCGGCCCGGCGTTCATCGCCGCTCGGGCGTTCAGCAGCTCCGTCGCGTCGGCGTCCACCCAGCAGGTGGCGTCCGGTATCTCGCTCCGGCTCCGGGTGAACTTGTCGGCCGCCGCGCCGAGCAGCCCCCGCAGCGGGATCCGCGTCACACCGGCGTCGGCCGCCACGGGTGCGTCGACCGGGCGCAGCGGAGACACGGTGGCCTGGTGGTCCTGGGTCTGCTCGCGGGACGCCGCGGCGCGCAGCGCGTACTCGACGTCGGCGCGCAGGATCAGGCCCTCCGGGCCGGAACCGGTGATGTCCCGCAGATCCAGGCCGTTGTCCCGGGCGAGGCGGCGCACCAGCGGGGAGATGACCGGGACCGGACCGTCCTGCGCGGACGCGGCGCCCACGCCGCCCGGGGACCGCCCCGCCCGGGCGGGAGCGGCCGTGCCGTTCACGGAGACCGGCGCGGAAGCCGCAGCGGCCTCCGCCGGGGCGGACGGCGCCTCGGCCGCCCGCGCACCGGCCGGCTGCGCCGGTGCGGACTCCGACGGCTGCCGCGGCCTGCCGCGGACCGGGGTCGGCGGGGGGACCCGGCGACGACGGGCCGGCGGCGCCGAGGTGCCGTAGCCGACCAGCACGTTCCCGGAGCCCTCCGCGCCCTCGACGGCCGTGCCGTTCACCGTGCCGGCCGCCGTGCCGGAGACGGCGGCGCCGGCCTCGCCCAGGGACAGGTCGCCCGGGACCGCGCCCACCGCGACCGTGATCAGCGGGGCGCCCACCGGAAGGGACCCCCCTTCCTCGCCGTACCGCGCGGTGACGACCCCGCCGTACGGGCAGGGCACCTCCACCATCGCCTTGGCCGTCTCGACCTCGACGACGGGCTGGTCGACGGCGACCACGTCGCCGACCTCGACCATCCACTGCACGATCTGGGCCTCGGTCAGCCCTTCGCCCAGGTCCGGCAGCTTGAACTCGAATACCTCGGCCATCAGTCGCCCGCCTCCCACTGCAGCCGTCCCACCGCGTCCAGGATCCTGTCCACGCCGGGCAGGTGATGCCGCTCCGCCATCGGCGGAGGATACGGGATGTCGAATCCGGCGACCCGGAGAACGGGTGCCTCCAGATGGTGGAAGCACCGCTCGGTGATCCGGGCGGCGATCTCCCCGCCGGGTCCGCCGAAGCCGCCCGACTCGTGCACCACGACCGCGCGGCCGGTGCGCCGCACCTCGGCGCAGACCGTCTCGTCGTCGAACGGCACCAGCGACCGCAGGTCGACCACGCCCAGGTCCCAGCCCTCCGCCCTGGCCGCCTCCGCCGCCTCCAGGCAGACCGGCAGCGACGGGCCGTAGGTGATCAGCGTGGCGCTGCGCCCGCTCCGGCGGACCACCGCCCGGCCTATCGGCTCGACCGGGGCCGGGTCCTGAGGGTCCCAGGCGTCCTTGCCCCAGTAGAGCCGCTTGGGCTCGAGGAAGACCACCGGGTCGTCGGAGGCGATGGCCTGCCGCAGCATGCCGTAGGCGTCGGCCACCGTGGCCGGCGTGACCACGTGCAGACCGGGCGTCGCCATGTAGTACGCCTCGGAGGAGTCGCTGTGGTGCTCCACACCGCCGATGCCGCCGCCGTACGGGACGCGCACGGTGATCGGCAGGGGCATCGCGCCCCGGGTGCGGTTGCGCATCTTCGCGACGTGCGAGATCAGCTGCTCGAAGGCCGGATAGGCGAAGGCGTCGAACTGCATCTCTACCACCGGCCGCAGCCCGTACATGGCCATGCCGACGGCGGTGCCGAGGATGCCCGCCTCGGCGAGCGGGGTGTCGGTGCACCGGTGGTCGCCGAACTCGGCCGCGAGGCCGTCGGTTATCCGGAAGACGCCGCCCAGGGTGCCCACGTCCTCGCCGAGGACGTGGACGGACGGGTCCTCGGCCATGGAGTCCCGCAGGGCCCGGTTGATCGCCTGCGCCATGGTGGTCTGCTTGACCGCCACGGCGCTGTCGACGGCGGTACCAAGGGAGGTGCCGGTGGTCATCGGGCCGTGCCTTCCTGCTTCGGGTGCGCCTCGGCCTCCAGCTCGGCCCGCAGCATCTCCTGCTGCTCCCGCAGCTGGGGCGTGGGCTCGGCGTAGACGTGCGCGAAGAGTTCCATGGGGTCGATCTCGGGGTCCTGGTTCATCCGGGCCCGCAGGT
This sequence comes from Streptomyces sp. NPDC002734, assembly GCF_040295685.1. NCBI lineage: Bacteria > Bacillati > Actinomycetota > Actinomycetes > Kitasatosporales > Streptomycetaceae > Streptomyces > Streptomyces sp. NPDC002734. The sequence continues at coordinate 110,845 of NZ_JBEOVU010000015.1, forward strand.
CGGCGGCCATCGCCTCGGCGTCCTCACGGACGGCGCCGATCGCGTCCTCGTCCAGCACGCCGCGCGCGGTCAGTTCCCGCTCGAGGAGCAGCACCGGGTCGTGGTCGCGCCACGCGTCCACCTCGGCGGACTCGCGGTAGCGGGTGGCGTCGTCGGCGTTGGTGTGGGCGTCCAGGCGGTAGGTGATCGCCTCCACCAGCACCGGGCCGTTGCCCTCCCGGGCGTGCCGGACGGCCTCGCTCAGGACCTGGTGCACGGCGACGGCGTCGTTCCCGTCCACCAGCCGGCCCGGTATGCCGTACCCGACGGCCTTGTGGGCCAGGGAGGGGGCGGCCGACTGCTTGGCCAGCGGGACGGAGATGGCGAAGCCGTTGTTCTGCACCAGGAAGACGACGGGGGCCTGCCAGACGGCGGCGAAGTTGAGCGCCTCGTGGAAGTCGCCCTCGCTGGTGCCGCCGTCGCCGATCATGGCGAGGGCCACCACGTCGTCTCCCTTGAGACGGGCGGCGTGGGCCAGCCCGACCGCGTGCGGCAGCTGGGTGGCCAGCGGGGTGCTCAGCGGGGCGACCCGGTGGGCGTAGGGGTCGTAGCCGGTGTGCCGGTCGCCGCGCAGCAGGGTCAGCGCCTCCACCGGGTCGACGCCCCGGCCGACCACGGCGAGGGTGTCCCGGTAGCTGGGGAAGAGCCAGTCCTGGTCGGCGAGGACCATGGCGGCGGCCACCTCGCAGGCCTCCTGGCCGGTGCTGGACGGGTAGACGGCGAGGCGGCCCTGCTTGGTCAGCGCGGTGGCCTGGGCGTTGTAGCGGCGTCCGCGCACCACCTCGGCGTACAGGCGGCGCAGCAGGCCGGGATCGGCCGCGGCGGCCTCGTCGGCGGCAGGCGTCCCCAGGACGCGGTAGGGCTCGGCGTCGGGCAGCAGGGGCGCGGGGTCCGTGCGCGGCTGCCAGGCGGGCGGCGGGGCGGGGCGGTAGGTGTCCCGCTGCTCCATCACCGTCATGACGGCACCTCCTCGTGGGAGTGGCTACGAGGACGCCGGGTGTGACGCACCTCACCTACCGATTGTTCGGTCGTTGGCGAATTTTGGCTACAGGCGGCGTCAGCCTGTGGACAAACGGTTCTCCACAGCCTGAGATGGAGGCACGGTGTCCAGGGGAGGGAGGCGGGGAAGCATGCGACCTGAACAAATGGCCGACGGCCCGGAGAAGGGTGCCGTGCCGACGCCCGCCGGCGCCCGTCCGCTGCCGCCTCCCAGGGTGCTGGACGCCATCGACCAGGACATCCTCGGAATGCTCCAGAAGGACGGCCGCGCGTCCATCCGGTCGGTGGCCGAGCGGGTGCACGTCTCCCGGGCCAACGCCTACGCGCGGATCAACCGGCTGATCGAGGACGGGGTGATCCGCGGCTTCGGCGCCCGGATCGACCACGAGCGGGCGGGCCAGGGCACCTCCGCCTACATCACCCTGAAGATCGTCCAGAATTCCTGGCGCACGGTGCGCGAACGGCTGAGAGCGCTGCCGGGGGCCTCGCACCTGGCACTGGTCGGAGGCGACTTCGACGTGCTGATGCTGGTGCACGCACCCGACAACCGGGCGCTGCGCGAACTGGTGCTGACCCGGCTGCACTCCATGCCGGAGGTGCTCTCCACCCGGACCCTGCTGGTCTTCGAGGTCGAGGACATCGAATCCCCCGACGGCACGGCCGGCACGGACGGCCCGAGGCGCGCGGAGGCCCCGGACATCCCCAAGAGCCGGGGCGTCCCGGGCAACTCCGGCGCCACGGGCAGCCCGGTCTGAGCCACGTCCGCCACCGGGCTCCCGGTCTGAGCCGCGTCCGCCACCGGGGCTCCCGGTCTGAGCCGCGTCCGCCACCGGGGCTCCCCGAGCCGGTCCGCCGGCCGCCGAGCGGCGGTGGGGCCCGGGGGCCCGCCGTCAGCCCCGCAGGCCCGTGAGGACCAGCTGGACCACCGCGTCGGCGATCTCGCGGCGCGCGCCCGTGCCGCCGTCGGGGCGGTACCACTCGACGATCGAGTTGATCATGCCGAAGACCAGGCGGGTGGCCAGCCGCACCTCGATGTCGCCCCGCACCTCACCCTCCGCCACGGCGTTCTTCAGCAGGTCGGCGACCCGGTGGTCGAACTCGCGGCGCCGCTCCAGCGCCCACCGCTCGGTGCCGGTGTTGCCGCGCACCCGCAGCAGCAGCGTCACGTAGGGCAGCTCCGCGATCAGCACCTCGACCATCCGCCGCACCACGTACTCCAGGCGGCCGGCCGCGCCGCCCTCCTTGGCCTGCGGCTCGTCGAGGATGCCGAAGAGACCCTCGAGCGCCCGGCTCACCGCACGCCGGAGCAGCTCCTCCTTGCCGGAGACGTGGTGGTAGATGGACGACTTGGAGATCCCGGCCGCCTTGGCCAGGTGCTCCATCGACGTGCCGTCGTACCCGCGCTCGTTGAAGACCTGGACGGCCACCTGCAGCAGCGAGTCCGGCGTGTAGGTGTCACGCTTGGGCGTGGTCATGGCGGTGGCTCCCCCCGTCACTTGGCCGCGGCGAAGGCGTGCCGCAGCAACGCCAGGGACGGGGCGCAGCGGCCGGACGGTTCCCGCTCGTGCACCGCGTCGAGGACGCCGTAGGCCCAGTCGTCGCCGAGCCGGCGGCTCCACTCGAAGGGGCCCAGGGGGTAGTTGACGCCCAGCCGCATGGCGGTGTCGACGTCCTCCTCACCGGCCACCCCGCGTGCCACCGCGTCGAAGGCGAGGTCGATGATCCGGGCGACCGTGCGCGCGACGATCATGCCGGGGACGTCACCGACGACGCTGACCTTCTTGCCCAGCGCCTGGAACAGACCCACCGCCTCGGCCAGGGTCTCCGGCGAGGTGGCCGGGGAGGCCGCCAGCGCGATCCGGGTGGCCGCCCGGTAGTCCAGGGCCAGGTCGAAGGAGACCAGGTCGGGCCCGTACTCGCCGACCGTCTCGCCGTCCGCGAGGACCAGCGTGCCGCCGCCGGGCAGCACCAGACGGCCCTTCTCCTCGCCCTCCTCGGCGAAGCCCTCGTCCTCGACCCGCAGGTCGATGCCGGACTCCCGGATCAGCTCGACGAGACCGGACGCCGGACCGAGCGCACCCAGAAGGGTGACGTGGCCGGGCGCCTGCTCCGGGCCGGCTGTCCGCGGCTCAGGCCGCCCGGCGCCCTCTTCACCCCCATGGGGGAACCAGCCGTGGCCGGACTTGCGCCCGAGCCGCCCCGACTCGACCAGACGGCGCTGGGCGAGCGAGGGCCGGAAGCGCACGTCCTGGAAGAAGGACTCCCACACCGAGCGGGTGACGGCCTCGTTGACGTCCTGGCCGATCAGGTCGGTGAGCTCGAAGGCCCCCATCCGGAAGCCGCCGCTCTCGCGCAGCACCGCGTCGATGGTGGCCGGGTCCGCGGCGCCGAGCTCGTACAGCTCGAAGGCCTCCGCGTAGAACGGCCGGGCGATCCGGTTGACGACGAAGCCGGGCTGGTCGGCGCAGGCCACCGGGGTCCTGCCCCAGGCACGCACCGTCTCCAGCGCCCGCCCCGCGGCCCCGGGGTCGGTGGCGAAGCCGGAGACGACCTCGACCAGCGGCATCAGCGGCGCCGGGTTGAAGAAGTGCAGTCCGACGAACCGGCCGGGCAGGCGCAACGCGCCGCCGATGGCCGTGACGGAGAGCGAGGAGGTGTTGGTGGCCAGCAGGCACTCCTCGCCGACCACCTCCTCGAGCTCCCGGAACAGCTGCTGCTTGACGTCGAGGCGCTCCAGGACCGCCTCCACCACCAGACCGCATCCGGCCAGGTCGGAGAGGGCTCCGGCGGGCGTCAGCCGGTCCCGGGCGGCGTCGCGGTCGGTGGGGGTGAGACGGCCCTTCTCGACGAGCCGGTCCAGACGGGCCACGATCGCGGCCGCCGCCTCGCCGGCCCGGCCGGGGGCGGCGTCGTGGAGCCGGACGGGGTGTCCGGCGACCAGTGCGACCTGGGCGATGCCCTGGCCCATGGTGCCGGTACCGACTACTGCCACGGGGCTTTTCAGGTCGAGTGCTGTCATGAGCGCGATCCTCCCGCACGGGGTTGTCCACAGGCGCGGCGGACCCCCTTGTCCCGACCGATCGTTCGGTTACTCTAGCCCTGTCCTTCTGTTCCTGCCCAGCGTGCCGGTTCGACGAGGAGCCGGTCCGAGGAGGAGGTGGGTCCACCCATGGCCACCGCACCGACCGCGCACGTCCCCGCCACGTCCCCGTCCGCCGACGGCGGCCTGACCGCCGCCGAGCTGACCGACCGCCACCAGGCCACGCTCGACCAGGCCCTGGAGGCGATCACCACCCGCGCCTACTGGTCGCCCCACCCCGAGCACCCCAAGGCCTACGGGGAGAACGGCACGCAGTCCGCCGAGGAGGGCCTGGCCGCCTTCCAGGCGCTGCTGAACCGCCCCTTCGAGCTCGACCAGCCGGGCACCGACGAGCTGGTCGGCGGCGAGGTGTCCCCCTACGGCATCGAGCTGGGCGTCACCTACCCCCACCCGGACATCGACGTGCTGCTCCCCGCGATGCGGGCGGGCATGCGCGGCTGGCGCGAGGCCGGCCCCCGGCTGCGGGCCCTGGTCTGCCTGGAGATCCTCCGGCGGATCAACGCCCGCACCCACGAGTTCGCGCACGCGGTCATGCATACCAGCGGCCAGGCCTTCGTCATGGCCCTTCAGGCCGGCGGACCGCACGCGCAGGACCGCGGCCTGGAGGCGGTCGCCTACGCCTACCAGGAGCAGACCCGGGTCCCGCAGACCGCGGAGTGGAGCAAGCCGCAGGGCAAGCGCGACCCGCTGCTGCTCACCAAGGAGTTCACGGCCGTCCCGCGCGGCGTCGCGCTGATGATCGGCTGCAACACCTTCCCCACCTGGAACGGCTTCCCGGGTCTCTTCGCCTCGCTGGCCACCGGCAACCCGGTCCTGGTCAAGCCGCACCCGCGGGCGGTGCTGCCGCTGGCCCTCACCGTGGCCATCGCGCGCGAGGTGCTCGCCGAGGCCGGCTTCGAGCCGAACCTGGTCGCGCTGGCCGCCGAGCGGCCGGGCGAGGGCCTGGCGAAGACGCTGGCGGTGCGCCCGGAGATCCGCGTCATCGACTACACCGGCTCCACGTCCTTCGGCGACTGGCTGGAGACCACCGCCCGCCAGGCGCAGGTCTACACCGAGAAGGCCGGCGTCAACACGGTGGTGATCGAGTCGGCCGCCGACTACCGCGGCATGCTCTCCAACCTGGCCTTCTCCCTCTCCCTGTACAGCGGCCAGATGTGCACCACCCCGCAGAACCTGCTGATCCCCCGGGACGGCATCGACACCGACCAGGGCCACCGCACCTTCGAGGAGGTGACGGCCGACCTCGCCGCCGCCGTCTCCAAGCTGCTGGGCGACGACGCCCGGGCTGCGGGGCTGCTCGGCGCGATCGTCAATCCTGACGTGAAGGCGCGCCTGGAGGCGGCCGCCGAGCTGGGCGAGGTCGTGCTCCCCTCGCGCGAGGTCGCACACCCGGACTTCCCCGACGCGGTGGTGCGCACGCCCGTCATGGTCCGCCTGGACGCGGCCAAGTCCGAGGAGGACCCGGCCTACCTGGAGGAGTGCTTCGGCCCCGTCTCCTTCGCCGTCGCCGTCGACTCGGCCGCCGACGCCGTGGAGCTGCTGCGGCGCACGATCCGTGAGAAGGGCGCGATGACGGTCGCCGCCTGGACCACGAACGCCGAGGTGGAGCAGGCCGTCGAGGAGGTCTGCCTGGAGGAGTGCGCCCAGCTCTCCCTCAACCTGACCGGCGGGGTCTTCGTGAACCAGACGGCCGCCTTCTCCGACTTCCACGGCTCGGGCGGCAACCCGGCGGCCAACGCGGCGCTGTGCGACGCCGCCTTCGTCGCCAACCGCTTCCGCACGGTGGAGGTCCGCCGGGAGGCGTAGCCGCCGGTCAGTCCTCCGCGGGTGTCCCGGTCGCGGCCGGGGCGCCGGCGGGGGACTGCGAGCTCCAGTGGTAGAGCGTCATCGCCACGCTGGTCGCCAGGTTGTAGCTGGACACCTGCGGACGCATCGGCAGGGACAGCAGCCGGTCGGCCCTGCCGCGCAGCTCGGGCGTGAGCCCGCTGCGCTCGGACCCGAAGGCCAGCACCGCGTCGTCGGGCAGCCGGACCCCGCGGATGTCCTCGCCCTCCGCGTCCAGGGCGAACACCGGCCCGGGCGGCAGGTCCGCCACGTCCAGCCGCTCCACGACGGTGGCGAAGTGCAGCCCGGCCCCGCCGCGCACCACGTTGGGGTGCCAGGGATCGAGCGGCCCCGTGGTGACCACGCCGGTCGCCCCGAAACCGGCGGCCAGCCGGACCACCGCTCCGGCGTTGCCGAGGTTGCGGGGCTGGTCCAGCACCACGACAGGGGCGCGGCGGGGGAGGGAACCCAGGGTCCGCAGCGCCACCCCGCGGTCCGGTCGCTCGGCCAGCGCCGCCACGCCGGTGGGGTGCGGGCGGGGGACCAGCTGCCGGTAGGCCGCCTCGTCGACCTCGGTCAGCAGCCCGTCCAGCGCCTCTCGGACGTCCGGGGCCAGCTCGGCGGCGAGGGCCAGCGCCGCCGCCCGGTCCGTCGCGACGGCCAGCGGCACGGCGGCCCCGAAGCGGAGGGCGTGCTTGAGCGCGTGGAACCCGTCCAGGAGGACGGCGCCCTCGGCGAGGGAGCGCCAGGCACGTGTGATGTCGGGGAAGGCGGTCACGGACCGAAGCCTAGGCGGCCCGGCCCGCTCCCGATCACTTCCGATCACGTCCGCGCGGAGGCGTCCGTCACGGCCGGGGGCCCGCCGCCCCGGGAGGCGTCGGTCCGGAGGCGTCCGTGCCACGGGCGCCGGGCACGGACCGGGCCGCGTCCGTGCCCGGGACACCGTCCTCGGAGGCTGCGGGTCCCGCGCCCTGCGCGCCGGACTCCCCACCAGGCTTCCCAAGCTTCACGGGCTCCCCGCGCTCGCCACCGCGCTCCGCCTTCTCCGCGGCCCATCCCGGGCCTCCTTGAGCGGGCACCCACGCGGCCCCGGCATCGGCCGCTGCCGCACCGTCCGGCGCCGTCGCCACCGCGAGGCCACCCTGGCCACTCCGGCCGCCGTCCCGACCGCCGTCCCGACCGCCGTCCCGGCCGCCCGGCCGGAACCGTCCGGTCAGTCGCCCGGCGGCGTCGCCCACCCTGCGCAGGAAGGTGGTCGGCAGGAACACCGAGTCGGCCACGATCATCGCCATCGAGAAGAACGGCAGTCCCAGCACGACCGCGATCGCCAGGTGCTCGGTGATCATCAGGGCCAGCAGGACGTTCTTCACCCTGCGGTTGAAGAGGGTGAACGGGAAGGCCACCTGCACGGCCACCGTGCCGTACGTGATCAGCATGACCATCGTGGCGTTGGACGCCAGCAGGTCCGCCAGCCCCGGCCACGGTGAGAAGTAGTCCAGGTGCAGCGGGTAGTGCAGCGCCGTGCCGTCCTGCCAGCGCGAGCCCTGGATCTTGTACCAGCCCGCCGTGGCGTAGATCAGGCACGCCTCGGCCATGATCACCAGCAGCGCGGCGTTGTGGACGATGTTGCCCACCACGTCGAACAGCGCGCGCACGTCCGAACGCGGGGCGACCTGCCCCACCAGCCACCACACACCGAGCGCGACCCACACCGTCCACAGCAGCACCGGAACGAACAGGTCGGGCGAGGGATCGCTCAGCATGGCCGACAGCAGCCCGATCGCCGAGACGGCCCACAGAACCGGACCCATGACGTCGAGGCGCTCCCGCCCGTCAGCGGCCGCTTCCCGTCGCCGGGCCCGGCGGGCGTCCAGCGACCAGACCTGTCCGCACCGGGTGAACACCAGGTAGACGGCCATCAGGTGGATCACGTTGTCGCCACCGTCGCCCATGAAGACGCTGCGGTTCTGCAGTGAGAGCACGCCCACCATGAAGAGGACGGACATGGTGCGGGTACGCCAGCCCAGCGCCAGCAGCAGGCTCGCCAGGACGGCGAAGAGGTAGACGGCCTCGAACCAGAACTCCGAGTCGGTCCACAGCAGCACCGTGAAGGCGCCGTTGTCCGACACCAGCCGCTCGCCGAGTTCCCAGCTCCACGGGCTGTCGGGCCCGTACAGCTCGTGCCGGTGGGGGAACTCGCGGAGCAGGAACAGCAGCCAGGTGGCGGCGAAGCCTATGCGTATCACCGCGCTCTGGTACGGACCCAGAGCGGAGTCGGTGACCCTGGAGACCAGCTTCCCGAGAGTGAGCGCCGAGCGGTTCACCGGGCGCCTCCCCGGGGCTTGTCGGACGCGGCGAACCCGTCGGAACGCCCGGACCCGCCGGCGGCGGAGTCGCCGGCGTCCGACTCGTCGACGTCCGACTCGTCGGGGACGAGCCACCAGGGAAGGACCCGGTAGCTCGGTTCGGCCGACACCTTCTCACCGCTCCAGGCCGGCGGCCGCACATGAAGGGTCCGGGAACGTATCTGTATCCGCTCGACCTCCGCCCCGTGGGCGCGGCCCAGCCGCATCACCACGATGCGCCGCAGGTACTCCTCGGAGATCCGGCCGCGCGACCCCACCGGGCGGTTCTCCTCGTCGTGCGAGGAGGTGAAGAAGTCCCAGGCGCGGCGGAGTTCGTTCTGCTGGGTGTGGCTGGGGGCCGGGTTGCCGTCGATGGCGCGGCCGTCCTGGGCGGAGAGGTCGGTCCAGCCCACCGAGCGGGTGCGACCGTCCTCGGTGCGTATCTCCGCCCGGACCTGCACCGCGATGTTCTGCTGCAGCGGGTTCGGGGCGAAGAGCTTCCAGTTCTGCTCGAACTCGGGGTAGACCCACTTGTCGATCGTCTCGGCGTGCTGCTTGCTGAGCGTGTTCGACGGCGCGAGATGCAGGAAGACCATGCCCAGGTGGACGCAGGCGAGAGCGGCCACCGCCGCCAGCGCGACGGCCGCGACGATCCGGCATGGAAGGCCAAGCGCGGCCACTCCGGTCGGGGTATCCGTCTCCTCGGGTGGAGACCCGCCCACGTGTGCTTCCATTCGCGCCCCGTCTCGCCCGTCCCGGTTGTTCGCACGAACCGTACTGAGTCCCGGCGACCCCGGCACACCCTTGTGGACAACAGGGCTGCACGGGCTCCGAGGTTTTCCACAGCGGTGGACACCCTACGACCCGCCGCGCGGGGCGGGCGGGGCCGGTCCGCCTCCCGGGGTCGAGGCCCGGGAGGCGGCGCGAAAAGGGGACGGGGCGCCGAGGACCCGCCTCAGACGACCTGCCCCGGCTTGCCTTCGTCGTCCACCACCGGCCGTCCCGCGGCGGCCCAGGCGCCCATGCCGCCGTCCACGTTCGCGGCGTCCAGGCCCTGCTGCACGAGGTACATGGTCACCTGCGCGGACCGCCCGCCGGAGCGGCAGATCACGTTCACCCGGCCGTCCTGCGGCGCGGCCTCGGTGAGCTCGCCGTAACGGGCCACGAACTCGCTCATCGGGATGTGCAGCGCCCCGGCGGCGTGACCCGCCTGCCACTCGTCGTCCTCCCGGACGTCCAGCAGGAAGTCACCGTCCGCGAGGTCCGTGACCTGCACCGTGGGCACACCAGCTCCAAAGTTCATGCGCCCGACGCTACCCGACCGCACCCCGCCGCCCGGCTGACCCGGCGCTCGCGGACTCGGCGCCAAGCTCACCCGGCGCTCGCTGACCCGGCGCCCGGCTCACCCGGTGCCCGGCCAGCTCTGGCGCCCGGCCGGCCGGCCCCGGTGCCCCGCTAGCCCTGGTGCAGCGCCGCCAGCTCGGCCTCGCGCTCGGCGATCTCGCCGGCCAGCTTGCCGGCGATGTCGTCCAGCAGCCCGTCCGGGTCGTCCGGGGCCAGCCGCAGCATGGAGGCGATGGCGCTCTCCTCCAGTTTGCCCGCCAGCTCGGTCAGCAGCTCCTTGCGGGCCGCGAGCCACTCGAGACGGTCGTACAGCTCGTCGGCGGGGGTGGGGCGCCGCTCGGGCACCGGCCCGGCCGCCCACTCCTCCTGGAGCGCGAGCAGCTTCTTCTCGTCGCCCAGGGCGTAGGCCGCGTTCACCCGGGAGATGAACTCGTCACGCCGCTTGCGCTCACCCTCGTCCTGCGCGAGGTCCGGGTGGGCCGCGCGGACCAGCTCGCGGTAGAGGCGGCGGGCCTCCTCGCCCGGCCGGACGCGCGGCGGCGGCTGCACGCTGCGTTCGGTGAGCATCGCCACGGACTCCGGGAACAGCCCCTGGCCGTCCATCCAGCCGTGCAGCAGCTCCTCGACACCGGGGATGGGCGTCAGACGGGCCCGTGCCTCCTGGGCCCGGAGCAGGTCCTCCGGGTCGCCGGTGCGGGCGGCGCGCGCCTCGGCGATGAGGGCCTCCAGCTCCTCCAGCCGCGCGTACAGCGGGCCGAGCCGCTGCTCGTGCAGCCGGGAGAAGTTCTCGATCTCGACGCGGAAGGTCTCCACGGCGATCTCGAACTCGATCAGCGCCTTCTCGGCGGCCATGACGGCGCGCTCCAGACGCTCCTCGGGGCGGGGAGGGGCTCCGGCGGAGCCCTCCGAGGGCTCGGGCGGGGTCCGATCAGCATCCGGGGTGGTCATCCGCCCAGCGTAGGCCACCGGCCAAGTCCCGTACCTCCCACGGCGATCAAGGACCGGTCACACTCCCGTCTCGGCCTCGATCCGCCCCGACCGCACGGCGGCCACCAGATCGGCGTGGTCGGCCTCGGTGCGGTCGGCGTAGGCCACCGCGAAGGACGCCACCGCCTCGTCCAGCTCCTCGTTCTTGCCGCAGTAACCGGTCAGCAGCCGCGGGTCGGCGCTGTGACTGTGCGCACGGGCCAGCAGCGCGCCGGTCATCCGGGCGTAGTCGTCGATCTGGCCGGACGGCAGCGCCGCGGGGTCCACGCTTCCCTTGCGGTTGCGGAACTGACGCACCTGGTAGTCCCGCCCCTCGACCGTCGTCCAGCCGAGCAGGAAGTCGCTCACCACCTGCATGTGGCGCTGCCCCAGCACCACCCTGCGTCCCTCGTGCTCCACCGGCGGTGTGGCGATTCCCACGGTCGCCAGGTGCGGCAGCAGTGCCGACGGCCTGGCCTCCTTCACCTGGAGGACGAGCGGCTCGCCCCGGTGGTCCAGCAGCAGCACCACGTAGGAGCGGGTGCCGACGCTGCCCGTGCCCACCACGCGGAACGCCACGTCGTGCACCGCGTACCGGGCCAGCAGCGGCAGCCGGTCCTCCGGCAGGGTCGTGGTCCAGCTCTCCAGCGACCGGGCGACCGCCGCGGCCTCCGCGTCCGGCACCCGCCGCAGCACCGGGGGCGCCTCCACGAAGCGCCGCCCGCCGTCCGGGCCCTTCTCGGTGGACCTGGCGGCGAAGCGGCCGCTGGTGTTGGAGCGCGCCTTCGCCGACACCTTCTCCAGCGTGCCGAGCAGGTCACGTGCGTCGGCGTGCGACACGAGCCGCTCGTCCGCGATGGCGTTCCACGCCTCGGCGGCGGGCATCTTCGCCAGCACCCGCAGGGTGCGCCGGTAGGAGCCCGCGGCGTCCAGGGCGGCCTTGCGGCACTCGTCCTCGTCCGCGCCCGCCTCCCGCCCCGCGAGGACCAGAGAGGTGGCGAGCCGCTTCAGGTCCCACTCCCAGGGGCCCCGCACCGTCTCGTCGAAGTCGTTGAGGTCGATCACCAGGCCACCGCGGACATCGCCGTACAGGCCGAAGTTGGCGGCATGGGCGTCACCGCAGATCTGCGCCGTGACTCCTGTCACAGGGGTGCGGGCCAGGTCGTACGCCATGAGGCCGGCCGTCCCGCGCAGGAAGGCGAACGGGCTCGCGGCCATCCGCCCCACCCGCAGCGGGGTCAGCCGGGGTATGCGGCCCCGGCCGGACTCCTCGACGGCCGTGAGCGCGTCGGGCCGGCCGGGATCGAGGTCGAGGCGGGCGTGGTCCGCGCGGGGCGTCGACCGGCGCAGTGCCTTGCCGCGCGCCTTGGCTCCGGCTCCGCGGCCGTCACCCGTGCGGGGCGCGAACCCCCGCACCACGGGCAGCCGCGGAAGGCCGCCCTCCGGCTCCCGGCCACCCCGGCGCTGCCCGGGCGGCACAGCCGCACGTGTTTCCGTCTCCACCCCGGTACCGGCCACCGGACCGCCTCCCCCGCGCCGACCGACAAGCGATTGGCGCCGACGTTATCCCCGTCACCGTCCGGACGACAGAGCGGGGCGGCCACTCCCGAGGAAGAGCGGGAGGAGGGAGAGGGAGAGGAGGGGGGAAGAGGGGGACAACGAGAAACGGCCGCCATCGTTTTCACGATGACGACCGTTCGTCGTTGTGCGCGAGGGGGGAGTTGAACCCCCACGCCCTTGCGGGCACTGGAACCTGAATCCAGCGCGTCTGCCTATTCCGCCACCCGCGCATTGGGTGCGTCTTCCGGTCCGGCCCCTTTCGGCGCCGCGCCCTTCCGACATGCAGAACATTAGCACGCCCCGTGGGGTGGATTCACATCCCTTTCCGTCCATGATCGCCAGTCGCTTCCCGGCCGTCTCCGCACGCCCGCACAGCCCGCCCGCACCGCCCGGGCACCCGGCGGGGACTCTCCCGGACACTCCCTGGCACCGCGCCCGAGGGCCGTGCCGGCCGCGCTCCGGGCCTCCTCCGGCACCCCGGCACTGTGTTCCTGTCCACAACCCCACCCACCAGCCATACAGGCTGGTTTACGTATCAACCTTGTACCGGTCCACGCACTCCTCCCCCGAGAGGAGACCGCTCCGTCCACAGGTGCGGGACACTGGTCGTGGGCCGCCCGTACGATCCTGGGACGGCGCCCGGCGGCGACGACGAACAGCAGGATGCGGGAAGACCCGCCGAGCAAGTTCGAAGGCGTACTTCGCAGGGAACCTTCGCAGTCAGCACACCCGGCCGAAGCGGCCGGAGGTGAGGACAGCCCGGTGGCCACACTTGGGCCGACAGGGGGAACCAGGCGATTCACGGCCGCGTGGATACGATCAGTAAGCAGTACCGCGAGCAGTACCCCGGGCGGTACACCCGGTACGGCAAGGACAGGGACGGAGGAGGTGCCCCATGGGAGTCCTGAAGAAGTTCGAGCAGCGTCTCGAAGGTCTGGTCAACGGCACCTTCGCCAAGGTGTTCAAGGCCGAGGTCCAGCCCGTGGAGATCGCCGGAGCGCTGCAGCGCGAGTGCGACAACAACGCCACGATCTGGAACCGCGACCGCACCGTCGTGCCCAACGACTTCATCGTGGAACTCAGCACACCCGACTACGAGCGGCTGAGCCCGTACTCGGGGCAGCTGGGCGACGAACTGGCCGGAATGGTGCGTGACTACGCCAAGCACCAGCGGTACACGTTCATGGGCCCGATCAAGGTCCACCTGTCCAAGGCCGACGACCTGGACACCGGGCTGTACCGGGTCCGCAGCCGCACCCTCGCCGGGTCCACGGACCAGCAGGGCGCCCCGCCGCACCCGAACGCCGCCGGCGGCGCTCCCGCCCCGGGCGGCTACGGCTACCCGGGCCCGGCCGCGGGCCGGCCCGGAGCGACGGCCCCGCCGCCCCCGATGCCCAACACCCCGCCCGGCATGGGCGCCCCCGGCGCCCCCGGCGGCTACGGATACCCGCCCGCGGCCGGACGCCCGCCGGCGCCCGGCGGTCCGGCGGGCCCGGCGGCCGGCGCCCGCACCCGCTTCTGGATCGAGGTCAACGGCAACCGCCACCAGATCTCCCGGCCGTCGCTGGTACTCGGCCGGTCCACCGAGGCGGACGTGCGCATCGACGACCCGGGCGTCTCGCGCCGCCACTGCGAGATCCACACGGGGAGCCCGGCCTACGTACAGGACCTGGGCTCCACCAACGGCATCGTGGTGGACGGACAGCACACCACCCGCGCTACGCTCCGCGACGGCTCGCGGATCGTCGTGGGCAGCACCACCATCATTTACCGGCAAGCCGAAGGGTGAAGCGGGGGCAATGTCAGAGCTGACCCTCACGGTCATGCGGCTGGGTTTTCTGGCCGTCCTGTGGCTGTTCGTGATCGTGGCCGTGCAGGTCATCCGCAGTGACCTCTTCGGTGTGCGCGTCACCCAGCGCGGGGCGCGCCGGGAGGCCGGAAGGGCCGCCGAGCGGCCCGGCCGCCAGACCGCCGCACCGCAGCCCCAGGGCCGCCAGGCCGCGTCGGGCGGCCGTCGCGGCCGCAACACCCCGACCAAGCTGGTGGTGACCGAGGGCACGCTGACGGGCACCACCGTCGCGCTCCAGGGACAGACCATCACCCTGGGCCGCGCGCACGACAGCACCATCGTGCTGGACGACGACTACGCGTCCAGCCGCCATGCCAGGATCTACCCGGACCGCGACGGCCAGTGGATCGTCGAGGACCTCGGATCCACCAACGGCACGTTCATGAACCGGAACCGGCTGACGGCCCCTGTGCCGATACCGCTGGGAGCGCCGATCCGCATCGGCAAGACCGTCATCGAGCTGCGGAAGTAGTACGAGAATGAGCGAGCGGAGCGAGCACGCGGCACCAGTCCCCACCCAGGACGCCGGCGCGCTCCCGACCGGAGGGTGGGCAGGGTGGCTCGACACGACCGGCTGCGGCTTTCCCCGCAACAGCCGACGGATCAGCAGCCGACGGGCGAGGTGCGCATGAGTCTGTCACTGCGCTTCGCCGCCGGATCGCACAAGGGGATGATCCGGGAGGGCAACGAGGACTCCGGCTACGCCGGTCCGCGCCTGCTCGCCATCGCCGACGGCATGGGCGGCCAGGCCGCCGGTGAGGTCGCCTCCTCCGAGGTGATCTCCACCATCGTCGCCCTCGACGACGACGTCCCCGGCTCCGACATCCTGACCTCACTCGGCACCGCCGTGCAGCGCGCCAACGAGCAGCTGCGCGTCATGGTCGAGGAGGACCCCCGCCTCGAAGGCATGGGCACCACGCTCACCGCCCTGCTGTGGACCGGCCAGCGCCTGGGCCTGGTCCACGTCGGCGACTCCCGCGCCTACCTCCTGCGCGACGGCGTCCTCACCCAGATCACCCAGGACCACACCTGGGTGCAGCGTCTGGTGGACGAGGGCCGGATCACCGAGGAGGAGGCCACCACCCACCCGCAGCGCTCCCTGCTGATGCGCGCGCTGGGCAGCGGCGACCACGTCGAGCCGGACCTGTCGATCCGCGAGGTGCGGGCCGGCGACCGGTACCTGATCTGCTCCGACGGCCTGAGCGGCGTGGTGTCCCACCAGACCCTGGAGGACACCCTCGCCAGCTACCAGGGCCCCGAGGAGACCGTCCAGGAGCTGATCCAGCTCGCCCTGCGCGGCGGCGGCCCGGACAACATCACCGTGATCGTGGCCGACGTCCTCGACCTCGACACCGGCGAGACCCTCGCCGGGGCGCGCCTGTCCGACACCCCCGTGGTCGTCGGCGCGGTCGCCGAGAACCAGGTCACCGACGACAACGGCGCGATGCAGACGCCCGCGGGCCGCGCGGCCGGTCTCGGCCGTCCCGCGCCCGCGCCGGGCGGCGAGGGCCAGTTCGGCCCGCCCGGCAGCGGCGACACCGGCTTCATGGCCGGCGGCGAGAACTTCGGCGAGTGGACCGACGAGGACTTCACCAAGCCCCGCAAGGGACGCCGCTGGCTGAAGAGATCGTTCTACACGGTGCTGGCCCTGGGCGTGATCGGCGGCGGCCTCTACGGCGGCTGGCGCTGGACGCAGACCCAGTTCTACGTCGGCACCAACGACGAGCACGTCGCGCTGTACCGGGGCATCAGCCAGGACCTGGGCTGGGTGTCGCTCTCGAAGGTGGAGAAGGACCACCCCGAGATCGAACTCAAGTACCTGCCCGCCTACCAGCAGAAGAAGGTCGAGGCGAACATCGCCCAGGGCGGCCGCGGCGAGGCGATCGAGAAGATCGAGGAGCTCAAGGTCCAGGCCTCCGCCTGCCGCAAGGACGCCGAGCGACAGGCGGCCGAGAAGCAGAACCCCAAGCCCAAGAAGCCCGCGGACAACGCCGAGGCCACCAACCCGGACGCGGTGGGCCAGAACGCCGCCCCGTCCAAGACGTCCGCTCCCAGCCCCGGCCCCAGCCTCTCCGAGGAGGAGAAGAAGCTGGTCTCGCTGTGCGGCGATCAGTAGGCAAGCCGTGAGGGGCCCTGGAACACGATGAGCAGTAGTACCCATCAGACGTCCACCATCGGCGCCGTCGGCGCGCCCAGCCGCCGCAACACCGAGCTCGCGCTGCTGGTGTTCGCCGTCGCCATCCCGGTCTTCGCCTACATCAACGTGGGCCTGGCCATCGACGGGTCGATCCCGGCGGGGCTGGCCACGTACGGCCTGAGCCTGGGCGCCATGGCGGCGCTCGGCCACCTGGCCGTGCGCAAGCTGGCGCCCTACGCCGACCCGCTGCTGCTGCCGCTGGCCACCCTGCTCAACGGTCTGGGTCTGGTCACCATCTGGCGGCTGGACCAGTCCGAGCGGCTGCAGGCGCGTGATGCCTTCTCCGAGGCCGCGCCCAACCAGCTCCTGTACTCGGGTCTGGGCATCGTCCTGTTCGCACTCGTGCTGTTCGTGCTCAAGGACCACCGGGTGCTGCAGCGCTACACCTACATCTCCATGCTGGCGGCGCTCGTCCTGTTGCTGCTGCCGCTGGTCCCGGGCCTGGGCGTCAACCTTTTCGGCGCCAAGATCTGGATCCGCGTCGCGGGCTTCACCATCCAGCCCGCGGAGTTCGCGAAGATCGTGATCGCGGTCTTCTTCGCCGGCTACCTGATGGTGAAGAGGGACGCGCTGGCGCTGGCCAGCCGCCGCTTCCTGGGCCTCTACCTGCCGCGCGGCCGTGACCTGGGTCCGATCCTGGTCGTGTGGGCGGTCTCCATCCTGATCCTGGTCTTTGAGACCGACCTCGGCACCTCGCTGCTGTTCTTCGGCATGTTCGTGATCATGCTGTACGTCGCCACCGAGCGGACCAGCTGGATCGTCTTCGGTCTGCTGATGTCCGCCGTCGGCGCCGTGACGGTGGCGACCTTCGAGTCGCACGTCCAGCAGCGCGTGCAGGCCTGGCTCGACCCGATGCGCGAGTGGCAGCTCAGCCGCCAGAACATCCCCGGCCACACCGAGCAGTCCGCGGAAGCGCTCTGGGCCTTCGGGTCCGGCGGCACCCTGGGCAGCGGCTGGGGCCAGGGCCACTCCGACCTGATCGGCTTCGCCGCCAACTCCGACTTCATCCTCGCGACCTTCGCGGAGGAGATCGGTCTGACCGGTGTGATGGCGATCCTGCTGCTGTACGTGCTGATCGTGCAGCGCGGCATCCGCACCGCCCTCGCCGCCCGTGACCCGTTCGGCAAGCTGCTGGCGGTGGGCCTGTCCGGCGCCTTCGCGCTCCAGGTCTTCGTGGTGGCCGGCGGTGTGATGGGCCTCATCCCGCTGACCGGTATGACCCTGCCGTTCGTCGCGGCCGGTGGTTCCGCCGTCATCGCCAACTGGGCGCTTATCGGCGTGCTGCTGAGGGTCAGCGACACGGCCCGACGGCCGGCGCCCGCACCGGCACCCAATCCCGACGCCGAGATGACCCAGGTGGTCCGTCCGTGAACAAGCCCCTGCGCCGGATCGCGATCTTCTGCGGCCTGCTGATGCTGGCCCTGCTGCTGCGCGACAACTGGCTCCAGTACGCCCAGGCCGACTCGCTCGCCAAGGACCCGGACAACCGCCGGGTCCGCATCGAGCGCTACTCGATCCCGCGCGGCGACATCATCGTCGACGCCAAGGCCATCACGGGCTCCAAGAAGACCGACGGCGAGTTCCAGTACAAGCGGACCTGGAAGAACGGCCCGATGTGGGCGCCGGTCACCGGCTACTCGTCGCAGGCCTTCGGCTCCAACCAGCTGGAGTCCCTCGAGGACGGCATCCTGACCGGCAACGACGACCGGCTGTTCTTCCGCAACACCCTGGACATGCTCACCGGCAAGGAGCAGCAGGGCGGCAACGTCGTCACCACGCTGAACAGCGCCGTCCAGAAGGCGGGCTGGGAGCAGCTGAAGGGCAAGAAGGGCGCGGCCGTGGCGCTCGACCCCGCGACCGGAAAGATCCTCGGCCTGGTCTCCGCGCCGTCGTACGACCCCGGGTCGTTCGCCGGCACCTCGCAGGACGACTCCGAGGCCTGGACCTCCCTGCAGAAGAAGAACAACGAGAACGACCCGATGCTCAACCGGGCGCTCCGCGAGACGTACCCGCCCGGTTCCACCTTCAAGGTCGTCACCTCCGCGGCCGCGCTGGAGGAGGGACTGGTCGACGACGTCGACGCCTCCACCGACAGCCCCGACCCGTACAAGTTGCCGGACTCCTCGACCCCGCTGACCAACCAGCACGGCGAGTGCAAGAACGTGAGTCTGCGGGAGGCCCTGCGGATCTCCTGCAACACCGTCTTCGGCAAGCTCAGCAACGAGGTCGGCAACAAGAAGATGATCGAGTACACCGACCGGTTCGGGTTCAACGCCGAGCACTTCACTCCGGTCCGGTCCGCCGAGAGCATCTTCCCCGAGGACAACCGGCCGCAGAACGCCATGGCCGGCATCGGCCAGGCCTCCAACCGCGCCACTCCGCTGCAGATGGCCATGGTCGCCGCCGCCGTCGCCAACGACGGCAAGCTCATGAAGCCGTACATGGTGGACCAGCTTCGCTCCGCCAACCTCGACGTGGTCGAGGAGACCGAGCCGGAGGAGCTCTCGCAGGCGGTCTCGCCCGAGACGGCCCAGAAGCTCCAGTCGATGATGGAGACGGTGGTCAAGACCGGTACCGGTACGACCGCGCAGATCCCCGGGGTGACGGTCGGTGGCAAGACCGGTACCGCCGAGCACGGCGAGAACAACGAGAAGACCCCGTACGCGTGGTTCATCTCCTACGCCAAGGACTCCAACGGCAAGTCCGTCGCGGTGGCGGTCGTGGTCGAGGACGGCGCGGCGGCCGGCGGCGAGGTGTCCGGCGGTGGCCTCGCGGCTCCCATCGCGAAAGCCATGATGAAGGCCGCGCTCGGCAAGTGACGAGCACGGGCGAGTGACCACCCCCGCCTCTCCGTCACGGACCGCGACGCCCTCCCGGGCCGTCGATACCGGTCGTGTATCGGGTGACGGGCGTGGCCCGGCGGGGCGCCGTGGGGCGGGTACGGTATGCCCGGACGGCACGCCGCCGAATCCACGCAGGGTGCGGTCGGTACCGACGGAGAGGGCTGGTAGGTAGCTATGGAAGAGCCGCGTCGCCTCGGCGGCCGGTACGAGCTGGGCCACGTGCTCGGCCGTGGTGGCATGGCCGAGGTCTACCTCGCGCAGGACACCCGGCTCGGCCGCACCGTGGCGGTGAAGACGCTGCGGGCGGACCTCGCGCGTGACCCCTCGTTCCAGGCCCGGTTCCGCCGTGAGGCCCAGTCGGCCGCCTCGCTCAACCATCCCGCGATCGTCGCGGTCTACGACACGGGCGAGGACTACATCGACGGGGTCTCGATCCCGTACATCGTCATGGAGTACGTCGACGGCTCGACGCTCCGTGAGCTGCTCCACAGCGGCCGCAAGCTGCTGCCGGAGCGGTCCATGGAGATGACCATCGGCATCCTCCAGGCCCTGGAGTACTCGCACCGGGCCGGCATCGTCCACCGCGACATCAAGCCGGCCAACGTCATGCTGACGCGCAACGGCCAGGTCAAGGTGATGGACTTCGGCATCGCCCGGGCCATGGGCGACTCCGGCATGACCATGACCCAGACGGCCGCCGTGATCGGCACCGCCCAGTACCTCTCCCCGGAGCAGGCCAAGGGCGAGCAGGTCGACGCGCGGTCCGACCTCTACTCCACCGGCTGCCTGCTCTACGAGCTCCTCACCGTGCGTCCCCCGTTCGTGGGTGACTCCCCGGTCGCCGTCGCCTACCAGCACGTGCGCGAGGAGGCCCAGCCGCCGAGCGTCTTCGACCCCGAGATCACGCCCGAGATGGACGCGATCGTGCTGAAGGCGCTCGTCAAGGACCCGAACTACCGCTACCAGTCGGCCGACGAGATGCGCGCCGACATCGAGGCATGCCTCGACGGCCAGCCGGTCGCCGCCACCGCGGCGATGGGCGCGGTCGGCTACGGCACGGGCTACGGCGGCTACAACCAGGGCTACGGCGACGACCAGCCCACCACCGCGATGTCCCCGGCCGGCGCCACCTCGATGCTGCCGCCGACCAACCCGGACGACGGCGGCTACGGCTACGACGGGGACCGCACCGCCCGGCGTCGGCAGAAGAAGAACCAGCAGTCGACGATCCTGCTGATCGCGGCGGCGGTGCTGGTGCTGATCGGCGCCATCCTGATCGGCCGGTGGATCGTCAGCGGCGACGACGGCCCGGAACAGGCCAAGGTACCGACCTTCGTCGGCGAGACGAAGAAAGAGGCCCAGCGGCGGGCCGAGTTCGCGGAGCTCAAGGTGTCGTTCTCCGAGGCGGAATGCGAGAAGCAGCCGAAGGGCAGGGTCTGCGACCAGGACGTCAAGGCCGACACCAAGGTCGACAAGGGCGAGACCATCGCGCTGACCCTCTCCACCGGAGCTCCCAAGAAGGAGGTCCCGGACGTCGTCGGCATGTCCCAGGACGAGGCGGAGGCCGCGCTGGAGAAGGCGGGCTTCGAGGTCACCGTCAAGCCCGAGGTCAACGCCCAGGAGAAGGAAGGCACGGTCCTCGACCAGGACCCGAGCGACGGCGTCAAGCGCGAGAAGGGGACCGAGGTGACCATCTCGGTCGCGAGGCCCCCGCAGCAGGTCAACGTGCCGAACGTCATCGGCAAGACCTGTGACGAGGCCGTGCAGGCCCTCAAGGACGACGGACTGATCGGCCAGTGCGACACCCAGCCTGAAGAGGTCGCGGATCCGAACCAGGACGGCAAGGTCATCCGGGCGCTCCCCGTCGGACCGGGCGAGAAGGCCGACCTGGGCTCCACGATCACCCTGAAGATCGGCAAGCTCAAGGAAGGCCCGAAGCCGCTTCCGAGCGTGCAGGGCCAGCCCCGGAAGGACGCCGAGAAGGCGCTCAAGGAAGCCGGGTACACCAACATCAAGACGGAGGGCAATCCGGACCCGAACGCGAAGGTCCTGCTCCAGAACCCTCCCGCGGGCCAGCCGCTGGCGGATCCCAACCAGCAGATCACCCTGATCGTGGGCTGACCAGCCGTTCGATCAACGTAGAAGGGCCCGCTCCCCCAGGGTGAGCGGGCCCTTCCGCGTGTCCCGGGCGCTCACCCCGCGCGCCGCACCCGCACCACCCGCAGCCAGGACGCCGCCGCCTTGAGGGCCGACCCCGCAGCCAGCCCCCACGCCGCGCCCGCCGCGCCGGCGAGGGCGAAGCCGGTGAAGAGCAGGATCATCGAGAGCAGCGAGAAGACGACCTGCACCGGCAGCGTCTCGCGCGGGCTGAGGACCCGCAGGGTGAGCAGGGCGCTGACGCCGAAGCCCATCAGCAGGTACTGCGTCCCCGTGGCCGGCAGCAGCGCGGCGACCGCGGGCCAGGTGGCGCCGAGGACCTGGCGGCCCCAGTGGTCGGGGAGCAGCAGCCACAGGCCCGCCCACGCCCAGCCGGTGACGGCGAGGGCGATGCCGAGCAGCAGGGTGGCGCGGGCGACCGCGCGTCCGCCGCCGCCGAGGCGGGCCAGCAGCGGGGGACCGAAGGCGTTGGCGGCGCCGAAGAACACGTTGAGCGGCCCGAACAGTGCCGAGGCGCCGCGCAGCGCGCCCACCGCCAGCGGCGTGCCGATCAGGCCCAGCGCGAGCACCGCCAGCTGGCTGGAGCCGTTGCCGACGGCGTACTCGACCACGAACCGCTGCCCGAGGTGGCCGCGGCGCAGGTACGCGCCGAGGCCGTGGCCCGCCGCGCCGTCCGCCCCCGCGGCCGCGCGCAGCGGCCGCGCGAGGAGCGCGGCGGCGACGGCCAGGGACGGCAGTGCGGCGCATCCCCAGGCGAGGACGAGGCGGGCGGAGCCGGCCCCGTCGGGCTGGGCGGCGAGGAGGCCCACCGTTGCCAGCAGCCGCAGCCCGTCGGAGGCCAGCGCGTGGTGGGGCCGCTGGAGCAGCGAGAAGCAGTACCGGGCGCCGTCCTGGAGCAGCACCACGGGGAGCACGGCGCCCAGGGCCGCGAGCGCCCGGCCCGTGCCGCCGCCGACGGCCCAGCCGGTCGCCGCCAGCAGGGCCGCGCAGACCAGGGAGGCGAGGGCGGTGAAGGCGAGCGCCGGGCGGCAGGCGGCCTCGCGGGCCTCGCGCACCAGGACCAGCGCCTGGCCGACGTAGCTCATGAAGAGGCCGAGGGCCACGGTGAAGACCAGGTAGACCATGGAGAACTCGGCGAACCCGGCCGCCGTGGAGACCCGCGCGGCCAGGATCAGCACCAGGATGTTGGTCAGCCCGGAGGCGGCCTGGTCGAGGATCGACGCGACGACGGCCGCCGGACCGCGCAGCCCCTTCCCGCCTCCCCCGTCCCCGCCCCCGCCTCCACCCTTGGACCCGGAGGTCTCGGAGGTCTCGGAGGTCTCGGGGGGCTCAAAGGGCTCGGGGGTCCGGGCGACGGGTGTCCCCGTCACTGGCGGTCCGGCGGGAGGGACACCGTCTGCAGCCCGAGCGTCGGCTGGTCGTCGTGCTCGTGGCGGATGTAGGTGGGCTCCTGACGCCGGCGCGGCGCGGGCTCGGCGGCGGCCCTGGGCTCCTGACGCGCGGCGCCCTTCTTCTGCTTGCGGCCCCGGCCGCGGTTGTCCCGCACCGGCTCGGTGTCCTGCCCGCGGTGCATCACCGCGCCCAGCACGGTACCGCCCGCGCCGACGATCAGGTCCCGCAGCCGGGCCAGCTGCGCGCGGTGGACGCCGCGGGGGTCGCAGACCACCAGCACGCCGTCCACACGGTCCACCAGGGCGAGCGCGTCGGCGTAGGCGAACACCGGAGGGGTCAGGACGATCACCGTGGCGTGCACGTCGTCCGCCTCGGCGACCAGGCGTGAGGTCTCCGGGGAGGTCAGCGAGCGGGCCACGTTGCGCACCCGGGCTCCGGGGACCAGCTCGAAGCCGCCGGACTCGCCCGCGTCGACCAGCAGGCGACGGCGGCCCGGCCACTCCTCGTCGGCCGCGCCCCCGGCGTTCTCGTCGGTCCACGACGGGCGGGACAGCTCGCGGGCGTCCAGCTCATGGGTGAGGAACGGCCGGCGCAGGTCCGCCTCGACGACCAGGACGCGCTTGCCGGTCTCCGAGAAGGTCGCCGCCAGGTTGACCGCGACGGCGGCCGCCGTCCGGCTGGAGCCGCGCGGGGCCGCCACCAGCAGCCGGCGCCGGTCGGCGAACCGCCGGTCGTAGGCGAGCCGGTAGGCGATCGACCGGTACTCCTCGGCCAGCGGCGAGTCGTCGCGGTCGTCCGCCAGCAGCGGGCCGTCGGGGTCGGTGCGGGGGAGCGACCCGAGGACCGGGGCGCGCAGCGCGCGGGCCACGTCGCCCTCGGACCGGGCGGCCGGGTCGAAGACCAGGCGCACCCAGGCGAAGAGCAGGCCCAGCGCGAGACCGCCGGTGCCGCCGAGGATCAGCGACAGGCTCCAGCCGGGGCCGTCGGAGGCGGTCGGCGGCGTCGCCTTGCGGATCACCTTGCCCGGCGTCATGTCGAGCGAGTCCAGCTTGCTGATCCGGTCGTTCAGCTCGGTGATCTTGTTGAGCAGGTTGGCCTTGACGCTGAAGTCCGACTCCGGGCTGTTGCTGGTGAGGGTCTTGGCGAGCTCTTCGTGCTGCTTGGCGATCGGGTTCAGCTGGTTCTTCAGGCCCTTGATCATCGAGTCCCGGGTGGCCTCGGTGTCCTGGTGGCGTTCCGCCAGGTACGCGGCGACCGCCGCGTTGGCGCGGCGCGCCGCCTCCTGGGGGTCGGCGGCGGTGTAGCTGAACCGGAGGACCTGCGACTGCGGCGGGTTGGTGACCTGGAGGCCCGACAGGAAGGCATCCTCCTGGCCGCCTATGCCCAGTTTCTCCGCCGCGCGCTCGGCCGTGCGGCGGCTGCCCGCGTCCTGCCGCTCGGTGTTCATGTCGAGCTTGGAGGCCGACTGGGTGGCGCTGAACGGGTCGTCGGTGGCGACCCGCAGCCGCACGTCGCTGGTGGCCACATAGGTGTCGGCGGTGCTCAGCCCCAGCCAGGCGCCGCCCAGCAGGCCCAGCAGGACGCCGCCCGCGATCAGCCGCGGATAGCGCATCAGCTGCAGGAACTGGTCCCGCAGCAGATCGGGCTCGTCCTCCGGCACCGGCACCAGTCCGGCCGGTGCCCCGTTGGCCTCGGTCATGCTCCCGCCCCTCTCACGTTCTCCTGCTCCCCCGCCGCCGTGCCGGCCCGGTCCGCCAGGACCTCGTCCAGCAGGGCGTCGTAACGGGCCAGCCCGGCCTCCCGGCCCAGGTGCGCCGCCACGTGACGCGGGCCCCGCGCGCCCAGTTCGTCGGCCGCGGCCCGGTCGGCGTCCAGTCTCCGTACTGCCGCCAGCAGCGCGGCCGGGTCCTCCGGCGGCACCAGCACGCCCGCGCCGGACCGCCGCACCTCCTCTGCGGTGCCTCCGCCGTCCGCGACCGAGGCCACCACCGGCCGGCCGGCCGCGAAGTAGGAGGTCAGCTTGGAGGGCACGCTCATGTCCAGCACGGACGCCCGCTGGGTCACCGCCAGCACGTCGGCGGCCGCCAGCACGTCGGGGAACTCGTCGTTGCCCACCGACGGCAGGAACTCCACGTTGGGCACCCCCGCGGCCAGCTCCCGCAGCGCGGCGCGCTGGTTGCCGTCGCCCATCAGCACCCAGCGGACCTCCGGGTCGAGGCGGGCGGCGCCCACCAGGACCTCCAGGCCCTGCTTGAGGCCCATGTTCCCGGAGTGCAGCACCACCGGTGCGGCCCCCCAGCCGAGCCGCGCCCGGGTCTCCTCGCGGTCGCCCGACGGGGCCGCGACGTGCGACCAGTTGGGCACCACGCGGATCCTGCCGCGTTCCACGCCCAGCGCCTCGACGCGCTCGACGAAGGTCTCGTGGATGACGCCGACCAGGGTGGCGCCGCGCAGCACGCGCCCCTCGACCGCGGCCGCGGCGCTCGCCGCCCGGTCGCCGCCGGAGATGCCGCTCTGCTCGGCCGCCGCCCCCATCAGGTCCTGCACCACGGGGACGAAGGGCACCATCCAGCGGGCCGCCAGCCGGGACGCCACCACCCCGCCGGCCAGGCTCGGCAGCTGGGCGAGGACGGCGTCCGGGCGGCCCATCCGGGGCGGGGCGACCAGCTGGTGGCCCAGCACGGTCGCCTCGAACAGGGCGCGCCGCACGGCGGTCTGCCGGGACGGCACCAGGTGACGCCGCCGGTGGACGCTCACCCCGGCCCGCTCCTCGGTCGTCCGCCACACACCCCGATAGTCGGGGTCCACGGACCACGCCGGGTAGTGCGGCATGCCCGCGAGGACATGTGTCTCGTGCCCCCGTGCCGCCCAGTGCTCGGCGATCTGGGTCGCGTACGGACCGATGCCGGTGTGTTCCGGCGCGTAGTTGGTGGAGACGAGCAGCAGGCGGCGCCGGGGTATTCGGTCCTCCCCGGTCTGATGCTCAGTCACGTTGCGCGTCACAGGCCCCCCTTGCGGCGAACGAACTGTTTGTCACCCTAATCGTTCACCTGTCCCACCCGAAGGGTGCACGGTACTGTCAATTCAGACGCAGGGGGGTAGAACGCGTTCTCATAGGGGGGAAACGCAAGGTGTCGAATCGCAGACCGTACCGCGTGGGGTACGCGCCTGGTGCCTACGACCTGTTCCACATAGGGCACTTGAACATCCTTCGGCATGCCCGGCAGCAGTGCGACTACCTGGTCGCCGGGGTGGTGTCGGACGAGATGGCCGAACGGGCCAAGGGGCGCCGTCCGGTCATCCCGCTCATCGAGCGGCTGGAGATCGTGCGGAACATCAAGTACGTGGACGCCGCCTTCGTGGAGACCGTCGCGGACAAGGTGGAGACCTGGAAGCAGGTCCGCTTCGACGTGCTCTTCAAGGGTGACGACTGGCGGGGGACCCCCAAGGGGGACAAGCTGGAGCAGGACTTCGCGGCCGTCGGGGTGGACGTCGTCTACTTCCCGTACACCGTCCACACGTCCAGCACCCAGCTGCGCCGGGCGCTGGACTCGCTGGCCCCGCCGCTCCCGGAAGCGGGGGAGCTCAGCCGCGGCTGAGCTCCCTGAACCACTTCACCAGGAACGTCGGCAGGTACAGCGCCGCGGCCGCGCCCAGCAGGGCGTAGCCCCACAGGAAGACCTGACCGGCCCCGAGCAGCAGGAAGACCAGGCAGAACACGCCGTGGTCGACCGGCAGCAGCGCCACCGCCCGTACCAGGGACGGCGGCGCGGCGGGGCCGGCCGGTCCGCCGGCCGCGGTCTTCCGCTTGAGCTGCTCGGTGAGCAGCCCGCCGAAGAAGGTCACGATCGCCGCGAACAGGAAGCCCAGCGGCAGCAGCAGCCACGCCTCCCGCCGCGTCCCGAACGCCTCGGGTCGCAGGAAGAAGGCCAGCAGCACCGCCGTGTGCAGCGCGGTCGTCTTGGCGCAGTCCACGACGTGGTCCAGCCATTCGCCCGCCGGACTGCCGCCGCCGCGCAGGCGGGCCAGCTGGCCGTCGGCCGAGTCGAAGGCGAAGCCGGTCGCCAGCGCGAGCCAGACCACCGGCCCGGTCCACCAGACCGGGTCGGCCAGCGCGGTCACGGCTATGCCGCCGAAGCTGAACAGCGCGCTGACCAGGGTGACCTGGTTGGGGGTGAGCCCGGCGCGGTAGGACCCGGCGGCCAGCACGCGGCCGACCGGGCGGTTGACGTACCGGGAGTAGAGCGAGACGCCCTTGGCGCTCTTCTGCGCCCCGGACAGCCGCCCCAGCGCCTCCCGGAAGGTGAGACGCCCGGACACGGGGCCGCCGGTGCCGACGGGGGACTCCTGGGCCTCTGCCGTGGTCATCCGCGGCCCCCGCTCAGTTGCCGCCGCCGGCCGGGGACTTCCGGGCCGACTCGGGGATCGGACGGTCGTTGCGCAGCGCCTCCCAGACCTTGTCGGCCAGGGGCTGCGCGGGCACCACACGGTTGGGGTCGGCGACGTCGTACTTCACCGGCAGCATCACGGTGTCCATGGCCGACGGGTCGATGCCCTGGAGCGACTGCCCGAAGTCGGCCAGCGAGGTCAGCGAGGCCAGGTCGGAGTCGGTGGTCAGCGCGCCGGTGAGCGAGTCGGCGATCTTGTAGGTCTTCACCGGGTCGCCCAGCAGGTCCTGCCGCTTCACCTCACCCATCAGCGCCACCAGGAACTGCTGCTGGAGGCCGATGCGCCCGAGGTCGCTGCCGTCCCGGTAGCCGTAGCGGGTGCGGACGAACTTCAGCGACTCGGTGCCGTCCAGACGGTGCTGTCCCGGCTCCAGGGTGAACCCGCCCTTGGTGTCGCGGATGGGCTCCTTGACGTCGACCGTCACTCCGCCCAGCTCGTCGACCAGCGACTTGAAGCCCGCGAAGTCGATCTCCATCAGGTGGTCGATGCGAACCCCGGACATGGTCTCGACGGTCTTCAGGGTGCAGGCGGAACCCACCTGCGAGTAGACCGAGTTGAACATCACACGCTTCGCCGGACCCACCTCGTCGCCGTTGGCGCGGGTGCAGGCGGGGCGGTCGACGAGGGTGTCACGCGGGATGGAGACGGCGACCGCCTCGGTACGGCCCTCCGCGACGTGCACCACCAGGGCGGTGTCGGAGCGGGCCCCGCCCACGTTCCCCTTGTCCAGCGCGGCGTTGGCGCCCGCGCGGGAGTCGGAACCCAGCACCAGGATGTTCAGCGCCTCACCGGCCGCCGGCTCCTTGGTGGGCCGGTCGTCGCCCAGCGCCTGGTCGAGATCGACGGACGTGATGTTGCCGTCCAGGTCGTCGTACAGCCACCAGGCCGTACCCCCCGCGACCAGCGCCAGGACGGCGCAGCCGATCATCACGTTGCGCAGGACCTTGCGGCGTGGCCGGCGCCGACGGTCGCGGCGGCCTTCCCCGGCGTTCGGACTGTCGTCGGACCGCACGGGTCCCTCGTTCACGGCGTGTGTCATCGCCGAGCCCCTCCCCTGTTCCCCTACCCCCTGGCCGAGCGCGTGGCAGCGAGGTGCGAATGGGGCGGCGCTCGGCGAAATGTTCCGGCCGGAGCCGTCTTCGAACTATAGAGGGAACTTCGTTCGAATAGGGAGCGACAACAGGCCCCGGCAGCCTCAGGGAAATGAGGCTGCCGGGGCCTGATGTGCGGGTGATGTTCCACGTGAAACATCACCCGGTGCGACGCCCGGGGTCAGCTGCGCTCCTCGTCGTCCGACGAGGCCGGCGTGTTCTTCTCACCGACCGTCGAAGGGCCGGTGTTCTCGTCGGTGCGGGCGTTCTCCGGGGTGGGAACGATCGGAGGCGCGCTGTCCTCCGGGGTCAGGCTGCTCGCGTCGTCGGGGACCTCGGTGGCCTCCGGCGGTTCGACCAGCCAGTCCGGGTTGGCCTGCTTGTCCCACCACTGCCAGGCGGCGTAGGCGGCGGCGCCCAGCAGGCTGAGCATCACCGTCTTCTTGGCGAATCCACCGACGGCGGACCGCCGGCGACGCTTCTTCACCAGGCGCTGGATGTCCTTGGGGGACACCTGCCCCTTCAGTGCCGCCAGGGCGGCCGCGCTGCGCGCGGCGGCCTCGTCCCGCACCGGGCCGGCATTGGCCTTGGCCTGCTCGATCACCGGACGCGAGTAGTCGACGGCCTGCTGGGCCGCCAGTCGGGTCTTCAACGCCGCCTCACGGGCGGCCGAGTCGACCTTGGCCGGCACGTAGGCGGACGCCTGGGCCAGGCGCGGAGCCACATGGGCGCCGTACTGGGCACGGGCCTGCCCTGCGGCCTGAGTCACCACGGGCGCGAGCCGTACGCGCGCCTCGTTCGCGTACTGCGCGGCCCTGACCCTGGCCGTGTCGGCGTAGGGCGCCAGCGCCTGACCGGCGTGCATCACGCTGTCCTTCGCCGAACCGGACCGGGCGCGCGCGCAATTCTTGCGGGTCACGGGTTCCTCCTCCTCGGTGGCGTACGGTTTCCATCGGCTTTCCACCCTTTGTCGGATCATGCCTCCGGAAGCGGTATCGGGCATGCCGCAGCGGGCATCCGGGTCACGATCCCGGTCCATGGACGGCCGAAAGAGATCGCTCCGAGAACGAGTCGGTCCGGGACGCGCAACCGAAACCACCCGATCCGCTCCGCACGACGGCCGGTGCCCGACTCCAGGTACGGGGCGTGCGAGGATCGAGGGGTCACAGAGGACAACGGAAGGCAGATCGTGGCCGAGCAGCTCTACGCCACCCTGAAGACCAACCACGGCGACATCGAGATCCGGCTCTTCCCGGACCACGCGCCCAAGACGGTCAAGAACTTCGTCGAGCTCGCCCAGGGCGAGCGCGAGTGGGTCAACCCCGCCACCGGCCAGAAGACGACCGACCGGCTCTACGACGGCACCGTCTTCCACCGGGTCATCAGCGGCTTCATGCTCCAGGGCGGTGACCCGCTCGGTAACGGCACCGGCGGTCCCGGCTACCAGTTCGAGGACGAGTTCCACCCGGACCTCTCCTTCAACAAGCCGTACCTGCTGGCCATGGCCAACGCCGGCCCGGGAACCAACGGCTCGCAGTTCTTCATCACGGTCGCCCCGACGACCTGGCTGAACCGCAAGCACACCATCTTCGGCGAGGTCACCAACGAGGCCGGCCAGAAGGTCGTGGACGCCATCGCGGCGACCCAGACCAACCCGCGCACCGACCGCCCCGTCAACGACGTGGTCATCGAGTCGGTCGTCGTCGAGTCCCGCTGACGCAGGGACCGCCGAGGGAACCTTTCGCCCCGCCCGCCCGTACCTAGGGCGAGCGGGGCGAGACTTTTCGGGTCCGAGTGAGGGGATCTGCAGGACGTGGCGGACGACCAGGGGAACCAGGGCAACCAGGAGCAGGCGCACACCCTGCCCACGTGCTATCGCCACCCGGACCGCGAGACGGGCATACGGTGCACCCGCTGCGACCGGCCCATCTGCGGCGACTGCATGATCAGCGCCTCCGTCGGCTTCCAGTGCCCCGAGTGCGTGCGCGGCGGATCCGCCACCGCGTCCTCCCGGCCCCGGACGCTGACCGGCGCGCCGGTGGTCTCCGACACCCGGCTGGTCACCAAGATCCTCATCGGCGTCAACCTCGCCGTCTTCCTCGCCCTCCAGGTCCAGCCCGGCCTGTCGGACGACGTGGTGCTGTGGCCGGTGGGCGTCGCCTTCCTCGGCGAGTGGTACCGCATGGTCACCTCGATGTTCAGCCACATCGAGGTGTGGCACATCGCGGTGAACACGCTCGCCCTGTGGATGGTCGGCGGACCGCTGGAGGAGGCGCTGGGGCGCCTGCGCTACCTGGCGCTCTATCTGGTCTCCGGGCTGGCGGGCAGCGCGCTCGGTTACCTCCTGATGAACCCGAACAGCGGAGCCCTGGGCGCCTCGGGCGCGGTCTTCGGGGTCTTCGGCGCCGCCCTGATCCTTCAGCGACGACTCCGGCGCGACCTGCGGCCCATGCTGTTGCTGCTGGCGCTGAACCTGGCTCTGCCCCTGCTCCCCGGCACGAGCATCGGCTGGCAGGCCCACCTGGGCGGGCTGGTCGCCGGCGGCGTGATCGGCTACGCGATGCTGCACGCCCGCGGCCCCCGGCGGACGCTGATCCAGTACGGCTCCTGCGTCCTGGTCCTGGCCGTGGTCGTCGCCGTCACTCTGTTGAGAACTGCCCAGCTCACCTGAGTCATCGCCCAGAGTCACAGCTCTGTCCACAGGTTCGTGACAGATCCGGGCCCACCTGGGGAAACGCCGAACCCCCTGCAACTGACAGCGATTTCCGCAGGTCAGCTACAGGGGGAACAGGTATTCGAGCAGTGAGGGATCGGTCACATCCGGACCGCTTCCCGACGGTTATCCACAGATCTTCTTTTCTTTTCCACCTGTGGATAACTGCTGTGGATAACTAGCGGCCGCAGCCGCTCCGGGAGGGCCGGACCGTTACTTCCACTGGGTGGAGACGGCGAATCCGGCGGCGATGAAGCCGAAGCCCACCACGATGTTCCAGTTGCCGAACG
This sequence comes from Streptomyces sp. NPDC002734, assembly GCF_040295685.1. Lineage (NCBI taxonomy): Bacteria > Bacillati > Actinomycetota > Actinomycetes > Kitasatosporales > Streptomycetaceae > Streptomyces > Streptomyces sp. NPDC002734. The sequence continues at coordinate 142,003 of NZ_JBEOVU010000015.1, forward strand.
CCTCGAGAGGCAGCGAGCCCTCCGTCACGTAGAAGACGACGATCCAGGCCAGACCGACCAGGAACAGCGCCAGCATCACCGGAGCCACCCAGGCACGGTTGGTCAGCTTGATCGCCGCCGGCTGCGTCTTCGCCGCGGGCGGCGTGTAGTCGGCCTTCTTGCGGATACGTGACTTCGGCACGAGGGACTCTCCTGTCGATGCGCTGCGTGGCCGCGCTGGAACGGGGCACGCTCCGGGGCAGCTGCAAAGGGATGTTCAGATGTACGGCAAAGGGACGACTGAGCACTCCCCCGGGCGTCCGTTAGCGTAGTGCTTCCGCGGCGCCGAAGGAGACAAGGGTACGTTGAGCAATTCTGCCGACTCCCCCGGGACGGGCACCAGCCCCGGCCGCTCCCGGTTCCGGCCCGTGAGGGTCCTCACGCTGGCCGTGTTCGCCTTGGCCGGTCTGCTCTTCGCGACCAGCTTCCACACGGCCAAGGGCACCAACATCCGCACCGACGACTCCCTGCTGCGCCTGTCGGACCTGATCCACGAGCGCAGCCGGGAGAACGCCGGGCTGGAGAGGTCCAACGCCGCCCTCCGCGAGGACGTGGAGGAGCTGGCCGCCCGTGAGCAGGGCTCCAGCGAGGCGGAGGACGCCGAGCTCAAGAAGCTCGAGCGGGCGGCGGGCACCGACCCGGTCAAGGGCGAGGCGGTCACCGTCACGCTCAACGACGCCCCGCCGGACGCCACCGCGAAGCTGCCCGGCTACCCCGAGCCGGAGCCCGACTACCTGGTCATCCACCAGCAGGACCTGCAGGCCGTGGTGAACGCGCTCTGGAAGGGCGGCGCCGAGGGCATCCAGGTCATGGACCAGCGGCTGATCTCCACCAGCGCGGTGCGCTGCGTGGGCAACACCCTGATCCTCCAGGGCCGGGTCTACTCCCCTCCCTACAAGGTCACCGCCGTCGGCGACCCGGAGCGGCTGCAGAAGTCCCTCGCCGAGTCCCCGGCCATCCAGAACTACATGGTCTACGTGAACGTCTACGGCCTGGGCTGGAAGGTCGAGGAGGACGGCGTGCGCACCCTGCCCGGCTACACCGGCACGGTGGACCTCCAGTACGCCAGGCCCGCCGGAAACGCCTCCGAAAGGCCCTAGTCTGGTTGCTGTACGCCTCCGTGGTGCACGGCGGCGTGCGGCGGCATCGCGACCGAAGGTGACGAAGGGGAGGGGTAGGTACCCGTGTACGGCTGGATCTGGCGGCATCTGCCGGGCAACACCTGGGTGAAGGCCCTGCTCTCGCTGATTCTCGCGCTGGCCGCGGTCTACGTGCTGTTCCAGTACGTGTTCCCGTGGGCCGAGCCGCTTCTTCCCTTCGGCGATGCGACGGTGGACGAACAGTGAGCGCGCGGATCCTCGTTGTCGACAACTACGACAGCTTCGTCTTCAACCTCGTCCAGTACCTCTACCAGCTCGGCGCCGAGTGCGAGGTGCTGCGCAACGACGAGGTGACCCTCGGCCACGCCGAGCGGGGCTTCGACGGCGTGCTGCTGTCCCCCGGCCCCGGCTCGCCCGAGGAGGCCGGCGTCTGCGTCGACATGGTGCGGCACTGCGCGACGGCCGGTGTGCCGGTCTTCGGCGTCTGCCTCGGCATGCAGTCGATGCAGGTGGCCTACGGCGGCGTGGTGAACCGCGCGCCGCAGCTGCTGCACGGGAAGACCTCCCCGGTCGAGCACGAGGGCCGGGGCGTCTTCGCCGGGCTGCCCTCCCCGTTCACCGCCACCCGCTACCACTCGCTGGCCGCCGACCCGGTGACGGTGCCCGCGGAGCTCGAGGTGACCGCGCGGACCGCCGACGGCATCGTCATGGGGCTGCGCCACCGGGAACTCGCGGTCGAGGGCGTGCAGTTCCACCCGGAGTCGGTGCTGACCGAGCACGGCCACCGGATGCTGGCCAACTGGCTGGCCGAGTGCGGCGACCCGGACGCGGTGGCGCGGTCCGCCGGTCTGGCCCCGGTCGTCGGAGGGTCCACGGCGTGACCGGGTGGCGCCCCGAGGACGACGAGACGGTGGCGCTGCGTATACCCCCGGCGCCCCCGGGGGGTCCCGCCGACCCGCTCGGGCCCGTGGACCCCTTCCTGTACCCGGCCGCGGAGAACCCTTTCGGCACGGCCGATGCCCATGCCGGGGGCGGGGCCGTGGACCCGTCGAGCACCATGCGGCTCACCGTCGTGCCTCCGCCCGCCCCGGCGTCCTCCGACGACCCCGCGGCGGACGACCCCGCGGGCACGCGGGGCACGGGGGACACGGACGAGGATCCGTCCGCCTCCTCCGCCTCCCCGTCCGACCCGGTGCCCGCCGAGGGCGGCCGGGCCGCGCGCAGGAGGGCCGCCGCGGCGGCCGCCAAGGGCCGTCACGGCCGCCGGGCCGCCCCGCGCGGCGCGGAGGCGGGTGACGCCGCCGAGGACGGCGGGGCGCGCTCCGGCGAGGGCGGCGGGGCTCTGTCGCGGGTGGAGCGCCGCCGCGCCGAGCGGGCCCGCCGCCCCGGTCCGGGCGTGCTGATCAGCCGCGCCGTGGGGGAGCTGTTCATCACGACCGGCGTGCTGATGATCCTGTTCGTCGCCTACCAGCTGTGGTGGACCAACGTCCTCGCCGCCGCCGACGTGGACCGGGAGACCGTCCAGCTCCAGGACGGCTGGGACAAGGGCGCCCGGGACCCCGGCACCTTCGAGGCCGGCCAGGGTTTCGCCCTCCTGCACATCCCCACCCTGGACGTGGTGGTGCCCATCGCGGAAGGCATCGACAAGGAACGGGTGCTGGACCGCGGCATGGTCGGGCACTACGACAAGAAGAGCGTCCCCACCGCGATGCCCGGCGACAGGACCGGCAACTTCGGGCTGGCCGGTCACCGCAACACCCACGGCGAGCCGTTCCGCTACATCAACCGCCTGAAGCCGGGTGACCCGATCGTGGTGGAGACCAGCAAGGCGTACTACGTGTACCGGATGACCTCGATCCTTCCGTCCACGTCACCGGGCAACGTCTCCGTCCTGGAGCCCGTGCCGCCCGGGTCGGGTTTCACCGGACCGGGTCGCTACATCACACTGACCACCTGCACCCCGGAGTTCACCAGCACCTACCGGATGATCGTCTGGGGCAAGATGGACGAGGAACGCCCGCGCGCCAAGGGAAAGCCCGACGTGCTGGTGGACCCGTGACAGGGTGAGTACGGCACACGACGGGGGACGGCCACAGTGGCAGTGGTAGAGCACGACCGGCGCGGCGAGGACACCGGCGCGCACCGGCCGGACGGCCGTCGCCGCCCCGCCCGGGGGCCGGTGGCCTCCCTGGTCAGCTTCCTGGGCGAACTCCTGATGACCGCCGGCGTGGTCCTCGGCCTCTTCGTCGTCTACTCCCTGTGGTGGACCAACCTGCTCGCCGACCGCGCCGCGGACCGCGAGAGCGACCGGGTCCGCCACCTGTGGGAACAGGAGATCCAGGGCGCCGGCGTCCCCGGCAAGCTGGACACCAAGGACGGCATCGGCTTCCTCCACGTCCCGGCCATGGACGACGACCAGATCCTGGTGAAGAAGGGCACCGACCCCAAGGTGCTCGACGACGGCGCGGCCGGCTACTACACCGACCCGGTCAAGGCGGCCCTGCCGACCGGCGGGAAGAACGGCAACTTCTCCCTGGCCGCGCACCGCGACGGCCACGGGGCCAAGTTCCACAACATCCACAAGATCCACGAGGGCGACCCGGTCGTCTTCGAGTCCAAGGACAAGTGGTACGTCTACAAGGTCTTCGAGATCCTGCCCAGCACCTCGAAGTACGACGTCGGCGTGCTGGAGAAGGTGCCGGAGAAGTCCGGGCGGAAGAAGCCCGGGAAGTACATCACACTGACCACCTGCACGCCGATGTACACCTCCGAGCACCGCTACGTCGTCTGGGGCGAGCTGGTCCGGGTGGAGCCGGTCGACGACCGGCGCACCCCGCCCGTGGAGCTCCGCTAGCTTCCCGGCACCTCCCGGTCCGCGCGCTAGCTCTCGACACCGCCCGGTCCGCGCGCTAGCTTCCCGGCACCGCCCGGTCCGCGCGGCGGGTGGTGATGAACAGCAGGCACATCGCCGCGATCGCGACCCTTCCGGTCGCCTGGAGCAGCGGCCCGCGCAGCAGGATGAACGAGTAGCCGGCGATCAGCGGGGCGGTGATCAGCAGCAGCCGCCCCGGATGGCTCCGCCGGCCGGCCGACGCCCGCGCCACCCTCCGGTCGAACCAAGCGGCCGCGTACCCGAGCAGGCCCATCCCCGCCGTCATCCCCACCGCGCCGAAGTCGATGTACAGCTCCGCCCACACGGGGGAGGAGAGGTTGGTGTTCCGGGTGCCCATCCACTGGCCCACCATCACGCCGGTGTCCACCGGCTTGCCCTCCCACACCGACCGCGGCACCGCGAACAGCACGCAGCCCGCCAGCTGGTTGCCGTAGGTGTGGCCGGTGGACTCCACGTAGGTGATCGTGTTGGCGAACATCCCGATCTGGTCGTAGTCCTTCAGCGCCAGCGGCTCCAGGAACGACGTGGTCTCGATGGGCCGGGTGTTGTTGTCGTCGTAGCGGAAGGCGTCCGCGAAGGGGAACAGCAGCAGCGCCACCACCACGCCCAGCGTCAGCGACATCCGGTACAGCGCCGCGCTCACCGGGAAGGCCGTGAACAGCAGCGCGAACATCACCGTGAGGAACCAGTAACGCGGGTTGGATATCGGGTTGTTGACGACGACGTTCAGGCAGAACAGGGCCCCGAAGACGGCCACCGTCGACCAGCTGCGCCGCGCGTGCCGGGAGGTCGCCAGGCGCCGGACGTAGACCAGCAGGGCGATCAGCGGCAGCACCGTGCCGAAGCCTCGTACGAAGGCCTGGCCCGCCTCGGAGCCGTTGCCGGACAGACCCGCGTCCTCCAGGCCGGCGGTGATCTCCTGCCGGCTGGAGAAGAAGACCGCCGGGCCGCCCAGCCGCATCACCAGCAGCGCCGCCGCGGCGAAGGCCGCCAGGGTGAGCAGGTGGACGCGGCGCCGGTGCACCAGGCGCGGCCGGTCGCCGCCCTTGCGGCCCTGCCGCCGGTCCCCCGCCGAACCGCCCGCCTCGCCCGCCCCGGACGTCCGGCCCGCCTCACCCGGCCCGCCCGCCTCCGCGGTCGCCGCCCGGCCGAAGTCCCGTTCCTCCTCGGCCTCCCTGCGCCGCCACGGCGGCCGGAAACGCGCCAGCAGCGCCCCCAGGTCGAAGGCGCAGCAGCCGAAGAGCACCAGCGCGATCGCCAGCACCAGGTCCTCGCGCGGGCCCACCACGGGCGTCGGCACCCGGCCCAGCACCGCCTGGGCCAGCGGGGCCACACCCATCGCCATGTAGCAGAACATCCAGAAGGTGGCCTGCAGCAGCTTGCGGCGGCGGGCCAGGATCATGGCGGACAGCCGCGCCCCGCAGTACGCGGTGAGACCGGCCTGGAGCCAGTAGGCGGTGTCCCGCGCCCCACCCCCCGGCTGGTTCATCACCACCAGCGGCAGCAGCAGTGGAAGGCCCAGCACCAGGGGCACCGACATCGCCGTGGTCAGCAGCGTGCTCGGCGCGAAGGGACGGAACCGGATGCCCGGACGCCGCACGGCGGACCCCTGGCCGGCGCTCCCGCGCCCCGCGGCGCCCTCCTTGGGGCCGCCCGCGCCGCGCGGGCCTGAGGCGCCCCGCGGGCCTCCCACGCTCCCCGGCCCGCCCGCCGGGGCCCCCGGCGGTCCGCCGGCCGTTCGCTCGGTGGTCATCGCATTCCCCCACACCCCTCCGGCCCCCCGGCCGGGTCCTGGGCAGTCTACGAGCGATCATCGGACACGCGTCCGCCCTGTGGACGATGCGACGAGGGTTGTCCACAGGCCCTGCCGGGACCTCCGGCGACCCACTAGCCTGTGATCACCGCGCTGGGGAGCGCGGACGACCGGCGGGGCGGCGCCCCCCGGTGACGTGCGGGGGGAAGGGGGCCGGCATGCGTGATCTCTCGTCGTTCACCCTGGCCGGATACGACAAGGGGCGGGGCAAGCTGGTCCAGGCCCTGTGGTTCGCGGTGATGAACCTGGTCTTCATGGCCTGGTGGTGCCCGCCGCGGCTGCGGGTCGCGCTGCTGCGCGCCTTCGGCGCGACCGTGGGCGAGCAGGTGCTGATCCGCCACCGGGTGCGGGTGCTGTGGCCGTGGAAGCTGACCGTCGGCGACCACACCTGGATAGGCGAGGGCGCCTGGCTGCTCAACCTGGAGCCGGTCACCCTCGGCCGCCACGTGTGCGTCTCCCAGGAGGCCCTGCTCTGCACCGGCTCGCACGACCACCGGGCCGCCGACTTCCGCTACCGCAACGCCCCGATCACCGTCGGGGACGGCGCCTGGATAGCCGCCCGGGCCACCGTGCTCGCCGGCGCCACGGTCGGCCGGCACGCCGTGGTCGGCGCGGGCGCGGTGCTCCACCAGGACCTGCCCGAGCTGACCCTGCACACCGCCGACGGCGCCCGCCGCCCGGTGAAGGAGCCCGCGTGAGCGCCCCCGAGGGGCCGCTGCGGGTCCTGCACGTGGTCACCCTGCACTCGCCCACCGGCGCCTTCGGCGGGCCCGTCAGGGTCGCGCTCAACCTCGCCCACGGCTTGGCGGCCCGCGGTCACCGTCCCGAACTCCTCGCCCTGGCCGAGGGGTTCGACGGCGGCCCGCCGCGCGAGGTGGAGGGTGTGCCCGCCCGCCTGTACCCGGCCCGCCGTCTGCTGCCGCTCGGCTTCAGCGGTATCACCTCGCCCGCCCTGCTGGCCCGCGCCGGACGCCTGGTGCGCGAGGTGGACGTGGTCCACGTCCACCTCGCCCGCGACCTGGTCACCCTCCCGGTGGCCCTGGCCGCGCTGCGCGCCGGCGTCCCGCTGGTGCTCCAGACGCACGGCATGGTCGACCCCAGCGGCAAGGCGCTCGCCAAGGTCCTGGACGCCCTGGCCGTCCGCCGGGTGCTGCGCGGGGCGGCCGCGGTGCTCCACCTCACCGGCCACGAGCGGCGCGACCTGGACGCGGTGCTCGGCGCCCCGCTGAGCACCGCCGTGCACCTGGTGAACGGCGTGCCCGCCCAGGAGCCGCGCCCGCGGCCCGCCGGGCCGCCGCGGATCCTGTACGCCGCCCGCCTTCAGGCCCGCAAGCGCCCCGTGGACTTCGTCGACGCCGCGCCCGCGATCCTGGACCGCCACCCGGACGCCGAGTTCGTGGTCGCCGGTCCCGACGAGGGCGAGCTCGCGGCCGTGCGGCGGCGGATCGAGGAACTGCGGCTGGCCGACCGGGTGTTCTGCGTCGGCGCGCTGACTTCCGCCCGGGTGCTGGAGGAACTGCGCCGGGCCCACGTCTACGTGCTGCCCTCGGTGGACGAGCCGTTCCCCATGTCGGTCCTGGAGTCCCTCTCGGTCGGCACGCCCGCCGTGGTGACGCGTTCCAACGGCCTGGCGCCGGCGATCGGCGAGGCGGGCGCCGGCCGGGTGGTCGAGGGCCCGGAGGCGCTGGCCGGGGCGGTGCTGGAGCTGCTGGAGCCCGGGAACGCCGAGAAGGCCTCGGCAGCGGCCCACAGGCTGGCCGGCGAGGCCTTCTCGATCGACGCGGTGGTCGGGAGGCTGCTGGAGGTGTACGGCGGGGCGGTCGGGACCGGTCAGGCCCGCACCCAGGCGTAGCACCCGGAGGAGACCAGCCGGGCGGCCCCGGACGGCACGGTCATGGTGTACGAGCCGTCCTTGCCGCCCCCGGTGCCCGGTCCGGAGGCCAGCACCTTCCCGCCGGATCCGGTGACCGTCCAGGTGCAGGCCGGTCCCGCGGAGACGGTCCGGTACTTCCCCGCCGCGGGCTTCTTGTGCTGCCCGTCCGGGTAGCCGCCCTTGGCGGCCTCGATCAGCGGCTCGTGCTCCGGGCAGAGGTGGGTGACGGCCGGCTCGGCGTCCGGGATCTCCCCGGCCACCAACGCGCCGATCACCGCGTCCTTGTCGTGCCGGGCGGTGCGGTCGATCCGCTGGCAGGCCTCCTTGCCGAGGTCCAGGACGGCGGCCGGCTCCATCTGCTCGGGCACCCGGCCGCTGAGGTACTCCTTCTCCTTCTTCGTGAACTTCCCGGAGCCCTTCGGCGCCTCGATCCTCGAGTCCGGAAGCACCGGCCCCGGGGACGAGGACGCCCCCGCCTCCGGCGTCCGGTCGCCGGAGGGCGCGGAGTGCCCCGCCGCCGTCCGGTCGCCGCCGTCGGCCCGGTCGTCGGAGGAGGACGAGCAGCCGGAGAGCGCGGGCAGCAGGCCCAGGGCGATCAGGGCGGCGGCCGCCGCCAGCGAGTGGTTGCGCATGGAACTCCTGCTCTCTGCTCCGCACACACGCGTGCGGGACGTGCTCGGTGGTGCGGTTCCGCCAGGTCCGTGCCGCGGCCCGGCGGCCCCCGCGGTCGTGCGACCGACGGGAGGCCACCGGGCCGCGGGTCCGCCCTACTGGGGCGAGAAGGTGAGGATCAGCCGCGGCGTGCCCGCCGCGGACGGGGCCTCGCTGGACCACAGCCACAGCGCGTCCGTCCCGGCGGACGTCAGCGCCATGCCGTAGTCGCCGCCCAGCGCCGCGCGCACCGCGGCGACGTCCAGCTCCGCGGTGGCGCCGGAGTTGGAGGCGGACGGCGGGGTGAGCGTGCCCAGCGTGGACGGGCCCAGGGCGGGCTTGGTGTTCCACGTGGTGCCCGCCTCGGTCCACGCGCCGGTGACCGGCCGCAGCGTGACGGCGTCGGCCGAACCGGCGGTGGCGGAGGAGTCCGTGCGGACCTCCAGCGCCGCGCCGGTCAGCGTCGTGCCGGCCGGGGCCGCGGGCAGCGCGAAGCGCAGGTACGCCTCGTACCCGGAGCTGCCGCGGACCGCCAGCGAGGTGGCCGAGCCGTACGCGGTGCTCTTGGACCCCTCGTTCACGTAGGTGTCCTCGGACGCCTGCACGGAGGTGACGGTGTCGCCCTGCTTGGTGGCCTGCTGGTGGTGCGCGGCCACCCGGTCGGCGCCGAGGACGGTCGGGTAGACCGCGACCTCGTCGATCTGACCGACGAAGTTGTCACTGCTGGGACGCGACGGCCAGCCGCTCAGGTTGTCGCCGCCCACACGCCAGTAACCGGCGTAGCTCTGGTGCGTGGTGTACGCGGTGTTGCCCGCCACCCGGGCGCCGTCGACGTACAGCGTCATGCCGCCGGAGCCCTGCGTGCCGACGACGTGGTGCCACTTGCCGTCGTTGTAGCGGGTGAGGGAGTTCACCGTGCGCGTGGCCCCGTTGTAGGCGCCGAAGAACAGGCGCCCGTCGTTGGCCATGTAGATGTGCTTGTCGTAGCTGCCGCTGTTCTTGGTGGTGTTGTTGCCGAAGCCCACCAGCTTGCCGCCGCTCGTGGTGGTGGTGCGGAACCAGGTCTCCACCGAGTAGGCCGGTCCGACGGTGGTGCGACGGTCGCTGTAGAGGCGGTCGTCGGAGCCGTCGAAGCCGAACGAGGTGCCGCCGCTCGTGAGCGCGCCCGCCTCGCCGAGGGCCGGGCCGCCGCTCATGACGCCGCTCTGGTCGCCGGCCGAGGAGTCGCCGACGTACGGCGTGGTCTTCTCGTCGTGGCGCCAGTACAGGTTCGGGCCGTCCGCCAGCACCGCCGAGCCGTACGGCTCGGGCGTCTTCGGCACGGTGACGCTCGCGGTCGCCGACAGGGCGCTGGTGTTGCCCGCCGGGTCCGAGGCCGTCACCCGGTAGCTGTACGTCGAGCCCGGGGTCACGCCGGTGTCGGTGAAGGAGGCCTGCGGACGCTCCCAGAAGACGGAGTCCGCCTCGACCGTCCCGACGGGGGTGCTCGAGCCGTTGCGGTAGATCTTGTAGATCAGCCGGCTGTCGTCGTCGTCCATGCTGGTGCGCCAGCGGACCTTGACCTTGCCGGGCTCCACCGCGTCCGCACCGACCACCGGGACGGTGGGCGCGCCCACGTCACCGGTGGAGGCGAACCGGGTGAGACCCTGCGCCGCGGCGCCGTTGACGGTGGTGAACTCGCCGCCGGACCAGAGGTAGTCGACGCCGTTCTTCGACGAGATGGTGAGGGCGCGCGGGCCGATGCCCTCACCGAGACCGTCGTTGGTGTCCGGGAACCAGCCCAGCTTGGCCGTGGAGGTGGTCGGCTGGGCCAGGAAGTGCTGGCGCCGTCCGTCCGGGTACTCGCCGACGCTGGAGCAGTCGTGGGCGTGCGAGGCGCTGTAGAGGACGTCCTCGTAGGACTCCACGGCCTGGGTGGCGCCCAGGCAGGTGTCGCGCCAGCGCTGGTCGAAGGTGCCGTAGTCCAGCGCGATGCGGCCGTCGAACACGCCGCCGCCGGTGCCCTCGTTGCCGGTGTAGAAGCCGGTCCCGTCGGTGTCGATGTCCTTGACCACCGAGGTGTTCGGGATGAACCCGGTCGGGTACGCCTTCTCGACGTCGCCGCTGGCGGCGTCCACCACGGCCAGGGCGTGCGAGTTCTGCCCGTTGACGGTGAAGAAGTCGCCGCCGATCAGGGCGTGCTGCCCGTCGGGGGTGACCTCGATGGCCCGGCCGGGCTCGTCCACGTCGGCGACGAACGGGCGCAGCGAGCCGTTGCCCGCGGCGACGGCGGCGAAGCGCTCGCGCGGCTGGCCGTTGACGCTGGTGAAGTCGCCGCCCGCGTACACCGTGTCGTCGGTGACGGCCAGCGCTCGCACGGTCGCCGGGAAGGCGGCGTTGAAGCCGGTCCGCGGCGTGCAGGTCTCGATGTCGATCGCGGCGACGCTGGAGACGGCGGTGCCGTTGACCGCGCCGAAGTAGCCGCCCACGTACAGCGTCTCCTGATCGGGGGAGACGGCCATCGCGCGGACGGTGGCGGTGCCGGAGGACACCGTGAAGGACAGGTCGCAGTCGGTGGGCGCGCCCGTCGCGGCGTCCAGCGCCACGAAGTTCGCCACCTGCTGCTCACTGCCGGTTCCCCCCTCGGGGGGACGCACCGCGGAGAAGGTGCCGCCGGCGAAGACCACGCCGTCCGCCTGGGCCAGCGCCCAGACGATGCCGTTGGTCTGCCAGGTGGGCAGATCGTCCGCGGTGAAGGCGACCGACTCGCTGATCGCGCCGGCCTGCGGCGCCACGGCGACCGCAAGGCCCGCCGCGAGCACCGTCGCGAGGGCCGCGCTCAGCCCTCTCGTTCTTCTCATGGAACCCCCAAACAAACGGCCCTGGGGCCGCCCCTGACGCGTCCGGCGGGCCGCCGGACGCGTGTTCCTCCCTGCGCCGGCCGATCCCCGTCCCCCCGGGATTCGGCCGGAGCCTGTGTGCCGTGCCGGTCACGTCCCGCGACCGGCGGCCGGCTCAGCGGTCGACGCGCACCGCGGTGCCCGCCAGTTCGGCGTTCACCTGACGGACGTCGGCGTCGACCATGATCCGCGCGAGCTCCTCCACCCTGACCTCGGGCTTCCAGCCGAGGATCTCCTCGGCCTTGGAGGCGTCGCCGATCAGCGCGTCCACCTCGCTCGGACGCTCGTACTTGGCGTCGTACCGGACGTGCTCGCGCCAGTCCAGCCCCGCGTGACCGAACGCCGTCTCCAGGAACTCGCGCACCGTGGCCGCGACCCCGGTGGCCACCACGTAGTCGGTCGGCTCGTCCTGCTGGAGCATCCGCCACATGGCGTCCACGTACTCGGGCGCGTAGCCCCAGTCGCGGACGGCGTCGAGGTTCCCCAGGTAGAGCTCCTGCTGCAGCCCCGCCTTGATGCGGGCCACCGCGCGGGTGATCTTCCGGGTCACGAAGGTCTCGCCGCGGCGCGGGGACTCGTGGTTGAAGAGGATCCCGTTGACCGCGTACATGCCGTACGCCTCACGGTAGTTGACGGTGGACCAGTACGCGTAGACCTTGGCGGCACCGTACGGGCTGCGCGGGTGGAACGGCGTCGCCTCGTTCTGCGGAGGCGGCGTCGCGCCGAACATCTCCGAGGAGGACGCCTGGTAGAAGCGGGTCTCGATGCCCGCGGCGCGGACCGCCTCCAGCAGCCTCAGCGAGCCGAGCCCGGTGGCGTCGCCGGTGTACAGCGGGGCGTCGAAGGAGACCCGCACATGCGACTGGGCGCCCAGGTTGTAGACCTCCCGGGGCTGTATCTCGCGCAGCAGGTTGACCAGGGCGACGCCGTCGGTGAGGTCGGCGTGGTGCAGCACGAAGCGCCGGCCGGGCTCCTGGGGGCCCTGGTAGATGTGGTCGATCCGCTCGGTGTTGAAGCTGGACGACCGGCGCACCAGGCCGTGCACCGTGTAGCCCTTCTCCAGCAGCAGTTCCGCCAGGTACGAGCCGTCCTGGCCGGTGACACCGGTGATCAGCGCGGTCTTGCTCATGATTGGTCTTCCTCCCCGACGGGCCGGAGGACCGGCCCCGCCCCGTACTCGGTCACACGCCCCGTACACGAACCATCCGTACGGAAATCTTCTGAATTGCGCGGGATCACCCGCGGGCTGCTGGCATGATCCGGTCCATGACACTTCTTGCGCCGCAGTCCCGGATATTCGTGGCGGGCCACCGCGGGCTGGTCGGTTCCGCGGTCGTCCGCCGGCTCACCGCCGACGGCCACCAGGTCCTCACCCGGGGCCGCGCCGACCTGGACCTGCGGGACGCCGCGGCCACCGCCGCGTACCTCTCCGAGACCCGCCCGGACGCGGTCGTGCTGGCCGCCGCCAAGGTGGGCGGGATCATGGCGAACAGCACGCGTCCGGTCGAGTTCCTCGAGGACAACCTGCGGATCCAGCTGAGCGTGATCTCCGGCGCGCACGCCGCCGGGGTGGGCCGCCTGCTCTTCCTGGGCTCCTCGTGCATCTATCCGAAGTTCGCCCCGCAGCCCATCCGCGAGGACGCGCTGCTGACCGGCCCGCTGGAGCCCACCAACGAGCCGTACGCCCTCGCGAAGATCGCCGGCATCTGCCAGGTCCAGTCCTACCGCCGCCAGTTCGGCGCCTCCTGGATCAGCGCGATGCCCACCAACCTCTACGGGCCCGGCGACAACTTCGACCTGGAGACCTCGCACGTCCTGCCCGCGCTGATCCGCCGCTTCCACGAGGCCCAGGCGTCGGGCGCGGACCACGTGACCCTGTGGGGCTCCGGCTCCCCGCGCCGCGAGTTCCTGCACGTCGACGACCTGGCCTCGGCCTGCGTCCGGCTGCTGGAGACCTACGACGGCGACGAGCCGGTCAACGTCGGCTGCGGCGAGGACCTGACCATCCGCGCGCTCGCGGAGACGGTCGCCGAGGTCACCGGCTTCTCCGGCGAGATCCGCTGGGACACCACGAAGCCGGACGGCACGCCCCGCAAGCTGCTGGACGTGTCGCGGCTGACCGGGCTGGGCTGGAAGCCGTCGATCGCGCTGCGCGACGGCATCGCCGGCACCTACCGGTGGTGGCTGTCGGAGGGCGCGGGCTCCTCCCGCGCCTGAGCGGGGCGGCATCCCCCGTAGCCCTCGCACCGCGCGGGCCCTCAGTACGCTCCGCGACCGTCGGCGACGGCGCGGAGCGTACGGCTGAGCACGTCGAGGTCGCTGACGAACGACCAGTTGTCCACGTAGTGCAGGTCCAGCTGAACCGTTTCTTCCCAGGACAGGTCCGACCGGCCGCTGACCTGCCACAGCCCCGTCATGCCGGGCTTGACCCGCAGCCGACGCAGCGCGGTCGCGTCGTACCCGGCGACCTCCTCGGGCAGCGGGGGACGCGGACCCACCAGGGACATGTCGCCGATGAGCACGTTGAACAGCTGCGGCAGCTCGTCCAGCGAGGTGCGGCGCAGCAGCCGCCCGACCCGGGTCACCCGCGGATCACGGCGCATCTTGAACATCAGCCCGTCGTTCTCGTTGCGCTCCGCCAGCTCGCGCTTGAGGGCGTCCGCGTCGACGACCATGGTGCGGAACTTCCACATCACGAAGACGTCCTGGTCACGGCCGATCCGCTGCTGCCGGTAGAACGCGGGACCCCGCGAGTCCAGCTTCACCGCCAGCGCGACCAGCGCCAGGAACGGGGCGAGCACCAGCAGCCCGAGCGCGGCCCCGCAGCGGTCCAGGGCCTCCTTCAGGCTCTGCTGGACACCGCCTGGCCCCTGCGGGGGAGCCACCTTCAGCACGGTCAGGCCGGCCACCGAGCCGACCTCCAGCCGCTTGTCGGAGACCTCCACCAGACCGGGCGCCAGCGCCACCTCGACCTCGGCGTCCTGCAGCGCCCAGACCAGGTGCCGCAGGGCCGGCCCGGAGAGCCGGGCCCCCGGCGCCAGCAGCACCACGTCCGCGCGGTGACGGCGCACCGTGTCCACCAGCACGCGCCCGGCGCGCGCGCCGGAGTCCGGGTCGGCGGGCGCGTCCAGCCGCTCGGCGCCCGGCGCCTCGCCGCCGACGGCGACGCTGCCCACCACCGCGTAGGGGTGGTCCGTGCGCGAGTCGAGACGTCCCATCACCACCGGCAGCGCCTGCGCCTCGCCGACGACCAGGACCCGCAGCACCGCCTGCGCCGCGCGGCGCTCCCGGGCCAGGTGCGCGAAGACCACCCGCCGGGCGAACACCGCGAGCAGCAGGGCCGGCGTCAGGGCCGCGAGGACGACGAAGGGGTCGACGACCGTCCGGACGCCGACCCCGATCACCGCGAGGACCCCGAGCGTCATGAGCCAGTCGTGCAGCACCGGGACGGCGCCGCGGGACTCGCCCACCTCGTCACGGGTGTACCGGCGTCTCGCTCCGCGCACGCCGAGCCAGGTCAGGGTCGAGGTGAGGGTCACCAGACCGGAGGCGGGCTGCCCGGACTGCTCCAGCACGGGCGCCAGCGTCACGGTCGGAACCAGGGAATCCACGCAGAGCAGCGTGGTCACATACCAACCGGGCTTGTCCCGCAGGCCGATGCCACGAGGACGGAACGTTTCTTCACGATGCCGGTCATCCCGCTGCCGACGCGTACGGGTCTCGCCCGCGTCCCGTATGTCCGCAGACGTCCGAGCGTCCTGTGCCATCCACACGCCCCCCCAGGCCGCGCGACCCCTGGTCAAGAGTCGCGGTGTGCGTGCGGACCCATCCCCATGACGACCGCACAGGAAGGCACCGTACTCCACAGGGAAACACCGCAGTGCGTTTTTACCCTGATTTCACAAGCATGCCCACGTCAAACGGGACGAACCGGTCGGGAGCGGACGCATCAGGCGAAGCACAGGGGGCGCACGCTGGCGGCCGGAAGCACGGAACGTCCCCAGGACGCCCTGCGGTGGGCCCGGTCCAGCGGTTCGTGGCACTCGATGTGGACGGCCTCCAGGAGGGAACCTGGAGCTCGATCAGGGTGCCGCCGACCGCGCCGGTGGCGCCGACGGTGGCGACACGGGGTGCGGAACGCCCATAGGTGTCCGTGACAAGGGTCATCGGGACTCTCCCGTCGTGCTCTTCTCGCGGGTGCGGGTGGTGGCGGAGGCGGCGGTGGACACGGCGACGGGGGCCGGGGCGGCGTCCGTGCCGGCGGCCTTCGTCTCCGCGGCGGGAGTGCCGGCCGGCGGCGCGGCGCGGCGCGGCCCGAGCCGCCGGCCGAGGTTGACGCCGAGGCTCGCGGCGACGATCAGCGGAATGCCCAGCGCCTGGAGCAGCGAGATGCTGTGCCCGTACACGGCCCAGTCGCAGAGCATGGCGACGGCCGGGTAGATGAAGGCCAGGACGGCGATCTTCGGGGTGGGCAGCTTCTGGTACGAGGAGTACATCAGGACGTACATCAGGCAGGTGTGGATGACGCCGAGCCCGATCAGCCAGCCCCAGTCCGCCCCGAGCCCGCTCATGTCGCCGAAGGTGGCGAAGGGCAGCAGCAGCGGGATGCCCAGGAGGACCTGGATCAGTGCGACCAGGTGCGGCCTGACCCCGGTCACCCGCTTGGTGATGACGGTGGCGAAGGCGTAGAAGAGAGCGGCGAGCAGCGCCTGGCCGAGGCCGACCAGGTAGTCGCTCCGGCCGCTGTCCTGGAAGTCGGAGAGGGAGACCCCGGCGACCAGGACCAGGCCGACGAAGGCGACGCCCAGCCAGCCGAACTTGGCGGCGGTCAGCTTGTCCCGGAAGAGCAGCGCGCCCAGCAGCACCACGTAGAACGGCTGCGTGTGGTAGACGACGGTGGCGACGGAGATGGACGTGGTCTCGTAGGACTCGAAGAGGAACGCCCAGTTGAAGACGATGAAGACGCCTCCGAGAGCCGCCAGGCCGAACTTCTTCGGGGTGAGGCCGTGATTCTTGAAGAACCCGCGCGCCAGGCAGTACAGGCCCAGGGCGATGGTGCCGAAGACGCACCGGAAGAAGACGACGTTGAACGGTGAGGCACCGGACTCGACGACGAAGATGCCCAGGGTGCCCGAGAGCACCATGGCCGCCGTCAGTTCCATCGTTCCTTTCAGCTCGGTGCCGGCGGGACGGGTGTCAGTACTCATGGAGGTTCCTTCCTCACGGGGTGCGCAGGCGGTCAGGACACGGCCGACGGCGCCGGACGACCCCACGGGGCCCCCAGGCCGAGTGCCGGAACCAGGGCCGTCAGGAATCCGATGAGCCGCGCCGGTCTGTTCCGCACGTCCTGCTCTCCCTTGGATCGGTGTACGCCTCGATCGACATCACCGATGCTGGAGTGAGCCCTTCCCGTACCGTTCCCCGTCCGTTACCGACCGCGACCGTTCCGTTCCCGTCGGGCAGGCACGCCGCCTATGATCACGGCAGGTCCATGCCAGTGCCAGGAATGGACGGGGTCATGGGGGCATGATGGAGGCAGACGGACAGCCAGGACTGCGGTTCGGCGTCCTGGGACCGCTCCAGGGATGGTCCGGGCCCTCCCGGCTGCACCTCGGCGGAGCCGTCCAGGAACGCGTACTGGCCACCCTGCTGCTCGAACCGGGCAGGATGGTCCCGGTGACGCGACTGGTGGAGTCGGTGTGGGACGACGTCCCCCCGACGACGGCCGCGCACCAGGTCCGCAAGGCCGTCGCGCACCTGCGCCGTCGCATCCCTGACGGCAACGACCTGATCATCACCGACGGACCCGGGTACCGGGTGTCGGTCGGTGAGGAGCAGCTGGACCTCATCGAGTTCGGCAGCCACCTGCGCTCGGCCGCGGACGCCGTCCACGAGGGACGTGTCGGCGACGCCGTCAGGGCCCTGCGCCACGCCCTGTCGCTCTGGCGCGGTCCTGTCCTGTCCGGCACCGGCGGCAGGGTGATCGAGGGCGCCGCCACCGCGCTGGAGGAACGCCGCCTGGCCGCCGCCGAGCAGTACCTGGAGCTCCGTCTCGGACTCGGGGAGGCCGCCGAACTGATCGCCGACCTGCGCGACCTGATCGTGCAGCACCCGATGCGGGAGTCCCTGCGCGGCCTGCTGATGCTGGCCCTGTACCGCGGCGGCCGCCAGGCCGAGGCGATGGAGGAGTACCGCAAGGTCCGCGAACTGCTCGCCGAGGAACTCGGCATCGACCCCGGCCCCCAGCTCACCAAGTTGTACGAGGGCATCCTGCACGAGGCCCCGGAACTGGCCGCCCCCGGGCCGGTCGCGGCGTCACCCCGGCCGATCACTCCGCCCGCCGTCCTCCCCACGGCGTCCACGGCCGGGGCCGAGACCCCGGCCGCGGCTCCCTGCACCCTGCCGCAGGACCTGTCCGACTTCACCGGCCGGCACGAGGAGCTCGCCGCGCTCCTGAACCACGTCAAGGCCAGGAACGAAACGTCGGAGGGGTACACCCCGCTCATCGCGATCGACGGTATGGGCGGCAGCGGCAAGACCTCCCTGGCGGTCCGCGCGGCCCGCCAGGCCGCGGACCTCTTCCCCGACGGCCAGCTCCACATCGACCTGCGCGGCTACACCCCGGGCGAGCCCTCCGTGACGCCCTCCTCCGCTCTCGACAGCCTGTTGCGCGCGCTCGGAACACCCGGCGACCGCATACCCGACGACCTGGAGGGCCGCGCCGCCCTGTGGCGGTCCACCCTGGCCGGACGCCGCACGCTGCTCCTGCTCGACAACGCGAGGGACGTCGGTCAGGTCCTGCCCCTGCTGCCCGCCGAGCCCGGCTGCCTCGTCCTGGTCACCAGCCGGGCCAGACTGCTCGACCTGGACGGCGCCGAGTGGATCTCCATCGGCCCCATGTCCGAGGACGACGGCGCCCAGCTGCTGACCGAGATGCTCGGCGAGGCGCGGGTGGCCGCCGAGCCGAAGGCCTCGGCCGACCTCGTCGAGCTGTGCGGCCGGCTCCCGCTCGCGCTGCGCATCGTGGCCGCCCGACTGCGCAACCGGCCGCGATGGACCGTGCAGTACCTGGCCGACCGGCTGCACGACGAGACCCGGCGCCTGGAGGAACTCAGCGCCGGCGAACGCAGTGTCGCGGCCACCCTGCGCCTGTCGTACCAGGCGATGGCCGAGGAGTACCGCACCTCCTTCCGCCTTCTGGGCCTGCACCCGGGCACCGTCATCGACGTCCACTCCACGGCCGCGCTCCTGGGCATGGACACCCATGACGCCGAGTCCGTCCTGGAGCGCCTGCTGGACGTCCACCTCCTCGAGCAGCCCGAGATCGGGCTCTACCGGTTCCACGATTTGGTCCGCAACTTCGCGCAGAGCCAGGGCGGCCCGGCCACCGAAGAGGTCGACGCCCAGGGGGTGGAGCAGCTGCTCGGCTACTACCTGACCGTCACCGAAGAGGCCTGCCAGGTGCTCTTCCCGGGCCGCAAGCGCAGCTCCACCGGCCTTGCCCCGTACGGCGGCGAACTGCCGCCGCTTCAGGACCCGGAGCGCGCGTCGGCGTGGTTCGACCGCGAGCACGGCAGTCTGCCGGCTGCCGTGGCCCTCTCCGAACGACACGGCCTGGACCGCCACACCGTGTGGCTGACCCGCAACATCGTCTTCCAGCTCAACGCCCTGGGCCGCTTCGAGGACTTCAGGCACCTCAGTCAGGTCGCGGTCAAGGCCGCGCGCCGCGTCCAGGACCTCGCCCTGCTGGGCGCCAGCCTGTCGAGCCTGGGAATCGCGTGCTGGAAGCTGGGCCACTTCGACGAGGGCATCGAGGTGACCAGCGAGGGACGCGACATCGCCGTACGGCTGGGCGAGAAGCACACCGAGGCGCACAGCGAGTCCACCATCGGACTGCTGTTGACGGTGCTCGGCCAGCACGCGGAGGCCCTGCCGCACCTGGAACGCGCGATGGCCCTGGAACATGAACTGGACATCCCGCGCTCGCAGGCGGAGACCCTCACCATCCTCAGCACGCTGTACGAACAGTGGGGCCGTTACGGTGAGGCCGCCACGGCGGCGCGGAGAGCCCTGGAGATCCACCGGCAGGTCGACTACCGCAGCAACCGGGTGATGGCACTGACCGATCTCGCCTTCGCCCACGTCGGCCTGGGCGAGTACGAGGACGCCCGCACCTGTCTGGAGCGGGCCCGTGGCCTGTGCGACGAGGCGAGCCCGCCCGGGGACTTCGCCCTGGTCCTGGCGTTGTCCGCGCAGGTCGCCCAGTACCTGGGCCGCGGGAGCGAGGTGTCGGGTCTCACCGGGCAGGCGCTCGAGCTCGCCGAGCTGAGCGGCAGCCCGACCCGCCAGGCGAAGGTCGAGAACCTCGTCGGCCGGGTCCACCGGCGACGACACGACCACGAGCGCGCCATGCAACTGCACTCCCACGCGTACGAGCTCGCCGCGGCCATCCGCTACCGGGCCGAGGAGGCACGCGCGCTGGGCGGTATGGCACGCGCCGCGAGGGCACTCGGCGACACGGTCTCGGCCGCGAAGCACGAGGCCGCCGCGGCCGCGCTGTTCGAGGTCATGGGAGCACCGCCGTACAACCTGGACTGACGCGGGCGCCCTCCGTCCGCGAGGTGCGGGACACGGGTGCCGTGGGACACCCGGGTGCGGTGGGGCGCCGGGGCCGAGGCGCCGGGGCCGGGGCATCGGGGCTGGGCCTCGCCGGGTCGCCGGGTCCGGTCCCGCTCCGGGAGGGAGCTCTTTCCCCTCCCTCATCGCCCGGACGCTGACCGGCCGTCAGGAAGGCCCGGGCGAGGAAATGGGCACACCCGGATTCTCGGGGTCCCAGCAGGCCTGCGGGTGGGGCGTGACAAAGCCCCCCGAAACCGCGTTTCCGCGGATCGGAGGGCTTGGGAGAAGTGGAGCCTAGGGGAGTCGAACCCCTGACATCTGCCATGCAAAGACAGCGCTCTACCAACTGAGCTAAGGCCCCTCAACAACGGCATCCGCCCCGGAGGTGCGACCACCGGTGCGAGCCGACGACCAGACTACCCGGTGACCCCCGGTATCCCGCAAAAGGATTGGTCAACCAGGGCGGCTGCGACTCCCCGCCGCCTCCGGGCCTCCGTAAGATTCGGTACGTGGTTCGCTCGAGCGAACCCTGTACATGGGGAAGCGATGGGGAGACGCATGGACGCCGCACAGCAGGAAGCCACCTCGAGGGCGCGCGAGCTGCAGCGGAACTGGTACGGAGAGCCTCTGGGGGAGCTCTTCCGACGGCTGATCGACGACCTGGGGCTCAACCAGGCGCGGCTCGCGGGTGTGCTCGGGCTGTCGGCGCCGATGCTGTCGCAGCTGATGAGCGGACAGCGGGCGAAGATCGGCAACCCCGCGGTGGTGCAGCGGGTCCGGCTGCTGCAGGACCTGGCGGCACAGGTCGCCGACGGCAGCGTCAGCGCGGCCGAGGCGGCCGAACGCATGGAGGAGATCAAGAAGTCGCAGGGCGGCTCGATGCTGAGCGTGGCCGCCCAGCAGACGGCGGCGACGCCGGTGGGCGCCCCCACGGTGAAGCGGGTGGTGCGGGAGATACAGAGTCTCCTGCGTTCGCTGGCCGCGGCCGGCGACATCATCGAGGCCGCCGAACAGATCGGGGAGACGCACCCCGAACTCGCCGAGTTCCTGAAGGTGTACGGGGCCGGGCGCACCGCCGACGCGGTCGCGCACTATCAGGTCCACCAGAGCTGAGAAGAGCTGGGCGCGGGACCGGCCGAGCGCCGGCCCCGACAGCACGAAACCCCGGTCGCCTTCGGGCGGCCGGGGTTTTCGCGTGGTTTCGGCGACTGCCGCCCTCAGGAACCGCTGGGCACGGAGTCGGTGGCCTCCGTCCACAGGTCCTGCTCGGCGCGGTCCGCCTGGATCTGGCGGTACACGAGGAGACCGCCGATGGCGGCCAGGGCGACCAGGAGAAGCTTCTTCACCGCGCGACCTCGTCTTTCGTTGACGTAGGGAGACCTCTAGGCGCCCGACTATACACACCGGCCGATACCGAACGGTGACCTAGGGGTGGGCTCCCAACTGCCCTGCGGGGCGCTTCAGATCACCGGGTGATCGCACCGGCGCGCCCGCGCGCCGGGGGTTCCTCCCCAAGCTCCTCGGGGTTCCTCACCGGCCGTGCGTCCGTCCGGGTGGTGTTCATCGGACCATCGACGCGCCATGGGCGAGGGTCCCACGCATCGGGCTGCGCATACACATCATGAGGAAAGTACGCAAATCGCCCAACCCGAATGTGAGGTCATCCATGACCGGAACCCAGGTCAGGAAGCTGTGGCAGGTGCTGGTGTCCGCGTTCCTCGCGCTGTTCACGGCGCTGGGGCTCGTGTCCACGACGTCCGCGGCGGCGGTACCGCAGAGCGGGCCCGCGCGCAACGGCGGACGCCGCGGCGGCAACGGCGGCCGGACGCACGCCGCGACGATCCGCTCGGCCGGGACGACACGAGCCGGCCTGCGGGCCACGGCGCGGGCCACGGCGGGGGTGACCGCCACCGCCGCGATCCCCCGGCAGACCGCCGGGAGCGGGCTCTGGCCGGCGGACCGGGCCCTTCCGCCCACGATGAAGCAGCGCATCCTCGCGGAGGCCCACGGCGGCTCCCCGCACAGCCGCTCCGGCTCCACCGGCGGCGTCGGCCTGCTGGTCCCCGCCGCGCTCCCCACGGCCCCCTCCGCCGCCTCGGACACCGCACCGCGCCGCGACGCCACCGACCTCCTGGCCGACCCCCTCGAGCAGGAGCCGGCCATACACCTCCCCCTCAGCGCCGCGACCACCGCGCGCCCTCCCCACCAACCCGGCGTCCCGTCAGGCGGCCTCCCCGGGACCCCGCACGGCCCGCACACTCCGCCCCACCCGCACGGCCGGCACACTCCGCCTCACTCCCAAGGCCGGCACACTCCACCCCACCCCCGAGGCCCGGACAGCCTGCACGGCCCGCCCGGGATCCACCCCGCACGCGGCTCGCTGCGCCCACACCGCCCGCACGGCTCACCGAGCGGGAACCGCCGCCCCCAAGCGCCCTGCGAACACCTGCCGCTCGGCATGCAACGCCCGCACAACGCGACCGGCCCGCACCCCGACAGCACGGCCGCCCCGCCTCTCCACAGCCACAGCCATCGTCGAGGCGATCACCCCGTGGCACCGCCCCTGACCGCAGCGAACAGCCGCGAGCGACCCCGCACCGCCACCGGCCCACCTCCAACGGCCCCGATCAGCGCCTGCTCCGCCCCGCTCCTCCCGCACCGCGCCGGAGCACGCCCCACCGCACCTCGGTCCGCGCCACGAACCACACTGCGGGCCGCGCTCCTACCCGCCCCGCACATCCCTCAGTCACGCACGCCCCGCACGTCACTCCCGTCGCGGCCGCGCCCCCGCACCACGCCGTCTCGAGCCCGCCCTCACCAGGCGGGCCGGCGGCGTTTCCCCGTGCCCGCCCGCAGTGGCCCCCGGTGGCGGTCGGCACACCCCGGAATCGCAGAAGACCCCCGGTCCGGTGGACCGAGGGTCTTCAGTGTCTGTGGGGCTAACAGGATTTGAACCTGTGGCCTCATCCTTATCAGGGATGCGCTCTAACCAACTGAGCTATAGCCCCGCCGCGCTCTGCGGTGTGTGTCCCGCGCGCTGACTCCTGAAGATTAGCGCACGACATGCGAACTCCCAAAATCGGTATCCGCAGCCCGGAGCGCCCGATCTCCAGGAGGCCCTACTCGTCCTCGGCGAGCGTCAGCTCGACGCCGCCGACGAAGCCGGCGGACAGGTTGTAGATGAAGGCGCCCAGCGTCGCCAGCGCCGTCATCAGCACCACGTCGACCACCGCGATCACCGCGGTGAACATCAGCACGTTCGGCAGCGACAGGAAGCCCTGCAGGTCGAAGCCGTTGGACCCCTCGGAGCCCGTCGCCTCCGCGATGGTCCCGCCGACCGTGGCGAAGACGCCCATCGCGTCCATGACCAGCCACAGCACCGCCGCCGCGACCACCGTGCAGATGCCCAGGGCGATGGACAGCAGGAAGCTGACCTTCATCACCGACCACGGGTCGGTCCTCGCGACCCGCAGCCGCGCCTTGCGGGTGCGCGGCACCGGCTTGGCGCCGGTCCGCGGCCTGCGCACCGCACCGGCCGGAGGCGCCGACACCGCGCCCGCCTCGTAGGCGTGCGGCGGGTGGTACGGGCCCGCGGAGCCCTGCTGCCCCTGCCGCTCCCCGGGCAGCGGCGACGTCGGCAGCGGCGTCACCTCGGGACGCCCCTGCGCCTGGGCCCGGCCGGGCTGCTCGTAGGGCTGGGTGGGCTGGGTCACGGTTCCCCCCTGGGATCCATGGGTCTGATGGGCCTCCGCCGCCTTCTGCGACGGGGCCTGGGTCTGCTGCGCGAAGGAGCCACGGCCGCCGCCGTCGGTCTCCCCACCGGTCGGTCCGGCGCCCGTGGCTCCGTTCACGCTCGTCTCACTCCTCGTGCCTACTCGGCCGAGGGCGACTCACCCTCGTCCGCGCCGGTCGTCCCGGCCTCAGCGTCCGTTGCGTCGAACGCCGTGGATCCGGCGCCCTCCGTGGTCTCGGCGGCCTCGTCGACGACGATGTCGCCGTCGACCTCCTCCGCCTCGCGGCCCGCCTCGGCGTTGCGCGCGATGCCGACCACCGCGTCACGCTTGCCCAGGTTGATCAGCTGGACGCCCATGGTGTCACGGCCGGTTTCCCTGACCTCGCTCACCCGGGTGCGGATCACGCCGCCGGCCTGCGTGATGGCGAGGATCTCGTCGCTCTCCTCCACCACCAGCGCGCCGACGAGCGACCCGCGGTCCTCGACGATCTTGGCAGCCTTGATGCCCAGACCGCCACGGCCCTGCACCCGGTATTCCTCGACGGCGGTCCGCTTGCCGTACCCGCCGTCGGTCGCGGTGAAGACGAACGTACCCGGTCGCACGACATTCATCGAGAGCAGCTGGTCGCCCTCACGGAAGCTCATGCCCTTCACGCCGGAGGTCGCGCGGCCCATCGGGCGCAGCGAGTCGTCCGTCGCGGTGAACCGCAGGGACTGGGCCTTCCTGCTGATGAGGAGCAGGTCGTCGTCGGGCGAGACCAGCTCGGCGCCGATCAGCTCGTCGTCGGTGCCGTCCTCCATCTGGCGGAGGTTGATCGCGATGACGCCGCCGGAACGCGGGGAGTCGTAGTCCTTCAGCGAGGTCTTCTTCACCAGGCCGCTCTTGGTGGCGAGCACCAGGTACGGGGCCACCTCGTAGTCGCGGATCGCGCGGATGCCGGCGATCTGCTCGTCCGGCTGGAAGGCCAGCAGGTTGGCGACGTGCTGGCCGCGGGCGTCCCGGCCGGCGTCCGGCAGCTCGTACCCCTTGACCCGGTAGACCCGGCCCTTGGTGGTGAAGAACAGCAGCCAGTGGTGGGTGGTGGAGACGAAGAAGTGGTCGACGATGTCGTCTTCCTTGAGCTTCGTGCCCCGCACGCCCTTGCCGCCGCGCTTCTGGGCGCGGTAGTCCACCGTCTTGGTGCGCTTGATGTAGCCGCCGCGGGTGACCGTGACGACGATGTCCTCCTCGGCGATCAGGTCCTCGATGGACATGTCGCCGTCGTAGGGCACCAGGGCGCTCTTGCGGTCGTCGCCGAACTTCTCGACGATCGCCGCCAGCTCCTCGCTGACGATGCCGCGCTGGCGGACCGGCGAGCCGAGGATCTCGTTGTACTCGTTGATCTTCGCCTGGAGCTCGTCGTGCTCCTGGATGATCTTCTGGCGCTCCAGGGCGGCGAGCCGGCGGAGCTGCATCTCCAGGATCGCGTTGGCCTGGATCTCGTCGATCTCCAGCAGGCTCATCAGGCCGCCACGGGCCACGTCCACCGTGTCGCTGCGGCGGATCAGGGCGATGACCTCGTCGATCGCGTCCAGGGCCTTGAGCAGACCGCGCAGGATGTGGGCGCGCTCCTCCGCCTTGCGCAGCCGGAACTTGGTGCGGCGGACGATGACCTCGATCTGGTGCGTCACCCAGTGCCGGATGAACGCGTCCAGCGAGAGGGTGCGCGGCACGCCGTCGACCAGGGCCAGCATGTTGGCGCCGAAGTTGGTCTGAAGGTCGGTGTGCTTGTACAGGTTGTTGAGGACGACCTTGGCGACCGCGTCCCGCTTGAGCACGATGACCAGGCGCTGGCCGGTGCGCGAGGAGGTCTCGTCGCGGACGTCGGCGATGCCACCGATCTTGCCGTCCTTGACCAGGTCGGCGATCCGCTGGGCCAGGTTGTCAGGGTTGACCTGGTAGGGCAGCTCGGTGACGACCAGGCACTGGCGGTTCTGGATCTCCTCGACCTCGACCACCGCGCGCATGGTGATCGAGCCGCGGCCGGTCCGGTAGGCCTCCTCGATGCCCTTGCGGCCCACCACCAGGGCGCCGGTCGGGAAGTCGGGGCCCTTGATGCGCTCCAGCAGGGCGTCCAGGAGGTCCTCCTGGGAGGCCTCCGGGTTCTCCAGGTACCACTGGGCGCCGGCGGCGACCTCGCGCAGGTTGTGCGGCGGGATGTTGGTCGCCATGCCGACCGCGATGCCGGCCGAGCCGTTGATCAGCAGGTTCGGGAAGCGGGACGGCAGGACGGTCGGCTCCTGGGAGCGGCCGTCGTAGTTGTCCGTGAAGTCGACGGTCTCCTCGTCGATGTCGCGGACCATCTCCATCGACAACGGCGCCATCTTGCACTCGGTGTACCGCATGGCCGCGGCCGGGTCGTTGCCCGGGGAACCGAAGTTGCCGTTGGAGTCGACCAGCGGCATCCGCATCGACCACGGCTGGGCCAGGCGGACCAGGGCGTCGTAGATGGAGGAGTCGCCGTGCGGGTGGTAGTTGCCCATCACGTCGCCGACGACGCGGGCGCACTTGTAGAAGCCCTTCTCGGGCCGGTAGCCGCCGTCGTACATGGCGTACAGCACACGCCGGTGGACGGGCTTGAGGCCGTCCCGGACGTCCGGCAGCGCACGCGAGACGATGACGGACATCGCGTAGTCGAGGTACGAGCGCTGCATCTCCGTCTCGAGCCCGACCGGCTCGATGCGCATCGCGATCTCGTCGTCGGCGACCACGGGGGCGACCGGCGTCGCGGCGCCCTCGGCGGGCTCGGGGTCAGGAGTGACGGGAGTGTTCTCGTCGGCCATTGCTGGTGAAGATCCTTCCTGGTGCGGTCAGCGATTGCTCGGCTGCTCGGGGCAGCAGTGACCGACTCAGATGTCGAGGAAGCGGACGTCCTTGGCGTTGCGCTGGATGAAGGCGCGGCGGGCCTCGACGTCCTCGCCCATGAGGACCGAGAACAGGTCGTCGGCCTGGGCGGCGTCGTCGAGGGTGACCTGGCCGAGGACCCGGTGCTCCTGGTCCATGGTCGTGATCCGCAGCTCCTCGGCGTTCATCTCGCCGAGACCCTTGAAGCGCTGCACCGAGTCGTCCTTGATCCGCTTGCCGTTGCTGCGGCCGAGCTCGATCAGGGCGTCGCGCTCGCGGTCGGAGTAGGCGTACTCGAAGTCGTCCCGGCCCCACTTGATCTTGTACAGCGGCGGACGGGAGAGGAAGACGTGACCGGCCTCCACCAGCGGCCGCATGAAGCGGAACAGGAAGGTCAGCAGCAGCGTGTTGATGTGCTGGCCGTCGACGTCGGCGTCCGCCATGAGGATGATCTTGTGATAGCGGAGCTTGGAGATGTCGAAGTCCTCGTGCACGCCGGTGCCGAAGGCGGAGATCAGCGCCTGGATCTCCTGGTTCTGCAGGATCTTGTCGATCCGCGCCTTCTCGACGTTGAGGATCTTGCCTCGGATCGGGAGGATCGCCTGGTACTGCGGGTTCCGGCCGGACTTGGCGGAGCCGCCGGCGGAGTCGCCCTCGACGATGAAGATCTCGCACTTGACCGGGTCGTTGGACTGGCAGTCGGCCAGCTTGCCCGGCAGCGAGGCCGACTCCAGCAGACCCTTGCGGCGGGTCAGGTCGCGCGCCTTGCGGGCGGCGACCCGGGCCGTCGCGGCCTGGATGCCCTTGCGGATGATGTCCGCGGCCTCGTTGGGGTTGCGGTCCAGCCAGTCCGTGAGGTGCTCGTGCACCACGCGCTGGACGAAGGTCTTGACCTCGGTGTTGCCCAGCTTGGTCTTGGTCTGGCCCTCGAACTGCGGCTCGCCCAGCTTGACCGAGATGATCGCGGTCAGACCCTCGCGGATGTCGTCACCGGTGAGGTTGTCGTCCTTCTCGCGGAGCAGCTTCTTGTCGCGCGCGTACTTGTTGATCAGCGTGGTCAGCGCGGCGCGGAAGCCCTCCTCGTGGGTACCGCCCTCATGGGTGTGGATGACGTTGGCGAAGGAGTAGACGCCCTCGCTGTAGCCGCCGTTCCACTGCATCGCGACCTCGAGGGAGAGCTGACGCTCCTTGTCCTCGGCCTCGATGTCGATGACGGTCGGGTGGACCATCTCGCCCTTGCGGGAGTTGAGGTACTTCACGAAGTCGACGATGCCGCCGTCGTACTTGTACGTGACGGTCTTGACCTCGGGCTTCGCGTCCGCGCCCGCCTCGTCCGCGCCGGCCGTGGCCTTCGCGGTCTCGCGCTCGTCGGTCAGGCTGATGGAGATCCCCTTGTTGAGGAACGCCATCTCCTGGAACCGGCGGGAGAGGGTCTCGAACGAGTACTCCGTGGTCTCGAAGATGTCCGGGTCCGCCCAGAAGGTGACCGAGGTGCCCGTCTCCTCGGTCGGCTCGCCCTTGGCCAGCGGCGCCGTCGGCACGCCCGCCTTGTAGTCCTGCGTCCACACGAAGCCGTCGGTCTTCACCTCGACGGAGACCCGGGTGGACAGGGCGTTCACGACGGAGACGCCGACGCCGTGCAGACCACCGGAGACGGCGTAGCCGCCGCCTCCGAACTTGCCGCCCGCGTGCAGGACGGTGAGCACGACCTCGACGGCCGGCTTCCCCTGGCCCGGCACGATGCCGACGGGGATGCCACGGCCGTTGTCGACGCAGCGGACGCCGCCGTCGGGGAGGATCGTCACCTCGATGGTGTCCGCGTGGCCGGCCAGCGCCTCGTCGACGGAGTTGTCCACGACCTCCTGCACCATGTGGTGCAGGCCACGCTCACCGGTCGAGCCGATGTACATGCCGGGCCGCTTGCGGACCGCGTCCAGCCCTTCGAGCACGGAGATGGCGCTCGCGTCGTACGAGGACGATTCGCCCCCGGCTGCTGCGGCGGCGTCGTTGGACGGGATGTTCTCGTTGGGGTTGCCGGAATCGGCCACGAAGCGCCCTTTCTGGCACAGCACAAGCCGTACTCGCGGCCGATGACCTGGCGACCGGAGCGGCTGCGGCATGTAGCGGTTTTCAACCTGGATCAGCGTTGCTCGGTGTGTGTCCCACAAGTGGGGCGGGATTGCGCTCCAGTCTACCGCTAGCGCCGACACTGATGGGCCGTTGCGGGCACCTCAGTTCGCATGTGCCGCCCTGAACCGGACCGGACCGACTCCCCATATACGGGGCGGGGCTCCAAGAGCCTCACAGCGGCACTCAGCGCTTTGCCTTGTCAACCCATGGCTACCGGAAGGTCACCTTCAGCACCCCACCCTTCGAACACCCGCCCCAGCCCTGTTTTCCCGGCCGGCGCGGGGCATGCCTGAACGGCGGCGGGGGCCGTCACTCCGCTTGTGGGCACCCTGCGCCCCGCCCTCCCTGCGGGCAATCGTGCCGCTGGGCGGCACGGGTGGGCGCAGGCGCCGCGTACGCACGGGACGGCTCGCTCCGCGGAACGTAAGCCCTCCGGGAAGGGGGCGGGTCGGGGGACAGAGGGTGCTGTCCACCCGGGTTTCAGCCCCGCGAAGCCACCGCCCCCGCGGAGGGAACGGTCACCAGTCGTGGGTGCCGCGGCTCCCGGACGCGCGCAACGGGCCGTACCGGGGACGCACCGCCCCCGCGGGCCCCAGCACCTTGATCACCCGCACCGTCCCGTGCCCGAGATCCGCGTTCAGCCGCGCCACCAACTGCGGCGCCAGCAACCGCAGGTTCGCCGCCCACGCCGACGAGTCGCACCGCACCACCAGCTCGCGCCCGTCCTCGTCGTACCGCTCCGGCGAACAGTGGTTGGCCACGTCGTCGCCGACGATCTGCGGCCACCGCCCCATGACCCCGCCGACCGCCGCCGGCCGCTCCCAGCCCCGTTCGGTCACCAGTCGGTTGATCGCCGCGCCCAGCGCCATCGGATCGCGGCCGTCGCCCCGTGAACCGGACCGCGCCCCCCGTCGCCCCGCACCCGCGCCCTTGGTCTGCCGCGTCGCCTCGCCCCGGGCGCGCGCCTGCTCCCGGGCGGCCCGCAGCGCCACCCGGGCGAGGTCCACCCCGGACGGCTGCCCCGCGCCCGCTGCCCCGCCACCGGCGGCCGCACCGTTCGCGGCCGCACCGTTCGCGCCGGAACCCACGGTCCCGCCGGATCCTCCCGTGCCCGCACCCGTCGTCACGCCCGCTCCACCGTCCCGTCGGCGACCCGGAACCGCGCCCCGGTCAACGCGGACGGCACGTCCTCGTCCACCGCCGCCGTCACCATCACCTGCTCCGCCGGAGCCACCAGCTCCGCGAGCCGGTCCCGACGCCGCGCGTCGAGTTCGGCGAAGACGTCGTCCAGGATCAGCACCGGCTCGTTGCCCTCCGTCCGCAGCAGCTCGTACGAGGCCAGCCGCAGCGCCAGCGCGTACGACCAGGACTCCCCGTGCGACGCGTACCCCTTCGCCGGCAGCCGGCCCAGCCGCAGCACGAGGTCGTCCCGGTGCGGCCCGGCCAGCGTCACCCCGCGCTCGATCTCCTGCTTGCGGACGCCCTCCAGCGCCGCCAGCAGCTGCGGGTACAGCTCCTCACGGGTGTGCCCCTCTCCGGGGGCGGACGCCTTGTACTCCAGGGCGACCGGGCCCCCGCCCGGCGCCAGCTGCTCGTACGCCTTGTCGGCCAGCGGCTGCAGCACCGCGATCAGATCCAGCCGCTGCGCCAGCAGCTCGGCGCCGACCTGGGCCAGGTGCTGGTCCCAGATGTCCAGCGTCGACATGTCCATGTTCCGCCCACCGTGGCGGCGGGCCAGCGCCGCCGACTTCAGCAGGGTGTTGCGCTGCTTGAGCACCCGCTCGTAGTCGGACCGGACGCCCGCCATCCGAGGGGAGCGCGCGGTGACCAGCTCGTCCAGGAACCGCCGCCGCTCCCCGGGGTCGCCCTTGACCAGCGCGAGGTCCTCCGGCGCGAACAGCACGGTGCGCAGGATGCCCAGCACGTCACGGGGCCTGACCTGCGAGGACCGGTTGATCCGGGCCCGGTTGGCGCGGCCCGGGTTGAGCTCCAGCTCGACCAGTTGCTGCCGCTCGCCCTGCCGCACCTGGGCCCGCACGATCGCCCGCTCGGCGCCCATCCGCACCAGCGGGGCGTCCGAGGAGACCCGGTGGCTGCCCAGCGTCGCCAGGTAGCCGACGGCCTCGACCAGGTTCGTCTTGCCCTGCCCGTTGGGACCCACGAACGCCGTGACGCCCGGGCCGAGAGCGACCTCGGCCCGGGCGTACGAGCGGAAGTCGGCCAGCGAGAGATGCGTGACATGCATGGGCGGGCGCCGACCTCCCCGGCGTGGAACTGCTAGGCGGTGCCGGGGCCCTGCCCCGCTTGCGGGCGGGGCCCCGTCGTGCTGCGGACTACTTCTGCGTGACCGCGTGGCCGCCGAACTGGTTGCGCAGGGCGGCGATCATCTTCATCTGCGGGGAGTCCTCCTGACGGGAGGCGAAGCGGGCGAAGAGGGAGGCGGTGATGGCGGGCAGCGGGACGGCGTTGTCGATGGCCGCCTCGACCGTCCAGCGGCCCTCGCCGGAGTCCTGGGCGAAGCCGCGCAGCTTGCCCAGGTGCTCGTCCTCGTCGAGGGCGTTGACGGCCAGGTCCAGCAGCCAGGAGCGGATGACGGTGCCCTCGCGCCAGGAGCGGAAGATCTCGCGG